>NZ_LECT01000054.1 GCF_001027925.1 Rhodopirellula islandica | reverse complement strand
GGCTATCTTAGAGCTGCCCCGTTGGGGCGTAGGACAGAACAAAAATCAACGTCGCATTTTCCGTGTCAATACCAACCTTTTGACAGCCCAGCGCTCGCCCCGGTTTTGCGTGGGAACCGTGGCTAACGCCAAACGGCTCACATCCCCGATGACACCTGCGTACCTGCCCAAATGTCTGGGGTTGTGACGCACTATGGTTGCGCGAGTTTCCATCCCGGGAGGGATGGCAGATGGTAGCCGTCGGTATGCGACAGCGCCACCGACGGACATGGCCCCCCTCACGCCGCCACTCTCCATGCCGCCATGGTCCTTGGCCACGGCGGCATGGAGAGTTCTTTGAGCCAGTCGAAACCCTTGACGAGTTTCGCTACACAACCCGACGTTTCGCCACACAACCAAACGCACAACGCCGACGACTCCCGAATCGACCCCTTAGGGGAAACAAGCATCCATCCGCCGCCGTCGAACCGCCGATAATTTGACGCAGCTAATCAATTGAGTCAGAGTCTTCGCTTCCTCCTTCTCCTTTTCTTGCTGCAGTTGAGCGATTCCATGACCGTCAGCATCTTCAATGACGTCATCGGCCCAGTGATGCGTGGCCCCAGCAGTTCGCACTGCGCCGCGGCACTCCGCATTGGGCGTCTGGCCCGTGACTTGGTGGGAGGCGATCTCCAGCATGTGCTGATCCAGTTCGACGAATCCGGATCGCTGCCAGCGACCCACACCAGCCAAGGATCTGACATGGGCCTGTTCGGCGGGCTGCTCGGATGGGAAGCCCACGACGAACGCCTGCCCAACTCTCGCCAACACTTGATCGACAATGGCATCGCCTTTGAATTCGAATACGGCGACTTCGGCGACGCTCATCCGAACACTTACCGCCTGACGGTTTGCGGCGAGCAAGAATCACACACCTTGATCGCAATCTCAACCGGCGGGGGAATGATTGAAGTCACCTCAATCGATGACTTCGAGGTCTCCATGGACGGTGGCTTTGACGAGACCCTCGTTCGCCTCGATGAACTCGCCTCCAGCACAACCATTCAGTCGCTCGACGGCGGCGCCCTCGCTCAAGCATTGTCAGCCGATTGCGTTCACGTGCGAACGCTGGACAACAATGTGATGCTGCAGATTCAATCGAGCAGGCCACTCGACTCGACCGCGTTGCAAACCGCCCTGCCCTGGAAAATCATCGAGCCGATGGTGCACCTGGCACCAGTGCTTCCCATCCGCTCGCGCCCCAACGCAACACTCCCGTTCCAAGATTGCAACACACTGACATCGCAAGCCGATGTGGATTCCAAGCCACTTTGGAAATGGGCGGTCGAATATGAAATGCAGCGTGGCGGTTTGACCGAGCGTGAAGTCTTGGACCGCATGATCGAGATCGTCCAGATCGCTCGCACCAGCATTGAGTCCGGCCTGAACGGCACCGAGTACGCCGACCGAGTGCTCGGATACCAGTCCGGCGGTTTTCGCGACAAGTTGCAGTCGGGACAACTGCTTGATGCAGGTGCACTCAACCAAATCGTGCTTTACACCACCGCGATGATGGAAGTGAAAAGCTCAATGGGCGTCATCATTGCCGCCCCCACTGCGGGAGCCTGCGCGGCACTGCCTGCAACCTGCTTGGCGATGGGCGAGTCCCTGTCTCTCTCCGACGAAGAAATCGCCAAAGCGTTTCTGGCGGCCGGTTTGATCGGCGTGTTCATCGCGACCGCTTGGAGCTTCGCTGCCGAAGTCGGCGGATGCCAAGCCGAAGGCGGTTCGGCCGCAGCGATGTCCGCGGCAGCACTGGTCACGATGGCGGGCGGAACCACCACACAGGCCGCCGGCGCCGCATCGATGGCACTGCAAAACATGTTGGGTTTGATTTGCGACCCCGTTGCCAATCGTGTCGAGGTCCCCTGCTTGGGCAAAAACGTGATCGCGGCCAGCAACGCAATCTCATGTGCCAACATGTGCTTGGCTGGATTCGATCCCGTCATTCCACTGGACGAAACCATCGACGCGGCACGCCGAGTTTCCGAACGCATGCCCCGCGAACACCGCTGCACTGCACTGGGCGGCTTGGCAACCACACCGACATCGCTGCAGATCGAAAAACGACTGCAACAATGCGGCACGGGCTGTGGATGCAGCGGCGGCCCCGCACCCGTGCAGTTGGACGCCAAGGTGCCGACGGCAACCTAACGTCGCCACACCAACCCACGCAAAAAGGGGACGGGGGTCTTTTCCTAAAAGACCCCCGTCCCCTTTTTTCCACGTCCCCTTTTTTCCAACCTGGCTCAAAAACAGGCCAGCAACACTCGAGCAATCAGCGTCAGGCTGCGGAAGGGACGTGTCACCTTGTCGGCACCAACAGCAATTGACCGGGCGTTCAGCAATTGACGGCGCGCTTCGAAGCCCCCAGCCCCATTCCGAATCTCTACGGAATAGCGACCACTTCGTGCCCGGCTCGCGTCAGCAGTTTCCGAAAGAGCTCCGGGTCGATCTGGTCCGTGATGAATTTCACAGCGCCGTCGCCCATGCCGACATGAAAGCCTCCCTGCCAAGCCTGCCCCAGTCCCTTCAGCGGATCGTCCAGGTCAATCGCAATGTCTTCCGGCTTGGTCCAGACAACGGCTTGCTCCGCATTCGTTTCCAAAACCAAAACGGAATTCGAAAGTCCGTCCAAGAATTCCCGAAACCCAGTTCGCTGCCTCGGTTTCAGACCAATCGCGTCGCCAACGACGGCTTGGTAGATCGTGTGCCCCGGCGGGACGATCGCGCCGGGCGGCTGATAGACCGAAGGAATCTGCTGAGCCAAGGGAAGGTTGTGCTCGCTGTCCCAAGGTTCGTCCAATCGGAATTGCTGGTACAGCTCATTCTCGTCTTGGAAGGGCAACAGAGCCACTCGCCAACTCAGCAACGGATTCCCATCGTCATCCACAATGGCAGAGAAAGGCAGTTCGCCGAAAGCGGCGTGATGATTGTGCATCGCCAACATGATCTGCTTGATGTTATTGGATGACTGCATCCGACGCGCCGCTTCCCGGGCGGCTTGCACAGCCGGCAGCAACAATCCCACCAACACGCCGGTGGATGCGATCCCCATCTTCGACTCGATCGCGATGCTCAAATCGGTGCCCACACGATTTGGTTGAATCGCCTCCTTCACCAAGGCTGAGACTCGCTCGGCATACGCTTCCGTTGCCTGCCGCATTGCCGGGGACATCTCCGACGCGTTGAGTTCTCTCTGAATCGCAGCGTCGGCCATCGCTTCCGCCTCGATCAACGAGTCTTGAACAATGGACTCGATCTGCTCCGCTGCGGAATCGTCGATCGCAACCACGGTCAACTCCATTGAGGTCGCCTCGTCGATCAGACCGAGATGCAAGAGCACCGCATCGGTCAAACCGGGGATCTGCCCCAGCGGCTGCAACCGCGGCGGCAAACTTCCCGCCGCATTCATCGCCAACCCACTCACCATCGGCCGGATCGATTGCATCTCAACGACCAGCGACACTCCATCGCGAGCCGGCAAATTCGCGACTCGATTGGGCAAGGGACCTCGCTCGGCTTCGATCACTTCCGCCTTCGCCGCCACCACCCGGTCCATGTATTCCAAGGTCCCGATGTACCAAACTTCTGAATCGGCAGCGTTCTTTTCCAACTGACATAGAACCACCGGTGGCGAAGGTTGCACCTGATACACCGTGCGACCACCCAACTGCATGGACTGGGCGTTCACATCCAGGGCCTCCAGCAGCACCGCCTCATCAACCGATCCATCCACCGTCACGACGCCACCAAACTCGGGCTGGCCGGTTGTCGGAGACAAAGCGAATGAGGCGCGGATCTCACGGACCTCCATCGGATCAAAGCCCACCGTCTCCATCGCCTGCACCCGAAAGACTTCCGTTGGAAACAGTTGGAACATCTCATTGTTCCACAAGGATTCGGATGAAATCATCAACAGCCCAATCGCATCATCGGGGACATATCGCCCACCGACCTTCTCGACGGGCGATGGATCCGCCAACAAGTCCGTCTGCACCACCGCGCGAAGAGCGTCTTGTGCATGAGTTTTCGAGGAACCGCCCGGCACCGCCGTCGCGGCGAGCACCAGGATCATCCCCAGCCACTTCGAGTGCCAGTCAAATCCATTTTGCCGCTGTTTTCCGCGGCCTTTGCAAACAGTGTCCTGCATCATCACTCCCCTCAAGGCAAAAAAAGTTTTGTTCCAGACTCAATGGTGCACGGCGGCATTTGTTCTTTCGTCTTGGAAAAAACAACGGCCACTCCCCATTCAAACTTTGCTTCGTCCAACAGATGGGCGTTATAGTAACCTGCTCGCTACAACCATGTTCACGACGGGATATTCCAGATGTCGCAATCGGCGGTCTCCAATAGTTCATCCGTTTCCTCGGTGACGGAACCATCGCTGAGCGATGACGATGTCCAAGCCGTCGACCGCCTCGGACGTTTGACCCAGCAACTCCGAGACGAGCTGGCTCGGGTGATTGTCGGCCAACGGGAAACGGTCGATTTGTTGTTGGTGTGTCTGTTTGCGCGGCGGCACGCTTTGCTGATGGGTGTCCCGGGACTCGCCAAAACATTGCTGGTCAGCAAGCTCGCCGAAACGATGTCGCTGCAGTTCAGTCGCATCCAGTTCACACCGGACTTGATGCCGATGGACATCACCGGCACCGACATCTTGCAAGACAACGCTGATGGGCGTCGCGAGTTCCAATTCGCTCATGGGCCCGTGTTCGCCAACATTGTGTTGGCCGATGAAATCAACCGGGCTCCACCCAAGACACAAGCCGCGATGCTGGAAGCGATGCAAGAGCAACGCATCACCGTCGTCGGCAAAGGCTTTGACTTGCCCCCACCGTTCATGGTGCTCGCGACACAAAACCCTGTCGAACAAGAAGGCACGTACCCGTTGCCAGAAGCACAACTGGATCGCTTCATGGCCTTGATTGAACTGGACTACCCATCCGAAGAAGAAGAGATCGCGATCGCTCGCACGACCACCGGCGGACGCCTGCCTGAACTCCAGCACTTGATGACGGCTGAAAACATCATCGCCAATCAAGACCTCGTCCGCCGGATCCCGGTGCCCGATCACATCTACACGGAAGCCGCCCAATTGGTCCGCAAGACTCGACCGGCTGGCGGCACCGCGCCGTCGTGGTTGCTGCCCTTGGTGTCCTGGGGAGCCGGCCCGCGAGCGGTTCAAGATTTGATCTTGGGTGCCAAGTCTCGCGCTGCCTTGGAAGGTTCCTACATGGTCCGCACAGAAGACGTCCGCGCCGTGGCTCTGCCCGTCCTGACGCACCGGCTGATCACCACCTTCGCCGCCCAAGCCGAAGGCATGTCCGCCCGAGACATCGTGACAAGATTACTCGAAGAGGAATGAGAGCTACTAGCTACTAGCTGTTAGCAAAGGAGCGTCAGCGACGCGTCGTCCCCTCTCCCCCGGTTTCCGGGGGAGAGGGCAAGGGTGAGGGGGAATCCACCAACAAGAACCAGCCATGCCAATCCGCCAACCACCTCAACTCACCCACCACGCTCGCAAGCTCCGCACGAACCAAACCAAACCCGAATCACTCGTCTGGACTCTGCTTCGCAACCGTCGACTCAACGGACACAAATTCCGACGCCAGTGTCCAATCCCACCCTTCATCGCCGACTTCGCCTGCGCCGAGAAACGATTGATCGTGGAACTCGATGGCGACCACCACGAACAGCAAGCCAAACAAGACATGAGCCGAACCGCCCACTTGAATCGCGAAGGTTGGACCGTGATCCGGTTTTGCAATGCGGATGTCTTGGAAAACACCGAAGCCGTTGGTGTCGCGATTTTGCGGGCGATGGGTGAGGAATGGAGGGGGCGTGAATGATGGTGTTTGGAATGCCCCCTCACCCTTGCCCTCTCCCCCGGAAACCGGGGGAGAGGGGACGACGCGTCGCTTTGCTCCTTGGGGTTCCTAGCTCCTAGCTCCTAGCTCCTAGCTCCTAGCTCCTAGCTCGCAACTCGCAACTCGCAACTCGCAACTCGCAACTCGCAACTCGCAACTCGCAACTCGCAACTCGCAACTCGCAACTCACAACTCACAACTCACAACTCACAACTCACAACTCACAACTCACAACTCACAACTCACAACTCACAACTCACAACTCACAACTCAGCACTTTGTCAGAACAACACACCCCTCGCGAATTTTTGGAACCGAAGGTCTTGGCAGGCTTGTCGGGGTTGCCTCTGTTTGCGCGACGACCGATGCGGGGGAACGTGTCCGGTCGGCACACCAGTCCCATGCGGGGCGCGAGTGTGGAGTTTGCTGAGTACCGGAAGTACGTTCCCGGCGATGACCTGAGACGATTGGACTGGCGAGCACACGGTCGCAGCGATCGCTACTACGTCAAAGAATTCGAAGCCGACACGAACCTGCGTTTGCAATTGGTTTTGGACACCAGCGGTTCGATGGAATACGGCTCCGGCGAACTCAACAAACTGCAGTACGCCCGTCGCATCGCCGCCGCGATTGGATACTTGGCGGTGCAACAGGGCGACGCCGTGGGGCTGTCATGTGTTTCCAATGGCATCACCGGTCACCTGCCTCCACGCCGCAACCCGGCTCACCTCAAAACCATTTTCGATGCCCTCGAAGAAACTCGCGGCCAAGGCGAAACCCATCTCGCCGACGTCTTGCACGAACTGGCCGAAACAACCCGCCAAGCCGCGATGGTGATCGTGATTTCGGACTTCTTTGTCGATCCCAATCAACTGCGAAGTTGCTTCGAACACTTGCGATTTCGCAAACACGATCTATCACTCTTCCATCTGCTCGATCCGATGGAACTGAACTTCGAATTTTCGCGGCCGACACGCTTCCTCGACATGGAAGGTGGCACAGCCATTTTCGCCGAACCCAGTGAGATCGCAGATCGGTATCACGACGCCTTGCAAGACTACCTCGATCAACTGCAACGAATCGTGGTGTCCTCCGGAGTTGACTACCACCGGGTCAGCATCGATCAACCCTATCCGGAAGTGCTGACCAACTTCCTGACGCGTCGCGCCATGGCAAAGGGGGGACGATGAGCTTTCTTCAACCCTGGATGCTGTTTGCCCTGCCGATCGCCCTGCTACCGATCATCATTCATTTGATCAACCAGCGTCGTTATCAAACGACGCAGTGGGCCGCGATGATGTTTCTGCTGGCCGCAAACCGGATGAATCGTGGCTACGCTCGCATTCGACAATGGGCCATCCTGGCGTTGCGAACGCTGGTGTTGCTGGCCTTGATCATCGCCATCGGCCGACCACTCGCCAGCGGTTCACTGGGTGGTGGATTGGTCAGCTCGCTCTCAGGAGGTTCGTCCGCGAACACGATCGTGTTGCTGGATCGTTCGCCTTCCATGAACGCCAATGCAGCGGGCGACTCGCGAACCAAACTCGAAGCCGGCGTCGCTCAAATTGCGGAAACGCTGCAAACACTCGGTGCAGGCCGAGTCCTGCTGATCGACAGCAACACCGTCGCGGCATCGGACTCCTCTCCGGCTCGAGAACTGGCGTCGCCCGAGGAACTGCTGGACCTCCCTCAGACCGGACCATCCGATGCATCGGCGGACATCCCGGCGATGATGTTGGCGGCACTGGACACCATCCAAGCCAACTCGATGGGGCAAACCGACGTGTGGATTTGCTCCGACGCTCGTGAGCATGATTGGCAATCACGAGACGGGCGTTGGCCCACGCTTCGCGATGCACTGGCCCAATTCGGACGCCGAGTTCGTTTCCGATTGCTGACCGTCGCCGGAACGGACCAGCCCAACCGATCAATCCGCATCGACGACATCGCTCTGCGAACCGAAGGCGATGAGCGAGTGCTGACGCTGTCAGGAAAACTTCAAAGCGATTCTGAAGACAGCGACACATCGAACACACCGGCGAACACATCCATCCGGATGGATCTCGATGGAGCCGAATCGATTGTCGAGCTGCCACTTGATTCTGGTTCAGGTGAATTCACGGACTTGCGAGTCCCCTTGGACCGCGAGCAAGAACGCGGACTCGGGCACGTGTCTTTGCCCGCCGACGGCAACAACGCTGACAACACGTACTACTTTGTCTTCGACCAGCCACCGCCTCGAAAAACAGTGGTGGTGTCTTCAAATGAAGACGTTGCCAACGTGCTGCGATTGGCCGCCGAGATCACGCCCGACCCAAACATTGACGCATCCGCCGAGGTCCTCCTGCCCGCCGAAGTTCCATCGATCGCCTGGGACGAAACCGCACTCTTGCTTTGGCAAGCCCCGCTGCCCACCGGTGCTCCCAATGCCGAGCTTCGCAAACGCTTGGAATCATTCTTGGACCGCGGCGGCCGAGTGATCTTCTTCCCTCCCGCCAACCCGGATCCCAAGGCAGAATTGTTCGGCGTCTCATATGCTCCCTGGACGGACCTGAAAGACGACGTGTCCATCGCGACTTGGCGAGGCGAAGCGGATTTGCTCGGCAAGACATTGGCGGGAGCCTCCCTGCCAGTTGGAAAGCTGAAGGTGCATCGCCTCGCAGCACTCTCTGGCGAAACCACCCCGCTGGCCAAGCTGTCCAACGACGAACCAGTCTTGGTCCGAGTCCCCACGCCACGCGGCGGCGTTTACTTCTGCGGCACAACACCGGCCGGCAAGGATTCGACTCTTTCGTCCGACGGTGTGGTGTTGTACGTGATGATCCAGCGAGCCTTGGTCGACGGTGCCGCTTCGCTCGCCAACACCGGTCGCCTGGACGCCGGAACCGTTGATGCAGAACTGGCGGCGAACTGGAAACGACTGCAAGGTCCTGACAATTCACTGTCCACCGAACATGCTTTCACCGCAGGGGTCTACGCCGACGGCGATCGCTTCAACGCCATCAATCGCTCGGCAGGCGAAGACGCCACCGACACGCTGAAAGAATCTCAGATCGATGACCTCTTTCAAGGCTTGGTGTTGGAACGCGTCAACCAAACCGCGGGCGAATCCAATTCCTTGGTCGACGAAGTCTGGCGAGCGTTTCTGATTCTGATGCTGATCGCCATGATCGGTGAAGCCATCTTGTGTTTGCCGCGGCAATCCGCCCAAGCGGCCTCCCCATCCGTCGGAGGTGCCACGGCATGATCGAAACCCATTCGCTCTCGTTTGCTTGGACGCCGTGGACCATCGCGATCGCGGTGGTGGCAATTGTGTTGACGCTCGTGGTTGGATTCCTGGCATGCTGGCGGAACCATTTCCGCAAAGCGACCGTGCTGCTGGAAGCGTTGCGTTTGATCGTGGTTGTGATCGCCGCGATCTTGCTGGGCGGTCCCGAATGGGTCGAACAGTACGTCCCTGATGACAAACCCGTCGTCGCGGTGCTGTACGACGATTCCGGCAGCATGCAAACACGGGACGTGGTGCAGTCCGAACCTCAAACCCGCGAAGAAGCCATCGCATCGCTAACGCAAATGGATGCTTGGAAGTCGCTCGAGTCACGCGCCGAAGTGGTCATCGAACCTTTCGCCGAAACCAAACCAGACCCCAACAATCCCAACCGCATCAATCCAATCTCCAACCCCGCCGGAGTCACCCCTGGTGAGCCCGCTGAGTTCGCGGAAGAGAAAGGCACCGACCTTTCCAGTCCATTGCTGGACGTCGTCCGCAAGCACCAGCATTTGCTTGGTGTCGTGTTGGCATCCGATGGCGACTGGAACCAAGGCGACGCGCCCGTGCGTGCCGCGGGACGTCTGCGATCGATGGGCATTCCCGTGTTCACCGTTCCCGTTGGCAGCGAAGAACGTTTGCCCGATGTCGAACTGCTCAGCTTCGATGTGCCAACGTTTGCAATCGGCGGCAAGAAAGTTCGCATCCCATTTTCGATCGAAAGTTCGCTGCCGCGAGACCACGCCGCGACGGTCACCATGACCACCTCGAAAGGTGAGGCGATCACCAAGGACATTCGCATCGCCGCGATGGGCCGCACCAACGATTCAGTCGACTGGGAACCAGAAGACCTCGGCGATGAAACGCTGACGCTGACGATCAGCAAACATCCCAACGAACTGCTCGATGACAACAACGAGATCGCCGCCCCGATCTCGATTCGAGAAGAGAAACTTCGAGTGCTGGTGATTGAATCGGTGCCTCGCTGGGAATACCGCTATCTACGAAACGCTTTGTCGCGAGACCCCGGTGTCGAGGTTTCGTGCTTGCTCTTTCACCCGGGCCTCGACGCTCGCGGCGGAGGCAACGCCGATTACATCGCGACCTTCCCGGACACCAAAGAAGAGCTATCGAAGTACGACGTCGTGTTCCTCGGCGACGTGGGCTTGGACGACGATCAACTGACGTTCGAACAATGCGAGTGGCTGCATGGCTTGGTCGAACAACAAGCCAGCGGTCTCGTCTTCATTCCCGGTTGGGAAGGCCGCCAGTTCAGCTTGCAGGAAACACCCCTGAAAGATCTGTTGCCAGTCACGCTCGATGAAGGCCAACCGGGCGGCTGGGGATCACGCACCGCGCAGCACTTCGAACTCACACAACTGGGTCGTCGCAGTTTGCTGACCAAACTCGCTGACACCGCCGACGACAACTTAGAAGTCTGGGGCAACCTGCCTGGCTTCCAGTGGTACGCCCCAGTGCTGGCCGCGAAACCGGGGTCGGAAACGCTGCTCGTTCACCAAGAGGTCAGCAACCGATTCGGCCGTCTGCCGCTGCTGGTAACGCGAACGTATGGGGCGGGCAAAGTTCTGTTCATGGGAACCGACGGTGCTTGGCGTTGGCGAAAAGGCGTCGAGGACTTGTACCACTATCGGTTCTGGGGCCAAGTCGTTCGCTGGATGGCGTATCGCCGGAACATGGCTCAGGGCGAAACGATGCGGCTGTATTACTCACCCGAACAACCACAGGTCCGCCAAACGGTCAGCGTCAACGCAAACGTGATGGAAGCCAGTGGCGAACCGCTTTCCGGTGGTGACGTGACGCTGCAAATCGTGGCTCCGTCGGGCCGTTCACAAACGATTCAATTGCAATCCTCGGGTGAAGCCTGGGGTGCGTTTGCCGGCCGCTTCACACCGGAAGAACCCGGCGAACACAAGTTGACTTTGTTTTGCAAACAAACCGGTGACTCATTGCAGACCACGGTGTTTGCTCAAGGAGTCGCCTTGGAACGAATTGGAAAACCAGCTCGCCCGGACGTGATGCAAGAGATCGCTCGCGTCACCAATGGGCAAGTCTTCACCGTCGATCGAGTGGAAGACGTGATCGCGTGGCTGTCCGCCATGCCCGATCGTCCGCCTTCGATTCGTCGCATCGCACTTTGGAGTCACCCGGCAATCGTCGGTGGATTCATCGCTCTGTTGGCATTGTTTTGGATCGGTCGCAAGGGAGTCGGATTGATATGAAGATTGCAGACAACCATTCACCCGCGCAGACAAATCTGCGCATTCCCGATTCGCTCAAGCAGCAATTGCTGGCGTACCGGCGTCGCGTTTGGCAGATCAAGCTGACCGAGGCCGTCGCGATCGTGGTCGCCGGAATCGGGCTGGCGTTCCTGCTCGTCTACGGGATGGACCGCTTCACCGACACGCCGGCGGTTCTCCGCGGCCTGCTCTGGCTCGGCGGATTCGCCTTGATGGCGATCGTGCCTTGGGCCATTTACAAATGGGTCTACAAACACCAGGCCCTCGAGCCGCTGGCCAAATTGCTGAGCCAAAAGATGCCCTCGATCGGGGACCGATTGTTGGGCGTGATCGAGCTGACTCACAACGCATCCGAACAAGCCCGCTCGCCCCAGCTTTGCCAAGCGGCGATGACGCAAGTCGCCGACGACGCGGCGGGCAAAGACTTCCGTGTCGCTGCCCCCAACTCCTGGTACAAAGCCTGGGCCGGTTTGGCCGCCGCAACGGTTCTGGCCATCGGAGCCTTGGCGGTGACCTACCCCGCCGCAACGGGCAACGCGATGACTCGGTTGCTGGCCCCCTGGGGATCCACGCCTCGTTACACGTTCACCCGGATCGATGCGTTGGCAAACGACGTCTACATCCCACACGGCGAACCGGTTGTTCTGCCAGTTGCCTTGAGTGAGGATTCGCGTTGGCAACCCGAGTCCGCCGAACTGCACATCGGTCAACAAAAGCCCATCCAAGCCACCCTTCGCGACGGGCAGTACGCCTTTGCCGTGCCGCCTCAACTCAGCGAACATCCAATGTCGCTGACAGTGGGCGACGTGAAGCAATCGGTGAAGCTGAAACCCACGCTGCGTCCCGAACTTTCCAAGATTGTCGCGGACGTGAACCTGCCCGAATACCTCGGCCAACCCGAACCCAAACAAATCGACACGCGAGGCGGCTCCTTGACCGTCGTTCGCGGAAGCCAAGCCATCGTGACCGCGATTGCCAACCGTGAACTGGCCGATGGCAAGGTCAACGAACAATCGCGGCCAGTCGATGGACCGCAATTGGCCAGTGATTCCGTGCAAGCCACTGAGACCGAAACGCTGCAGTTCCAATGGCGTGACCAGATGGGACTGACGGGACGCGAACCGTTCACGCTGTCGATCGAAGCGATTGACGACGAAGCCCCCACGCTGATCTGCGATGGCCTGGAACGCCAAGCCGTCGTGTTGGATTCTGAAACATTGACCTTCCAGGTCCGTGCCAACGACGACTTCGGCATCCGCCGCGTGGGCATCCAGTGGAAAGGCATGGATGTCGGTGCGGTCGAAGAACCGGCCGAAGGCGAACGGGCTCTCGCGGCAGGCGATCCATCGGCCAGCAGTTTGGAAGCGATGGGAACGTTCTCGGCCAAGTCGCTGGGGATTCCCGCTCAACCAATCGAACTGCAAGTTTGGGCGGAGGATTACTTGCCCGAGCGTGCTCGCGTGTTGTCGCCGCCGTTTTTGTTGTACGTCCTCACCCCGGACCAACATGCGATCTGGATGACCGAACAATTGAGCAAATGGCACCGGCAAGCTCTCGACGTTCGAGACCGCGAACGCCAACTGCACGAAAAGAACAAGCAACTTCGAGCGTTGTCCGCCGACGAAGTGGAAATGGATCAGCACCAACGCGACATCGAACGCCAAGCCGCCGCGGAACGGTCCAACGGTCGTCGATTGGAACGGCTCGGACAGATGGGCGACCAATTGGTTTTGGCAGCCTCGAAGAATCCCGAAATCGGAGTTGGCCACCTGGAGAGTTGGGCGGAGATGTTGCAAGTCCTTCAGGACCTCTCCGACAACCGGATGCCCAGCGTCGCGAATTTGCTGGATGACGCGGCCCAAGAAGCACCGAAGATTGCATCCAAACCTGGCCCTCAAAGTCCCGGCGGCCCCAAAGCGGGACAAAACCGTGCGGGCGGTCCCGGCCCCGGTGCTCAAGCGTCCAAGCACCCTGGCCCCAAACCGCGAGCGGCACCGCAATTGGCCGACATGGAATCCTCGGCCAACTCACCCGACGAAGGCAAGGGTTCCCCCGGTGGACCAAAAAAACCCAGCAACCCTGCGCTGCGTTTGCCAACGACCACCGTGATGGGCAAGAGCCAACCTTCGGATGACAAACCGAAGAAGGATGAGCCGCTGAAGATGGCGCAAGCGATCACCGAGCAAAAAGAACTGCTCGACGAATTCGACAAGATCGCCGACGAACTCAATCTCATCCTGGCAAACCTAGAAGGCAGCACGTTGGTCAAACGACTGAAGGCTGCCTCACGCAAACAGAACTTGGTCGCCAAGCAACTGACCAATCACCTCGAACCCGCGTTCGGCCAAAGTGCCCCGCGCATCGACGACAAAATCAAAGAGGTCTTCACGGAACTTCAAACCGCCGAGGACGAAAGCACCGAACAGATCTCCTACATCATGGACGACATGGAGGCCTACTTCGAACGACGACGTTTCGCCCAATTCAAAGTCACGTTGGATGAAATGAAATCCAGCGACGTGATCGGGGGCTTGCGACAACTTTCAGCGGCCATCGAGGACCAACAAGGCATGTCCGTCGCACAGTGTGAGTTCTGGTCGGACTCGCTGGATCGTTGGGCTGAAAACTTGGTCGATCCCGCCTGCAATGGCAGTTGCCCCGGTGGCAAGTCACCGGAAAGCCTACCCCCGTCGATCGTTCGCGACGTGATGCAAATCCTGGAATCCGAAGTCAACCTGCGTGACGAAACTCGCGTGACCGAACAAGCCAAACCGGCGGTTGAATCCAAGGAGCACAAAGCCACGGCCGAAACGCTGGCCAAGACGCAAACGGAGATCAACGAACGCGTCGTGGACGTGATTGAACGCATCCGCGAATTGCCGGACGCGACCAAGCACTTCGCCAAAGAACTCAAGATGCTATCCGAAGTCGACTCCGTGATGACCGACGCCACTTCGATCTTGAAGCAACCCAACACGGGCTCGCAAGCCATCGCAGCCGAGACCGAAGCGATTGAGTTGATCCTGCGATCCAAACGCATCAACCCGAAGGGTGGCGGAGGAGGCGGAGGTTCACCCGGAGGCGGCACCGGTGGCGGCAACAGTGCCGATTCCGCCCTGGCCTTGCTGGGCAAAAGCAAGAACGAAAAGGAAGTGCGTGAGAACAAAAACGTCACGCAATCAACCGGTGAGACTGGCGCGGAACTGCCCGAAGAATTCCGTCGCGGACTGGACCAATACTTCAGCCGACTGGGAGGCTCCTGATGTCCATCCGCCGCTGGAGTCTTCTGCTGCTCGGCCTGATGGCATGGATGCCTCGTCCTGTCTCATCACAGGAACTGACGAAGGAGGCGATCCAAGAATTCAACGTCCTCAATCGATTGGTCGCCCAGAAAGTCAAGGCAGAGGCAAAACAACCCAAACCGCCTGAGTTTCTCAAGCCGTTGGTGAATGCGGAACTTTCATTTGTGCACCGAGTCTGCGAACCAACAGACGAACAGATGAAGGCCATCGTCGAGTCGGCTCAAGAAGCATTTGATGAGATGGGGGATCTTCTATTCAACAATGCTCGAGTCGCCCAGCTACCTCGATTTCATGGACTGAATGGAGAAACGCTCAATGCAAATCCCATCCGCCGAATTCGCGACGACACGTTGGATTTCTTGCCGCTCCTTCTAACCGAGAAACAGTTCCAGAAGTACAAGCAAGAATCCTCTCAACGAGAGCGGATCGAACGAGAGGCAGCCACGGACTACCTCGTCACCCTCTTGGATTCCAAGGTCGTTCTCACCGACGTCCAGCAACGAAAACTTCGAACGGTCTTTCTCAGCGAATGGCTAGACCTCGATGTGGAATGGATCGGCAACTATGCCAACAACCCAAACTTCGTCCCGGTCATCCCCAGCAACTTGCTTCGGAAAGTCCTCAACACCGATCAACAAGCGGCCTGGGCCACTTTTCAACAGGTCAGCATGGGAGTCATGATCGGCCAATCCCCCGAGCGTTTTTTGGAAAAGGAGTGGCTGCCATGAATTCGTTTGGATGGATCGGTTTGTTCGCTGCCATTCTGCTTGGGTCACTTGGCGGAATGGCTCCCACTCGGTGCGTTGCTCAGAACCAGATTGACTTGGCCCAGTTTGACAGTTGGATCTTTCAACGGCACGGTCGAGATGAAGCACGTTGTCGCTCCAACTTGAAAAAAGAAATCGAACTTCAATTCGTCCGCCTCGAACAATCCACTCCACTGACAGAGAGGCAGAAAGACGCCTTGCGATTGGCCGGGCAAGGTGACATCAAACGTTTCTTTGACCGAGTCAACGACGCTCGGGAAAAGTTTCTCCTGATGGAACAGAAGAACGACAACCAAAACATCAACGAAGCCTACCAATTGGCGTCGCCGCTTCAGCAGGAACTGTCAACAGGAATTTTCAGCAATGGATCACTGATCCAAAAGGTCACTCGCTATGTGATGACCGAAGATCAAGCGACCGAATTGGAAGAGATTGAAATCAAGCAATACCGGGCGATGTTGGAAGCGAGCAGCAAAGTGTTCCTGGCCACGTTGGGACGCGGCGCGGCGCTGACTGCAAAGCAACAACGGCAGTTGCACGAACTGTTTCAAAAAAGGATCCAACAGATCCAAGAACTCCCCAGCGGTAACAACCAAGCCGTTTTGCAGCACTACATCCTCATCACTTGGCTCGGCGAAATCACTGAGAAGGAAGCGGATCACATTCTCGATCCAGAACAAATCCAAATCGTTGAAAAACTAGCCGAACGGGCCAAAGGCGTTCGCCAGATGCTCTTGCAACAGGGGCTGATCCAATGAAGACAATGAGATCCCAAACGGTCGTCGCTTTGCTCGCATCGCTGGTGATCGGAACGCTTTTTTCCACATCCGCCAAAGCCCAATTCCCAACCGCACAGCTTGGCGATGTGGTCCCGCGTGACGTGCGTGAGATGTATGAAAAAGGCCTGCAATACCTCGCCAAGTCACAAAACGAATCCGGCGATTGGTCCGGAGGATCCTACGCGGGCCCCGGCGTGACCGGGATGGCCGTGATGACATTCCTGGCCTCCGGGGAAGACCCCAATTACGGCATCTACAGCACGAACATCCGCCGCGGGTTGATCAGCATTGTCAACTCGCAAGACCCCAACTCCGGCATCCTGGGTGGCAACAGCGGGCCCGGTGGGCACGCCAGCATGTACAACCACGGTTTCGCGACCTTGGCCCTCGCCGAAGCCTATGGCGTCGTCAACGAACGTCTGCTCACCACCGGCGGCAAGAAAATCGACCGCTCGCTCGGCGAGGCCCTGGAACTCGCTGTCCGCGGCGCAGTGACCTCCCAAAAGAAGAACTCCTACGGTGGCTGGCGATATGGAGCGGATGCCAAGGACGCCGACACCTCCGTCAGTGGTGCTGTCATGGTCGGATTGTTGGCGGCTCGAAACGCTGGCGTCAAAGTTCCTGACGAAGCAATCGATCGAGGCGTGGCCTACTTCAAATCCATGACCAGCCCGGCAGGACAAGTCGCTTACGCGGGACTGGGTGGGTTTGACAATTCGACACCGCGAATTTCGATTGGGTGTTTGGTCTATGCCGTCTCACGTCGAAAAGATATGCCGGAATTCAAAGCAACCCTCACCGCCCTGACCAATCAAATGGACACCTCCGGTGGCTCTTACAAGAGCTATGGCAACTACTACCAAGCCCAGGCGTTGTTTCAGGGCGATGTCGAAGCTTGGGAAAAATGGAACAAGGATTTGATCCGTCAACTGAAAGCTAGCCAAAACGACGACGGCAGCTTTTCAGGCAACTTTGGCCCCACCGTTGAAACCTCTTTGTCGCTCTTGGCGATGGCGCTCAACTTCCGTTTCCTGCCGATCTACGAACGATGAAAACAATTGAGAATCACGATCGCATGAAACGACCCACCACCGCGGTGACTGCGTCCATGCCCCTGCTGGGATGGATCCTTGTCTCCCTGACCGCACCGTTGTTCACCGCTGAATTGCTCGCCGATGAATTGTCAGGAATCCTCCGCCTGAACAACGGCGACTATGTTCAAGGACAATTCTCGGCCTCCGAAATGAATGCCGAGGAAGCGTCTCCCCTGGTGAACTGGCAACACGCCGGTTTCGCAACTCCGTTTTCATTTCCGTTTGCGTCGTTGGCCTCCACCACCTTCCCGCCTCCATCGGAAATCAAAGCCACTCCAGGGCAATTCGCATTCGAACTGCTCAATGGTGACCGTCTGTTCGGCAACGTTGTCGAGGTAGGCGATCCGTTGATGGTTTCTCTCACCGGTGGAGAAACGTCCGAGTTACCACTCGCCATGGTCCGGCAAATCTTTCGCTGGGATGACAGCCGCGCAATGGTCTTCCAAGGTCCCGGTTCACGCGATGACTGGGAATCAAACGGTCAACTCGAAAGCTGGGTGGATTCCAAAGGCACGCTGGAAACCAGCACCTCGATGGCCACCATTTTTCGTGACCTCAAGCTTCCGCGATTGGCTCGCGTTGAGCTGGACATCGCCTGGGAAGGAAAACCCAACTTTGTGATCGCCGTCGGCGTTGATCCGGAATCGCCTGAAAACACTTGGGCCGATGCATTCCATATCGAAGTTTGGGACGACGACATCGTCGCCGTTTGGGAGGACGGCTCGCTCGCAGGGGTGGAATCGATCGCCAAGCTCAAAGAACTTGGCAACCGGTTGCAGGTGACGTTGAAGATCGACCAAGCCAACCGTCATGTGACGATCGAGTCCCTGCGTGGTGAGACGCTGACGCAGTACACG
Organism: Rhodopirellula islandica; assembly: GCF_001027925.1. NCBI lineage: Bacteria > Pseudomonadati > Planctomycetota > Planctomycetia > Pirellulales > Pirellulaceae > Rhodopirellula > Rhodopirellula islandica. The sequence continues at coordinate 289,574 of NZ_LECT01000054.1, read as the reverse complement.
CTGCCAATCAAAAAGCCACGTGTCGCTCAGACCGGAATCTACTTTCGCAACATCGACGGAACCCTTCGCATCCGTTCCTTGCAAGTTCTGCATGCCACCGACCTGACTCCGAAATCCAATGACACCGCTGAAGCGTCTGAGAACTCCGACGAAGCCGGTATCGAAACGTCGGTCCACCTGACCAACGGTGAGGCCTTTCAAGGACACTGGAAAGGCATCGAAGACAACTTGTGGCAGTTCCAAGCAGGCGAAGAAGAACGCTCCATCCATGCCGATCAAATCATGGTCATGGATCTCGTTCAGAACGCCCCCGAAAAGGATTCGGAACCTGAACTTCCCAGCCTCGATCAATTGCAAATCCGCACCTTTGATGGAATGCGTCTGAGCGGCAGCCTGCAACAAATCGATGAGCAGTCCCTGCGTGTGGTTGCCGAAGCAACGCAGGGCGAAGTCGAGATCCCGATCTCCAGCATCGACACGATCGACTTCCAAGCATCGAAACCAAGCGTCCCGCCCCAGCACGGGCAAATGCGTTTGGAACTCGAAGGCACGCGGCTTCACGGGCGATTGCTCGACGCGGAACCGGACACCCAACCGACAGCTCTTCGGTTCGAACCGTCAGGCACCACCGCGTCTGTCATGCGTCCCAACCTCCAAGGAAAATTGGTTCTGCGTCCGAAAGTGGAAACCACCAAGTCCGCGACGGAACTTCGCATCGAGAGGCTTCAAAAAATTCGCCAAACGCTCAAAAAACAGAACGCAGTGGTTCGGGCTCAAAATCGACCGGCCCCGGCCATCCGGCCAGCCGCAAAGCCTGGGGTTTGGAATGTTTTCAGCAAAGTCTTTGACCCTCAAGCCAATCTCAAAGCGATCGCCGGCAGGCCGATTTATCTGAAGACCGGCGAAGTCATTCCTGGCAAAGTGATTTCAATCGATGAGCAGGACGTCACCTTCGAATCCGGAATGACACAAAAAACCAAGCTGCCTCGTGAACAAATCCGTGCGATCCATCTGAACTCGACCGGATCCGAACCGGTCATCGATGAACAGGAACGCGAGCGATTGCTCACCGTTCCACGCAATCGAAAGAACAGCCCGCCAACCCATCTCTTGATCGCCAACAATGGCGACATGATGCGTTGCCGATTGGTAAGCCTGACGGAATTCGCCGCCGAAGTCGAATCCCGTTTGGAAACGATCACCATTCCGCGCAATGTCATCTCGCAAATCATTTGGTTGAAGCCACCAATCGACACCGAGAAGGACCAAGAACCAACCGACGAGGATGCCTCCCAAAAGATTGCAGCCGACGAAACGGACGTCGATTCGGATGCACTGACGGTGCAAGGCAAGATGCTCGATGGCAATCGTTTGTCGTTGGTGCCCGAAAGCGTTATCAATCAAACCCTGATCGGTGAGAACTTTTTCCTCGGTCCGATTCGCTTGCCGCTTGCCAATTGCGAGGAACTTTATCTCGGCGTGCGAAATGACTTTGAGTTGGCGGATGACCCGCACGCGATTTGGCAGCTCGTGAATGCCCCCGAACCGATCATTGGCGACTCGGGTGGCGGCGACGATTCGATGGCCGGCACGCGATCGCCTCTGGTAGGGCACCCTGCTCCGGACTTCAAACTCAAAACACTCGACGGCGAACCGTTCCGCATCGCCGATCAAACCGGCCGAACACTGGTTCTGGATTTTTGGGCGACCTGGTGCGGTCCATGCATGCAAGCCATGCCGGTGATCGAGGAAGCCGTTGCCGAATTTGATCCCGAACAAGTCCGTTTGGTCGCGGTCAACTTGCAAGAAAGTGCGGAAGATATCCGCAACACGCTGGACCGAATCGGCGTCAGCCCCGAAGTCGTGCTGGACATCGACGGTGTCGCTGCAGGACGCTACCAAGCCAACGCGATTCCTCAGACGGTCGTGATCGACGCAGAAGGCACCGTGACGCGAGTCTTCGTCGGCGGCGGATCGAAGCTGGGCGAACAATTGGCCGACGCCATTCGCGAAACGCTGGGTAAACCAGCAAAACAGAACTGAATCTAAAAAAACTTTTCGACAGGCGTGAGATTCTCGCTCGGTGGAGGACTGTTCTTCTTAGCAACGCGTGAACAAAAAGTGACGTAGCGGAAGGGCGCGAGCCCTCCGGTTCCTTACCGGGCGGCTTGCGCCACACCGCTAACATCGTCACTTGTTGTTGACGCGTTGCTTAGACGACACGTTTCGTTCACAGCGTCGCTCCGACAGGAGCCACGTGACGGAGCAGGTGCAGCTTTTCTTTTCGGCGGTCCCCAGCCATGCATTCTCCCGAAACACGACCGAGCTTGATCGTTCGATTGGGCGGTGCGGCAGACCAATCGGCTTGGTGGTCGTTTGTGGAAACCTACGAACCGTTTCTCAAGCACCTGGTCGCACGGCATGGAACGCCCCCGTCGCACGTGGCCGACGTCACACAGCAAGTCCTGATCTCGATCGCACGCAGCATTGATGGGTTCTCTGACGACGGCAAAGAAGCCTCGTTCCGGCGTTGGGTCCACCAGGTCTCCCGCAACGTCGTCATCAAGTACATGGCTCGCCAGCGAAAACAGATCACCGGGCAAGGCGGCACGGACGCACTGTTGCAACTCGACCAACAGCCCGCCATTGATGATCCCGCGTTGGAGGATCAGTACCAACATGAATTGATTGTTTGGGCCGCCGAGAAAGTCCGCTCCGAATTCGCCCCGACAAGCTGGAAAGCGTTTTGGGGCACGATGATCGAAGGCCGACCGGTTGCTGAGATCGCCGGAGAACTGAACGTTTCCGCGGGCAGCATTTACATGTCCCGTTCCCGCATTTTGCGTCGCATTCGATTGGTTCTCGACGAGGTGATGCAGTGAACGCCTGGCACCCCAGCGACGATGTCCTGCGATTGGTGCTCGACGAGCACGCCGACGCACAGACCGACGAAGACGTCACCTCCCACCTCGATGAATGCGAGCTTTGCCAGACCAGAATCGAACAATTCGCGGAGTCCTCCCACGGGATTCGCGAATCGCTCCGGCGTGAAACCATGTCGGGCAGCCTCGCGCTCGACACACCCAAACTGGCCGCTCCCAGCGAGACGGCTTGGCTGGCCGATTTCGCGGTATCGTTTCTGCAGCCAACCGACCAACCCGATGCGATTGGCAAACTCGGTGAGTTCGAGGTCCAGTCCGTGATCGGGCATGGCGGAATGGGGATTGTGCTGAAGGGTTTTCAACCGGAGCTGAATCGTCCGGTGGCCATCAAAGTCATGTCGCCCCACTTGGCCTCGATCGGAACGGCTCGCAAACGTTTTCTTCGCGAGGCACAGGCAACCGCGGCGATCGTGCATCCCAATGTGATGCCGATTTTGTCCGTCAGTGAATCGGCCACCCTGCCCTACTTGGTCATGCCGTATGTGGCTTGCCGGACACTGCAACAACGCATCGACACCGAGGGTCCGCTGCCGATCACCGATGTGCTGCGGATCGGTATCCAAGTCGCCGCGGCGCTCGCTGCCGCCCACCGACAAGGATTGGTGCATCGCGACGTGAAGCCCGCCAACATCCTGATCGAACCTGCCGTCGACCGAACGATGTTGACCGACTTTGGTTTGGCCCGGGCCGCCGATGACGTGACGGTCACACGCTCCGGAGTGATCGCGGGAACGCCCCAGTACATGTCACCCGAACAAGCACGTGGTGAATCGGTCGATGCTCGCAGCGATCTGTTTGCACTCGGATGCGTGCTGTACGCGATGGCGACGGGACGTCCACCCTTTCGTTCGGAAACCAGTTACGGAATTCTGCGCCGGATCACAGATCATCCTCATCGTCCGATGCGGGAAAGCCAAGCGAGCGTTCCGGTTTGGATGGAGCACTTGGTCGATCAATTGCTTCGCAAGGACGCAAGAAATCGAATCAGCAGCGCCGAAGAAACGCAGCGTTTGCTGGAAGCCTGCTTGGCCCACGTGCAACAACCCAGCATCCCTCTTCCGAGCGAAGTGATGGCATCGAAAAGACCCCACATCCGTCTCGCGGTTTTACTGGCGGTTCTGCTTCTGGCTTCCATTCCATTGATCGCCACCAATGTTTGGAACCGATCGAGAACGACCCAATCGACTGTCGTCGAGACGCGACCGGCTAGCAATCCTTCCGCGTCCCAACCCGAGCCCGTCGATCCCGACTTTGCCCTCGCGGGTCCGGTCACCGAATCGGTGTGGACCGAACCAACGACGAACGAATCCACCTCGCTGGCCGAGATCGATTCCCAACTGGAATTGATCCAGATGCAGATTGAATCGCTGCAAAGAAGCCTTGAAGTCAATGAGCAACCATGAATGCTTCGTCCCCGCTTCACAGGATTGAGCGAAGAGGCCGTGAGGCGTTCAGATGCAGTGTTTGCAAATGTGAATTCACTCTCCTGAACGCAGTTGGGGATGGGCTGAATGCGAGCGTTCAGCGAGAATGCCGGGGAGGGTTACGCGAAGACCGTCAAAACTTGAGGGTCGACACGGACAATGCGGCATTGTTTTTGGTTCTGCGCCACGCCCCAAAGGGGCAGCCCTACGATAGCCCCAGGCATCGCCTGGGGTTTCGTTACGAACGCTCCAACGCGAGCCCCAACGGGGCGGCCCTAACAGAGAGCCCCTCAAAAACGCTAGGACCGCCCCGTTGGGGCTTTGCAATCTTTTTCCCGCCGCACCCCAGGGCGTCGCCCTGGGCTGTGATAGGGCTGCCCCGTTGGGGCGAAGTCGTGGAACAGAACTTGCGCGGTCCAGAACGGTATCAACCCTCAAGTGTTGACCGTCCAGGCAATGCACGCCGCCTACCATGCCCGACCCTCACCCTCGCGTACGCCTGAACGGCGTCGCTCGACCTCTCCCCAAACTTCGTTTCGGGAGAGGTGCACCGGGCCGAAACCCACAAAGGATCTGCCCCATGAAGAATGAGAAACAGTCCCATCACCATCGCCAGGTGAGACCTGGCCTACTCGGAGAATTCTCATGTGCACACGACTGAGTCTGCTGTTTGCGGTTGTCTTTTCTTTGATGTTTGGCATCACCATGCCCACTGGTTCGCTGCAGGCGCAGGAAGACATGGTGATGGACATGTATGGAGGGATGGACATGGGAATGGGAAGCACGCCTCCTCCGTCACCTTCCAACCTCCCTCTCAAAGTCACGATTCTTCTCGGTCCCGACTATGACTTCGAGACCAAACCCTTCCTGACGGTTCAGGACGTCCTGAAGTGTTTCCCACCCCAAAACCACGGTATGGGAGGCGGCATGGGAGGCATGGGTGGCATGCCATTCTCCACCGTTCAATACCGCCAACCCACCTCCGGGTTGATCGACTTGGACATGAAACTTTCGATCCCCGACAAACCCGAGCGGCACGTCATCGCCCGCATGCCGGAGGGAATGAAAGAAGAAGACGTCGATTCTTGGAAACGAAAGATCCGCCTGAAAGCATTGCGATTTGGTTTGAACCGTGTGACGTTCCTGCCCAGTGACTTCAACATTCCCAAAGACCAAAGCAGCATTTGGTTGCAGGTCCCGGTTGGAAGTCAGACGGCGTTGAAATCCAACATGGAACAACACATCGCGATCGCGTTGGATTTGGCCGAGTCGTCCGAGACCAACGGCCGACGCCCCCGCATTGACTTGTTCTTCTCGCAAGAGCTGATGAACCGCAACCCGTTTGACCATCCCAACGGCGATCCGTTTGCCAGGGCGCCCTCTCCCGGCGCTCAACCAGATCCGTTTGCTGCCCCTGCGGCCTCCGACCCGTTTGGAGGGTCCCCGTCGAAAACCAATTCGTCGCCACAGTCATCGGATCCATTTGCAGCCTCCAGCGGAGCCGATCCATTCGCCGCTCAACCATCGAAGCGGTCCGCATCACCCGTCCTCGATCCTTCCCTCCAACAGGTCGCAGAGAAGACTCAGGAAATTCGCCAACAAATCGCCCGAGAACTCAAGCGTTTGACAGGCGCAGGCGAAGAGGAGGTGCCCCAAGCAAAAAATCGGATCAAGCGTCTGTTCATCGAGCTTGAAAGGGATCAGATCCGCATGAAGCAACTGCACATTCAGCAACTGGAAAAACAGTTGCAACAACTCAGTGAATCCATCCAAGAGCTCGGCCGCCCCGAATCGGTCGAGCAGCGAGCCCAAAAACAGCTAGAATTGATCGACAAGAGCCTGCAAGACACCCAGAATTGACCGTCGCCGGATTCGCCAATAATTCGGTGGGTGACACCGCCGTGCCTTCCGAATTCTGGCGAATCCGGCTACCTAGATTCGTAGGCCAGGTTGTACCTGGCAACACGTCCGATGCTTTGGAACAAAGCGAGGCGTGTGATCCAACATCGCTCGCGTGCGCACCGTGCCTCGGCGTTTCACCCATGCCAGGTGGAACCTGGCCTACGCAGCGACGACGTCTTAAACCGTGGGCAATTTCCACGGGGCCCGGTACTCGTAGTGCAGCATCTCGTTGGCGGCTTCGTCGTTGGTGAACCGCTCCGCCTTTGCATCCCAATCCAGTCGCTTGCCCAGCGTTTGCGAAATGTTCGCCAGGTGCCTTCCGAATTCTGGCGAATCCGGCTACCTAGATTCGTAGGCCAGGTTGTACCTGGCAACACGTCCGATGCTTTGGAACAAAGCGAGGCGTGTGATCCAACATCGCTCGCGTGCGCACCGTGCCTCGGCGTTTCACCCATGCCAGGTGGAACCTGGCCTACGCAGCGACGACGTCTTAAACCGTGGGCAATTTCCACGGGGCCCGGTACTCGTAGTGCAGCATCTCGTTGGCGGCTTCGTCGTTGGTGAACCGCTCCGCCTTTGCATCCCATTCCAGTCGCTTGCCCAGCGTTTGCGAAATGTTCGCCAGGTGACAGAACGTGGTGCTGCGATGACCGATCTCAATGTCAGCGTGACAGCGTTCACGCGACACCATGCAGTCCAAGAAATTGCGAGCGTGATTGACGGTCAGCACGTGATTGTTGGAAACCTCCGAACGAGTCTCCGGCTTGGCAAAGTTTTCTTGCTTCGAAAACTGACCGCGTCGTTCAGGAAGGATCTCGTACTGGCGTTCGGAAACGTACGCCGTTCCCTTTGTGCCGCGCAGTTCGATTTCGCCTGAGGCGAGCGTCGGGTTCATGCTGGTTTCGTATTGTCCAAAGACCGCCAATCGACCCGATGCGAATTGGAATGTCACCTCCATCGTGTCCGGGATCGTGCGGTCATCGTCGACACCAAAACGTCCGCCCATCGCACAAACGCTGGACGGTGCCTCTTCGCCCAGGCACCAACGAATCGCGTCGAGGTAGTGCACTCCCCAATTCCCCATTTGCGAACTGTAGTCCTGCCACCAACGAAATTTGTACGGGGCGATGTTGTCTTGATAGGGTTGCTCGGCCCGCGGGCCCACCCACATGTCCCAGTTCAGATGGGCGGGTGGCTTCGACGTGGGAAGCTTGCCGATGCCAGCGGGAGCCATGTTGCTGAGCCGGTACGCGCGTGACACGCAGACTTTCCCCAACAAATCATCCTGCACCCGCCCGGCCAATTCGTGATACAGCGGACTGCTACGGCGATGCGTGCCGACCTGCGTGACCCGGTTGAACTTGCGAGCGGCCTTGACCATCGCTCGGCCTTCGAAAATCGTCGCCGAGAGTGGCTTTTCGACGTAAACGTCCTTCCCCGCTTGGCAAGCCGAGATCATTTGCAAGGCGTGCCAATGATCGGGGCTGGCGATGACCACGGCATCGACGTCGGAACGTTCCAACAAATCACGGTAGTCACCGGTCTGAAAGACGCTGCCGCCCGCGGTTTCGCCTGCTTTTGCCGCGGCCGTCGCCATCGCTTGGGAATCCACATCACAGACCGCCACAGGCTGACAATCCTTGTGCTCCGCGAAGGCCTTCATCAATTGGCTGCCACGGTTGGCGACGCCGATGAACCCCAGACCGACGCGATCGTTGGATCCCGCTGCCTGGGCACGCGACAAAGCCGTTCCGGCGGAGAGCACAAATGTGGTCGCGGCTGTTTTTTGGAAACGACGACGCGAGACGGATTGCGACTCGGGGGTGGGATGGGGCTTTGGCATAATTTCCTCGCAGTGGGGACGAAAGGCGGGGGTGCGGGTGGGTCAGACATCTTACCCGGCCGGGGTGCCCAAGTGTCGCATTTCAGCACCTGACACCAACCCGGATTTGTGGGACGATGCCCCCGGAGTTTCGCCTCACGAACTAGCAATTCGCTGGAATCGTAGGGGTCGTTTCTCCGCTGACTTCGCACCCTCCCATTGATTCTTTCCAATCGACTCGTTTCGACAAAAGGATTGCTCGTGACCACTCGTATGCCCCGACCCTCAAGCCCTCGTTCTTCCCGCGGGGTTCGCCTGCAGGGCTGCTTTGGAATCGCTTTGGCCGGCCTGTCGTCGCTTGGCAAATCCGCCGCGGGTTTGGCCTTGCTCGGCACAGTCTTGCAGCCCGCCGTTGTCTCCGCGAAATCTCCCGGCAAGACCAGCCAAACGGTTGCCGACAAAGTCTCTGGCATCGACCAGTCTCTATTCAGCGCCACCGTCGAACCGGGCCAAAACTTCTACTTGCACGCCAATGAAGAGTGGCTGGAAAACACGCCGATTCCATCGGACAAATCCAACTACGGAATCTTCACGGTGCTGGACGACGCGACGCGGTCCCAAGTCCGAGCGTTGATCGAACAATCGGCTGAGACCAAAGCCGAGCAGGGCACGCCAGCCCAAAAGGTCGGCGATCTGTATCGCAGTGTGTTGGACCTCGACCAACGCAACGCACTCGGGCTCAAGCCTATCCAACCGGTTTTGGAGATCGTCGACGGATTGAAATCCAAAGACGAGCTCGGTGCCACGATCGGTCAACTGTCTCGCGTCGGCGTGGACGCTCCCTTGGGTGCCTACATCAGCGTCGATGCCAAGGCCAGCGACACCTACACGGTGTACCTGTCTCAGTCAGGTTTGACGCTCCCCGACCGCGACTACTACCTCGAAGACGATCCCCAATACGTGTCGGCCCGCGAAGCGTTGCAGGTATACGTCCAAGACATGCTGCAAGTTTTGTCGGTTGAGTCCGCCGATGAATTGGCACAGCAAGTCGTGGCCATCGAAACCGAACTGGCGAAGAACCAGTGGACCAAGACCGAGAATCGCGACCCCGAAAAAACCTACAACAAACTCACGCTCGCGGAAGTCGATGAGACGATCGCGGGCTTCGACGTCCCTGCGATGACCCATGCGATTGGCCTGACCGACCAAGACGCCTTTGTCGTCCGGCAGCCCAGCTACCTGAAATCTCTTGGTGATCTCTTCGCCGACCACAGCCTTGAAGCATGGAAAGCGTACCTGCAATTCCACGCGATCGATGCCTACGCATCCGCATTGACGGCAGACCTGGAACGACGCCACTTTGAATTCCACGACAAAGCCATCTCGGGAATCGATGAGCAGCAACCGATGTGGAAACGAGCGGTCGATTTGACCGGCAGCGTTTTGGGTGAGGTGGTCGGGCAACTGTACGTCGAAGAGCACTTTGCCCCCGAAGCCAAGCGTCGCATGAACGAATTGGTTGAAAACCTCAAACGCGCCTTCGCCGAACGCATTGAATCGCGTGACTGGATGAGCGAAGGCACCAAGAAACAGGCCCTCACGAAGCTTGGCAAATTCCACACCAAGATCGGCTACCCCGACGAATGGAAGGATTACAGCAAACTCGAAATCACGGCTGAGTCCCCCGCGACCAACCTGATCGCCGCGTCGATTTTTGAAACCGAGCGTCAACTCGCCAAGTTGGGTGGACCGATTGATCGCAACGAGTGGCACATGACGCCACAAACGATCAACGCTTACTACAACCCGACGATGAACGAAATTGTGTTTCCGGCTGCGATCCTGCAGCCCCCCTTCTTCAATTTGGCCGCCGACGACGCGGTCAACTACGGCGGCATCGGCGCCGTGATCGGTCACGAACTTTCGCACGGCTTCGACGACAAAGGCAGCAAGTACGACGGCGACGGGAACCTGGTGAATTGGTGGACGCCCAAGGATCGCGAAGAATTCGATAAGCGAGCCTCCGGTTTGGTCGACCAGTACAATGCGTTTCAACCGTTTGAGGACATGAACGTCAACGGCGAACTGACGCTGGGCGAAAATATCGGCGACCTGGGCGGCCTGAGCGTCGCTTACGAAGCCTATCGCTTGTCACTGGAAGGCCAACCGGCCAAGGTCATCGACAATTTGACCGGTGATCAACGATTCTTCTTGGGCTGGGCCCAGATCTGGCGTCGCCTGTATCGCGAACCCGAATTGCGGAAACGTTTGATCACGGACCCGCACAGCCCCAGCGAATACCGCGTCAACGGAATCGTCCGCAACATGGACGCTTGGTACGAAGCGTTCCGAATCGACGAAACCGACCCGCTCTACATCGCTCCCGAAGAACGCATTCGGATCTGGTGAGATCGCCGCGATTTTCAGAGCTCGGATGTTTCCCCAAGCTCATTCTCAGAGAAGGAGCCCGGATTCTTTTTCACGGCTCATCTCGTTCCGAGTGAGCAGGCGATGGTCGGTTTTTTGGTGACCAGAAGGCCAGGAAGCTCCCGAAGCGTGGTGACGAACCAGCCATTCTTCGTCGCTTACCTATTCTGACACCCCTTTCACCCAATCGACCGCCGAATCACCCCGAGGTGCTTGCCCCGCTGGCGAGCCTTCGATTCAACTCACCTTGACCAGTAAATTCCCGTGGGGATACCCTCTGCGGTTTGAATTGCAACCATTTTGTTTTTTGGACCCAACGATGAGCAGTAGCCCGTTCGAGATTTTTCGACGCAACCTCAAACCAATGATGGTCTTGTTGACTTTGTTGGCATTGTTTGCGTTCGTCGTCTTGCCTGCGTTGGACACTTACCTGCGGCGAGGAGGCGGATCCAATTCCGACCCAGTCGCGGCGGTCTATGACGGTGTCACGCTGACGCAGAGCCGCGTCGCCCGCACAACGCAGCAGCACCGTGCCATCGTCGGGTTCCTGAGCGATTTGGGCCAAGAAACGATCCGGCGTGGCGGAGTGCCACAGGTCCCTGGTTTTCAATACGACCAAGAATCAGGCCAGATCCAATCGCTCGGCATCGATGCAAATCCAAGCGAAGAAGCCACCATCAACACGATGCGGTTTTACAGCGAAGCCAGAAAAGCCGGTTTCGAGCTGGATGACACGTCCGTTCGCAACTGGCTCAGCCGCTACACCGATGGATTGCTCAGCGACAACGAAATCGGTTCGATGCTGATGCAGTTCACCAAAAACCAAATGGGTCCCATCCAACTGTACGAACAGTTGCGGATGCATTTGCTATCGGATCTTTACCAACGCAGTGCGATGGTGGGCCTGATGAACGGCCGCATGCCCGTCACCACCCCCTTGGCTCAGTGGCGAAATTTCCTGAAGACCAATCAGTCCGCCAACATCGACGCCTACGGCGTGCTGGTCGCCGAATACCTCGACCAAACCGATGAATCCCCCAGCCAGTCCAAGATCCAAGAGGTCTACGACGCTGGAAAGGATCTGCTGGCCTATCCCAACGACCAAAGCCCTGAACCCAAGTTCCGTCGTCCGGATTCGGCCGAGATCGAATTCGTCTTCGCCGACCTGAACGATTTCGTTGAACGAGAAAAAGCCAAGCTGACCGAAGAAGCCATCCGCGCCGAGTACGAACGCCGACTGGCCGGTGGCGATTTCCAAATGCCCGTCGAGGCAACCGAGGACGCCACCGCAGAACTCGAAGCGATGGAAATCGAAAACGCTGCGGAAGAAGCAGCCGAAGAAACAGCGGAAACGACCGAAGAAGAATCTCCCGCCACCGAAACCGAAGAAACGGTCGCGGAAGAAATGGTGGAAGAAACCACCGAAGCGGAAGCTGAAACCGAGCCCACCAGCGAAGAAAGCAGCGAAACCTCGTCCGAGGAACCCCCAGCGGAAGAGCCCGCCTCCGAAGAAACTCCTGCCGAGGAAACCACCTCAGAAGAAACCACCTCAGAAGAAACCACCTCAGAAGAAACCACCTCAGAAGAAACCACCTCAGAAGAAACTGGCTCCGAAGAAAGCACAGACGAACCGGCCAACGAAGACAGTTCCATGCTCCGCTCACGCGACGAAGCGGTTCAACTGGTCGCGTTCCAAGACGACGATGACGCCCCTGAAACTCCTGCTGACGCTCCCCCAGCCACTGAGACCAGCGACGACGAAATGGAACTGGGCGATGGATTGGATCTGGGCGACGAACCCGCCGAGACCAAACCCCAATCGTTCGAAGACGTTCGCGATGCGATTGCCACCGACATGGTTTCCGAAACCGCACGTCAAAAGCTGGACCAAACCATCACCGAAATGAACGCTTTGATGCGGGATTACTTCAGTGAAATGGCCGTCCACGAGAGCAACGTTGCGGTCGGCGTTTCGACCGCCGAAGAGGCTCCCACACGTCCGGACTTGAAGGCGATCGCAGAAGAAAAGGGACTCGGCTATGGCACGACTGGCTTGGTCAATCGTGTCTCCGTCAGTGAAGAGCCGATCGGCGAATCCTACGGGCTGGGCCAATCGCTGCAACAACGCGGTGCTCCCTACTACGCGATGATGTTTGGAGCCGCCATGCAGGACGGTTCGTCCATCCCTGCCCAACCAGCGTTCGCGCCCCAACGTTCGGTGGACCTCGAAAATGCGAAGTCGTATGTTTCCTGGAAGACCAAAGACATCGAAGCGTACACCCCCGAATTGGACGAGGTTCGCGAAGAAGTCATCCTGGCGATCCGCACGGAAGAAGCTCGCGAATTGGCCCAAGCAGCCGCCAGGAAACTGGCCGACTCCTTGACCGAAGGCAAGCAACTGGCTGACATCGTCCCGGAAGGCAAAGAAGACAACTTGCACACCGGACTGGGCCCGTTCAGCTGGCTCAACATGGTTGGCATGATGCAAACTTCGATCGGCAATGTCCCTGAACTGAACTCGGTCGGTGATGAATTCATGCGATCGGTCTTCAACACCGAAGTGGGCCAAGCCAATGTCGCCCCCAACGCACCACTCTCGGTCTACTACGTGGTTCAACCCACTCAGTTCCAACCTGAGATGGAGCAACTGCGTGAGCAATTCAGCCAGCCGCAACAGCGTTTCATGGCTCAGCTGATCGGTGACGACGGAGCGACCAACATCGTTCGTGGATTCTTTGAAACGATCAACGAACGAACCGGTTTTGAGATCAAACTGGGCGAAGACCGGTAGTGGTCTGCTAGGCCTAAAAACGAGTTACGGCCGTAGCGGAAGTCGTCAAGGCTTTCGGTTTTCCAGCAACCAACGAAACTCTTGACGAGTTCCGCTACCCTCAAATTGAGTTGGAACTGACCTCTACACTCGCTGCTGGCGTGCCAAGCGGTCACCGCGGCGATTGAACCAAGCGAACGCGAGTGCCGCCACAATCGCCGTGACCACTCCCGCGGCCGCGAGGGTTCCGATCCAACCAACGCCGATGGGATCCTTCGATGTTGGAGTTCGATCGCCCCAACGGCCCGCGATCAACAACGGCGCAAACTGCTTGCCGCCGTGCGAGGCCATGAAATCGGACTCGTAACTCCACAAGCGATAGAAAAACCCTTCCACCCGAACCGGCTTGGAAATCGTGCGTGACAGAGCGTTCTCCTCGGCCAGGAACGCGGGCAACTCGGCGGTCACCAACGTCACCGGATAACGATTTTGCATGGTGACGGTCTCGCCATCTTCTGTCGCAATCTTCAGTTGCACATTGCCCAGATCACCCATCGCGTCGATTTGGTAGTAATGGTCGCTGCCAACCTGCTGGGCCCGAGCATCCAACTCCACCGACACGCGGGTCCACCGGACTGTCTCCACATCGATCCGGATCCACTGCCCAATCCACTTCTGGGGCTCCTTCAACAGATCCGTTGGACTGACCTCCACCGCCGACGCTCGCATCGCAGACGCAATGGGCCCCAGCGGTTCGCTGCTGATGGGAATCGAACCGGCTTGATGCGCCGCCCCAATCATCGAGAAGAAAACCTGAGAGTCCGCGTCCATCAAAGGTCGGCGACTGAGCGACACAATCTCGGGCAATCGCGAGATGTCCACATCCAACTCGCTGAGCACCTGCCAGCCGAGTGACTCCGGTTGCACCGGATGCCAACGGAGATTTCCAGCCACGGCAATCGCCGGCGTCTTGTCGCCACCTTGAAGTGCAACCCCGATGCCCGACAACCGGTCGCCCACCGCAACCTGCTTTGGCAACGGCGCGGCAACCACCTGCCTTTGCGACCCCGCTTCATCCGCCAGAACCAATTCCATTAACTGACGCAGGCCCAAGAACTCCGTCAGCTCATCCGGAACGGCCACAAACTGAAACGACTCAATCTTTCCGTCGATCTCAACGGCATCGCCCACTGAAACAGATGATGGTGCCAACTTGGGGCGCCGCTGATCCAACGTGGATTCCGACAGCCGCTTCAACCGGAACACCAACTTGGCTTGTTCGTCTCTGGCCGCGTTGCCATTGCTGCCCGTCTGCATCCGATCGCCGAGTCGTTTCAGTCGCTCGACGTCAAACCCTGACAACAGGTTCAATAGCGACGAGTCACCTGCCCCGGTGCCATTCTCTTCCACACGGTCCATTGCGTCGGCCTGGGGCGCGACACCCCAAACCTGATTCACTGTCAACGACGAGAACCCCAACGCCAAACACGCCACCAGTGGCAGGGTGACATGATCTTGCTGGCGTCGGGCCCGCAGACGCCGGTGCGAGACCGCCGAACGCCACATCACCAAGACTCCGATGCCCACGCCAATCAAAGTCGCAATCACGACAATCATCCCCAAGGACAGCGGACGGGACTTCTCCTGCGACTGCACCCCCGAACCTTTCATCGGCACAGATTGAATCGCGGCCCCGACAACAGGGTTGCCGTTGGACCGGACTGCTTGCACATGCCCCACGACAACGGGCGTGAGCTCCACCCCGTCCGCGGATTGATACGAAAGCCGCTTCACAAATTCCCCCTCGACGACAATTGTCGGCAGCGGTGAATCCAGATCCACGGCACCGCTGGACGTTGGATCACTCACAAGGGCGGGCACCAATTCGCGAATTCCGCGGGGCAATTCAGGAACGATGACCAGCCAAGGCCGCAGGCTTCCGTCTTCGGGATGCAACCAACAATCCCAGTAGCGATCGATTCCCCATTGGTTCGCGTTGGCTTGGACGGAAACAATTCGCACTAACTTTCCGGTCGCACGCACCGTTCGGCCGCGGTAAACGTCGGGCTGCTGCAACAAAGGCAACACCCCCGTTTCCAGGACAGGCTCGAAGGGTGGCTCCGCTGTCCAAGCCTGCTGAGATCGGTGCAGCGCCAACGTCGCACACAGAGCGGGCTGATCCGCCGATCGCCAAACGGTTCCGTCGTCCACCTGAGCGATGAGCGAATCCTGCTCCATTCGGGTGGGAGTACGTTCGCCGTCTTCGAGCGTTTGGTCTTCTGAAAGAATTTGTTCTGCGACGGCAGCCTGAACCGTTTCCCACTCCGATAGAGCCTCTTGCGCGTCGGTTTTCTCGGCCAAACGCGAGGTTGTCTCCACTTGGACCGGGACCATCGTCTCGGGAAAGAAGATCGCATACACCCCAGGACGCGCCGCTTGCCTCATCACCATCAGGACCAATACCAACGCCAGCATCAACCGAAACAGCCGCCGGTAAGTTTGGGTGGGAAGGCCACCTCTCGCGCGTCGACGATAGAGATTGTCACGATTGATTTCGTTGGGGATACGCATGGTCACGCATTGGATTCGTGGACACATCCGGCCGCAAAAGGTTGCTCCCGGTACTTTCGCACTTTAATCTAGTCCTTTGCGATGCAACACAACCGCAAGGGTCGCGGCACCACCATCCGAAGCTCTTCTCCCATCTCGTCTGCACCCATTATGCCAGCACCGACTCCATCGTCTCGTCGCCGAACTCGACTAGCCATCCGGGTCGTTGCGGCGATGTTCTTCAGTTCCATTCTGCAGTCATCGTCCAACGTTGCCGCAGAAGGTGAACCCGCGGAAGAATTTTTGAAACGTCTTCGCTCGGCGGGCTACTACGAACTGGCCGATGTGTACCTGGATCGGTTGCCAAATGTCCCCGGCGTGGACCCCAAGCTGCTTTCCGCGATCCCGCTCGAAAAAGCACAGACGTCGATCGATGCCGCGATCGCCTCTCGCAGCACCAGCCAACGCGACCAAGCATTCGAGAAAGCGGAATCGGAACTGCAGGCCTACGTGAACGCCAATTCGTCTCACGAACGAGCCAGCGAAGCCCGATCGATGCTGGGCAAATTGCAAATGGTTCGCGCAGCCCAATACATGAGTGGGGAGCTGGATTCCGACAAGCGAACCAAGGCCAGAGAGACCTATGCCAAGGCCGCCAAAACCTTCAACGACATCCAAGCGGATCTGAAATCCAAGTTGGAAGGCATGCAGGGCGCCAAGATCGATCCTGCCAAGGATCCCGACAAGGCAGCTCTGCGAGACCAGTATCGGTTCGAGTACTTGCTCGCTCGCCAAAACACGGGCGAAGCTCAGATGATGGGCGCGAAGACGTTCGAAAACCCAGCCCAAGACGGCAAGAGCCTGCTCGAAAAAGCGCTCGTCGAGATGGTCGAACTGAGCGAGAAGTATGAGAAGTACATCATCGGTGCGTCCGCCTATCACAAACGCGGTGACATCGAACGCTTGCTGGGCCGAAAAGAAAAGGCGATCGAAAGCTACACGCGAATGCTGGAACAGCAGGACGCTGATCCGCTTCGTGAACCCAAGATCGGGGCCACGATCGGACTGATCAAACTCGCGCTCGCAGAAGACCCACCGAACTACAAAGACGCGATCCAACAAGGCGAAGAGTTTGAAAAAACCCTGCGGCCCAACGAGAAGCGGTTGCCGATTTCGCAAGAACTGCGGATCGAGCTTGCCAAAGCCTTCATTGCCAAAAGCAAGGACGAGAAAGACACCAAACCCAACGAACGAACACGAGCGACCAGCGACGCCAGGCAACTGCTCCTGTCGGCCAGAAAGGTGGAAGGTCCTCACGCCGACGAAACCCAAACTCTGCTGGCCGAACTCGGCGTGGCATCCAGCGATGAAACTGTGGAACTTCCCACCGCTGACGACCCAGCCAACTTTGACGAAGCCTTCAGCTCGGCGAACCAATTGGTTCAAACGACTCAGTTGTTGAGCGAACAACTTCAAAAGCTGCAAGCGGACCAAGCTCCCGCCGACCAAATCAAGGAAGTCGAAGACTCCCTCGTCAACGCGCGTCAGACCGGGGTGATCATCCTGCGGCGTGGGTTGTCGATGATCGATGCCGAATCGGACACCATGCAGGTCAACGAAGCCCGCAAGTTCTTGACCTACTTGCTGCAACAGGAAAGCCACTTCCGGGACAGCTTTGTGGCTGGCCGTTTCCTCGCTCAGAACGCTCCTGGAACTGACGCGGGGTTGGTCGGTGGCGTCTTGGCACTGGGGTCCGCTCAAAAACTGATCACCCAGTCCGGCGATCGCGAAGCCGAGTACTGGTTGAAGGAATTGCAATCCGTTGGCGATTACCTCGTTCGCATCTGGCCGGATGATCCCAAGGCCGCCGCTGCACAAGACATCATGGTGCGGTTGGCACTGAGCAACGATGACTTTGATGGCAGCCGAAAACTGATCGACGAAATGGCCGACGGACCACAAAAATTCATGCTGGCTCGGCTGCTCGGCCAATCGCTGTGGAACGACTCCATTCGCCTGATTTCAGAAGAGAAACCAGACGAATCGCAAGCACAAATGAACGCCGCCGCCAAGGAACTTCGAAAGGGACTCGACGGGATCTCAGGTGGCTTGGTGTCGATGGAAGCATTCCAAGCGGCGCTCACCCTGGCCAAGATCCAAGTCCGAACCGATGCCCCCGATGCTGCTGTCCAAACACTGGACCACCCGAAATTCGGCCCCATCGCAAACCGATCGAAGATGGACAAGCCCTCCACTTCCATGATTTCCGATTTGTATCGCACGGAACTGCAAGCGGTGGTTGGGTTGATGACAACCAGCGACGAAGGCACGGACAAGTTGCTTGACCGTGCGGCGGGCGCAATCGATGAACTTCGTTCGAATGCCCAGGGAGCCGACGGCGAGAAACGTTTGGTCAGCACGTTCGTGTCGCTGGCAAACGACATTCGTCAACAACTCGACACGGCACCTCCGGCCAAGAAGACCAAACTCGTCGATGCGTTCCAGGTCTTCCTGACTCGCATCGCTGATTCGACGGACGACAAAGCGACCCTGCAATGGGTTGGCCAGACCCTGATGGAACTTGGTGAGGCCACCATGGCCCCGGGTCAAAAGAAAGCTGATGGTCAAGCCGCCGCGTTGCTGACGTCGGCTGCCGATACTTTCACCAGTTTGAAAGATCCTTCCGAAGCAGGCCTGACCAATCGATTCTTACTGGGCAAGACACAACGCCTGCGAGGCGAGTATTCGGCGGCACTCAATGAACTGGAAAGCGTTCTGAAGCAAAAATCGATGATGCTGGACGCACAAAAGGAAGCCGCGCTCACGTACGAACAATGGGCAGGCGAGTTGCAACCCAAATTGGCCGGTCGAGCCTACAAGTCCGCACTCAGTGGAGGTCGCCCTGGACCTGACAAAAAGAACACGATTTGGGGCTGGGGCCGTATCAGTCAACTCACTCAGCGAAACGAACAGTTCCGAGACATCTTTTTCGAATCTCGCTACCACGTCGCTCTGTGCCGTTACCTGCAAGGCAAATCGACGAACAGCGACGCCATCGTGGAACAAGCCATTCGGGACATCACCGGACTGGTTGTCCTGTATCCCGAAATGGGCGGGCCGGAACAAAAGCAAAAGTTCGACGCGTTGCTCAAACAGATTCAACAAGCCGCTGGGCAACCCGCGACTGGCCTGAAGTGACGTTCCATGTCAATTCCATGTCCGGGGTAGCGAAACTCGTCAAGAGTTTTGAGCTGCACCCGGATTCGCCGAAAGTCTTGACGACTTTCGCTACGCCTTCACAACCTGCATTCACTCTTCAAGCACTGACATCCATGATTGCCACCGCTCGTCTTTCCATTCGCTGCAGTGCCGTTTTGCTCGGTTTGCTGATTGCGTCCCCCGTCATGGCGCAAACCGACCGGCTGTACCCGCGCGGTGGCGAGGTTGTCTTGGGAAAGATCAAATCCATCAGCAAGAACGGCATTGTGATGTCGGTGTCCGGCAAGGACCAAACGTTCAACGCCGGTGCGATTGAGAAGGTGCTCTTCCAAGGCGATCCCGGTGGCCTGACCCAAGGCCGTGAATTCGCAATCGACAATCAATTCGATCAAGCGATTGCAGAACTCAAGACTGTCGATGCCAGCAAACTGAACCGCGCCCCTCAGAAAGCGGACTTCGCCTACTACGTGATGTACTGCCAAGCCCAACAGGCATTGTCCGGCAATGGCGACTTGCGAGCCTCGGCAACCGCCGCACTCAACTTCATCAAGCAAAACACGGGCTCTTGGCACTTCTACGACACAGCCAAACTGCTCGGTGACTTGGCGGTCAAGTTGGGTTCGTACGACCAAGCGTCGAAGTACTACGGGTCGCTTCGCAATGCTCCCTCGTCGGAAACCAAAATCGAATCGCTGTATCTCAATGCGTTGGTCAAACTGAAACAAGACAAAGACGCCGAGGCCGCCAGCGACTTGCAAAAGATCGTCAGCATTGGTGTCCAATCGCCCGAGGGTGCGCGCCTGCAGACGCTGTCCAAAGCAGCCCTGGCCATCGCCACGGCGAAACAAGGCAAAGGGCAAGAGGCACTCGACATGGTCAACGAACTGATTGCCAAGTTGAATCCGACGGACACCGAGACGGCCGCTGAGATCTACAACGCTCAAGGAGCCAGCTACGCGGCCATGGGCGACACCGAAGGAGCCTTGCTCGCCTACCTGCACACCCAACTCATGTTCTCGACTCACCCCGGCCCGCACTCCGAAGCTCTGAAGCAACTCGCGGATCTGTGGACCAAAGTCGGCAAACCCGACCGCGCCGCCGAAGCCCGCTCCGAACTGCAACAACGCTACCCCGGCCTAAGCGGCTGACTTCAGATGGCCTCGGGGCTTCCGCCCCGAGCTAACGATGACGGCCCCCTCCGGGGCGAATCTGCGTCCAAGGCTCCGGAGGAGTCCTCGTGGATAGCTCGGGGTGGAAGCCCCGAGATGGCAGGTCAAGCGAACATGTCCGTCACGATCCGTGAAGGCTGGGTCACGTTGGACAATCGTTGCGGCAGGCCCTGGCTCATGTAAGTCAGTTTGTGATGATCGATGCCCAGCAGATGCTGAAGCGTCGCGTGCAAGTCGTGAGGCGAAACTTTGTTCTCGACCGCCTCGTAACCGATGTCGTCCGTGTGCCCGATCGAAACACCGGGTTTGATTCCGCCACCCGCAAACCACATCGTGAACGAACCCGGATTGTGGTCGCGACCGATCAACTTCATCTCGCGACCGCCACGATTCTCTCGCATCGGTGTTCGACCAAACTCGCCGCCCCAGACAACCAACGTGTCTTCCAGCAGGCCACGTTGATCCAAGTCTTTCAGCAGCGCCGTCATCGGCTGGTCGACTTCACGACAACGATCGTGGAACCCTTTGTTGATCGCTTCGTTGGCACCGGCACCGTGGGAGTCCCAACCCCAGTGAAACAGTTGAATGAAACGCACGTCGCGTTCAGCCAGTCGGCGAGCGAGCAAACAATTGTTCGCAAACGATTCTTCGCCGGGCTTGGTCCCGTACATCGCATGAACGTCGGCGGTTTCCTGAGTCAGGTCAAACGCTTCGGTCGCACTGGTCTGCATCCGGAACGCCATTTCATACTGAGAAATTCGCGTCAGCACCTCGGCGTCACCGGTTTGCTCAAACGTTTCTCGGTTGAGTTTCGCCAGCGTATCCAATGCACGACGTCGCTGGACGCGGCTGACACCTTCCGGATTGGAAAGGTACAGCACCGGGTCGCCCTTGCTGCGGCACTGGACGCCTTGGTGCACGGAAGGCAGGAAGCCCGATCCCCAAACGCTCTTTCCCGCCGACGGTGTTTTGCCGCCGGAGACCAGGACAACAAACCCGGGCAGGTTCTGGTTCTCGCTGCCGAGGCCGTACATCGTCCATGCACCAAAGGACGCGGAGCCAAGATTTTGACTGCCGGTGTGCAACAACAACTGAGCGGGACCGTGATTGAACTGAGTTGTGTGCATCGATTTGACGAAGCAAACTTTGTCGACCACCGATTGAAAGTGGGGCAGTCGATCGGAAACCCAAGCCCCACTTTCGCCATGTTGTGCAAAGGGGAATTGCGGCCCCAGCAATTTTGGGACGCCCTGAATGAAGGCGAAACGTTTTCCTTCTAAGAAGCTGGCTGGTGTGTCTTGCCCATCGAGTTGTTGCAAGTCCGGTTTGTAGTCAAACAATTCCAACTGGCTCGGTCCGCCCGCCATGTGCAGGAAGATCACACGTTTGGCTTTGGGTGGGAAATGCGGTGCCAACCTCGGTGCCGTGACACCGGATTGCGCGGCCTCACCGCGAACAGGGTTGGCTTGACTGCCCAACCACATCCCGGCCAAACCGAGCGAGCAGTTCTGCAAAAAGTGTCGCCGTGTTTGCCATTCCAACAAACCATGACGCACAGAGTCGTTGAGAGGATTCATTTGGTCAGTGCTTTGTCGAGATTCAAAATGGTGCTGGCCACAATCGCAAGTGCGTTCTGGTCCACGTTGAGTTTGCCGTCGCCTTGTGGGACGCCGCTGGTTTCGTCCAAGTCGTCGTAGAGTGCCTTCAATTCATGAAGTTCCCATTCCGTCGGTTGGCTTTGGGTCACCAGCACGAACATCCGAGCGATTTGTGATTCGATCAGATCGCTGGCGTCCATGGATTCCGCTGCGGTGGCTTGACCCACCAACGCGCTGCTACATTCGGCGTAGACGGGGTCATTCAGCGTCACCAAGGCTTGCAGAGGCGTGTTGGTCGCGATTCGCCGTGGTGCACACAGATCTCGCGTGGGTGAATCGAAGGTCAAGAAACTCGGGTAGGGACTCGTTCGTCGCCAGTAAGTGTAAAGCGCCCGTCGATAACGCTCGGGGCCGGCCGCCGTTTTCCAAGACGCCCCACTGTAAACGGTCTGCCAAACGCCATCGGGTTGGGGCGGCATGACGGACGGGCCACCGATTTGCTCGGTCAACAATCCTGACACAGCCAACGCTTGATCGCGAACCATCTCGGCAGTCAATCGCGTTCGCGGTCCGCGAGCCAACCACTGATTTCGAGGATCGGCCTGCTGCAGTTCTTTGCTGACGTGATGCGTTTGGCGATAAGTCGATGACAACACCAACTCACGCAGGAACGGTTTCAGGTGCCAACGGTGCTCGTCTCGCAGTCGCAGGGCCAGGTGATCGAGCAACTGCGGATGGGTCGGCTGCAGACCGCTGGATCCAAAGTCCTCTTGCGTTTCCACCAACCCAATTCCGAACAACTGAGCCCACACTCGGTTGGCCCAAACTCGCGGGGTCAGCGGGTTGTCATTGGAAACCAACCATTGTGCCAGGTCCAAGCGGTTCTTCACGTCCGCGGGACGAACCGAGGTGCCTTGGACGAAGGCCACGGGAATGGCCGGATCAACCTGTTCCCCATGTTCCATCCAATTCCCACGCACGAACACACGTGTGTCTCGCCCGGCGGATACCGGACGATTGGAAACGATTGGCAGCTTGGGACCTTGGACCTGCGACGCTTCCTTGCGGGCCTGTTGAAGCGACTCGCTGAGCTGTTTCCACTCGTCGCTGGCGAGCAACTGGCTGGCTTCCTCGTCCGATGTCGCGAACCATTCCAATCGACGGATCGGTGTGGCGACGTTTCCCGAGGTCGAGTGCGACTGACGCATGCTCAACCGCAGCGTTTGGATCGACTTCTCACTCAGTGATTCCCAGGAACTCGGTTCTCGCATCACGAACACGGTTTGCCGTGGTCCAGTCAGCTTCGGGTATTCGCCGGCACCCGACGCGTTGCCGCGAAGAACATCTTCCGGTTCAGTGCTGCCGGTGATCGCATCCACGATGACGCCGGCCCACTCGACCGGGGTCGCCTTGCCTTCGGCGTCGATCCATTCGGCAGTGAGTTCGCTGAGCACGGAACCTTGTTCGGGCCACTGAGCTGGATCATCGCTGAGCGGCAAGATGTCCAGCTTCATCGCCGACAAAGACTGCTCACCCAATTGAGTTTGCAAACTCTCGAGATCCAGCTCGATCGTGTACTTCGTGCCAGGCGGGAAGGTGCCACCATCCGTGACGATCTGATTGCCGACCTGCTTCAGTTTGCCGTCGGTGGTTGCAAACGAAGTTGGCGCAACCGACTGCCATTTCGCGGTGCGGGTGACGTTCCATCCAACTGCATTGCGTTGATGACGCAGCTCTTCGGCTCGTCGCTGCACACCAATCGCGTGTTCCAATTGTGATGGATCGTTGGGGATCCGAATGGTGGGATAATCATCTGGGAGATCCACATCCATCGTGTCGTTGAACATCGCCAACGACGAGTAGTATTCGTTGTGCTCGATCGGATCGTACGGATGCGAATGGCACTGCACGCAACCAAAGGTGCTGGCCTGCCACACGGTCCAAGTCGTGTTGACGCGGTCGATCAACGCGGCGATACGAAACTCTTCGTCGTCGGTCCCGCCCTCGGTGTTGGTTTGCGTGTTGCGATGAAAGGCGGTTGCGATCCAGTCTTCCGCCGTCGCGTCTTCGACCAAGTCACCCGCCAATTGCTTGATGGTGAATTCGTCGTAGGGCATGTCGGCATTGAAGGCTTCGATCAACCAATCGCGGTAAGGCCACATGTCACGATGCGGATCTTTTTCGAACCCCATCGAGTCAGCGTAGCGAGCGAGGTCCATCCACACGGATGCCCATCGTTCACCAAAATGAGACTCGGCCAGCATCGCGTCGACCTGCGCCGCGTAGGCAGCTTCTTTCTCGTTCGGCGAAGACGCTGATTCCAGCTTTGAGAGAAACCCCTTGAGTTGTGCTTCCGACGGTGGCAATCCAATCAGATCAAACGAGGTTCGCCGGAGCCACTGCTCCGCGGGTGCTTCTTCGCTCGGCGTTTGATCCTTGGCTTTCAAATTTGCCAGCACGATTTGATCGAGCGACTGGGTTCCCCAACTGGGGCCCTCTTTGCTGGCCAGCTCGGAAGCGACGGAAGACACGGCGGGAGTCAACGGCGTGAGCGCCCACATGTTCTGCCACGGGGCTCCTTCGGCAATCCAGCGACGCAGCAACTCGATGTCTTCCGGCGACAGCGGATCGGGATGCTCATCCGGCGGCGGCATGCGTGTGTCGGCATCTTCGGTCGTGATCCGTTCGATCAGGATCGACGCGTCCGGGTCGCCTGGTTCCACGATCCATCCATCCGGCGGCAGGACTTGCTCAGGATAGATGAACGAGACGTCACCGGCTTGTTTCACCCCACCGTGACACGACGTGCAATTCGCGACCAGGATCGGGCGAATCTGAGAATTGAAATCAACCGGGGATTCGTCGCCGGGTGTGGGACTGTTTGCTTTGACTGGTTCCGCACCCGAAGCCACGTCCGCCACGACGCCACTCAGGCACAGGCAGCTTAGCAAGGCAAGCGGACCGATCCGCATGCCGCGTTCGAGGGCACATCTCCAGCGGAGCATGGACCTGAAATCACACCCCCCAAACACAGGACGAATCGGGGAATTCTTATCGGCTGGTAGGGAGATACCGGGGCAGAAATATGGCATGGAGGGAGGTCGAGGCGGGTTTCTGGGCGGAAGCAGAACACGCGTATTATAGAGGGATCGCAGCTCTCTCGAACTGCAAATCCCCGCATTGTCCTGTTGGCCCTTGCAGAACGAGGTGATGAACGCCACACCACGTGAATAGCGGAATCGTTTCAGAACACGTTTCGCGATCGCGAGACCGCTCGCTGATGACGCATGAAACATGCATTTGTGAAACAACAGCATCAAAAAGCGAAGCCCTGGGGACCTAGGCAGCCCCGAGAAGGTTTTCCGAAGGCGGTGCCTCTAACGATTTTTCCAATTTTGACGTTTTTGGATGCAGGATCTCAACAAACCGGGTCGATACGAGTGGTGAGCCGGTGATTCTCGACCGACGGCGCGACGTGACATGCACTTGTCCGTCTGCCCAACGGGGTCGAGCCTCACCTCCCCCCCCCGACTCCAGCTATTGATGGGTGACGCCCGTGTCAAAACGTCTGTTTTACTTCTGTATCTTTGGGTCGCTTGCCGTGATGGCAGCCCCTTTGCATGCACAAACCAACTCAACTCGGTCGAGCCAATCCGGTTCGGTCCGCGACGCGAGCTACATCGAGCAGAACGCTCGAGCGTCGTGGCAGCCGGTCCGAGACCTCTCGCAAAAAGCGACCTCGCAGTCGACCAACGCGAATCGCCCCCAGTCGGCGAACGTTCGCTTGGTGGACCACACGTCACCTTTGCCTTCTCCGCCCATGCCGCCTTCGATCCACCCGATCATTGAAGAGGGCTCCATGACGCACTCCATGCCATTGGACGGTCAGGTCATCTACGACCCGATGCTGGACGGTGGTTGCGACTCCATGCCAATGGGCAGCTGCGGATGCGGCGACCATGGGTGCGATGGCGGTTGCGGTTCACTCAGCTATGGCGGATGCGATGGCATCGGTTGCGGCAGTGGTGTTTGCCACAACGGCGATCCGATGTGCGGCGAATACAACGACTGCGACGCGATGCGTCCCTGCATGACACTTTGCTGGCCACAAGACGGATGGTTCTCCGCTGAGTACCTGATGTGGTGGCAAGACGGCATGTCGTTGCCACCTTTGGTGTCCACCGACGTGTTGCCATCGCAACGTTTCCCGAATGATCCGGGTCGCGTGTTGTACGGCGGAGAAGATGTCTTGACCGACAACATGGACGGCTTGCGTCTGAAGTTCGGATTCTGGTTGGACAAGTGCCACACCTGGGGCATCGGTGCAGAAGGTTTTGGAATCGGGGAAGAAACCGACAGCTACCGTGCCAGTGGTGCAGACTCACAATACCTTGGTCGTCCCTTCATCAACGTGGCCAACGGCAGCGTCGAAGATCAGCAACAAGTCGCTTTCCCGAGCCAACTTGCGGGAACCGTGGCCGTCGATGTCGACAGTCGCTTGCGAGGCTGGGGAATCAACCTGCGTCACCTACGCCGCAGCGAAACCAGCTGCAGCCAAGGCGTCTTCTGCGGTTGCCCGGAACACACCTGTGAACGAATTGAATACCTGATCGGATTCCGCCAAGTCGAACTGCGTGAAGGCGTTCGAATCACCGAAGACCTCACCAGCATCCCATCAGGCACCGCAGCGGTGATGCAGTACGACATCTTCGATGACTTCCGGACTCGCAACCAGTTCAACGGGTTGGACCTGGGTTGGATGTACAAACGAACCCGCGGTTACTGGACCTTTGATGCCCTGATCCGCTTGGGCGTTGGCAACACTCGCCAACGAGTCACCATCGACGGTGAAACATCGATCGACGGTGCGGCAGCTCAAAAGGGCGGTTTGCTGGCTCAGAACTCCAACATCGGCGAATACAGCCGCGACGAGTTCTCTGTCCTGCCACAACTTGACCTGACACTGGGGTACCAAGTCACGGATCAACTGCGAGCCACGTTCGGATACACGTTCCTGTACTGGTCCAACGTGGTGCGACCTGGCGATCACATCGACCGCCGCGTCGACACGGCTCAATTGCCCAACGGTGCAGCCAGCACGGTCTTGGCTGACTACCCGGCCTTCGAATTCGACAACTCCGACTACTGGGCCCAAGGCATCAGCTTCGGCGGCGAGTACCGCTGGTAAAGAACACGTCCAGAGGCTTGGCAAGGCCTGCTGATTCGACCGGCAATCCCGAGTGGGGTGCTGGGAGGAACAATTCGAAAAATTCCGCTGACTCGCAATGAATCAGCTGACCCGAATGAAGCAAACATGCCGATTACACCGAAGCCGAGGGATTCGGAGCGGTGAAGAATGAAACCATTCGCCGGGTGAGCGCATCCAAGGCCCCACCCAGCCACGAGCCGGTCGCGTCATCCCAGATGATTTCGCGTGGCAGGCTCCGGAGACGCACGCTCCCCCAACAAGACAACAGTTTCCAGGGAATTGGACATGATCTTCCAACGCATGATCGACCGTCTGACCGGTCAAAACCGTCGCACCAATCAAGCTGATCAAGCGAAATCCAGTCGTCGTGGTCGTCGCGGACAACGGCGTCTGAGACTGGAATCCCTGCAAAAGCGAGAGCTGATGGCCGCCGACCTGGGTGCGATCAGCGGCATCGCCTACATCGACAGCGATGGTAACGGAACGATGGACGGTGGCGAACCAGCCATCGAGGGTGCGTTGATCACCTTGTACCGTGATGCCAACTCCAACGGAACGCTGGAAATCGGCACCGACGTGGTGGAAGGCTCCGTCACCACGGTGGCCGATGGTGAGTACCGCTTCACCAACCTGGACGGCTCCGACGCCACGGGCACAACAGCCACCGGTGTGTACTTTTTGACCCAAGAAGACGCCCCGGGTGGTGCTGACCTCAGCGGATTGGTCTTCCCTGACACCGCGACCGTGACCATCACAGACGACACGGGCGTGACCGCCGCCACCATCGATGCGTTTTCCATCGACCAACCATCCCAACCGATCACCGAAACGGTCGCCGGCAGCACCACCACCAGCAGCAGCGGTGCGTTGACCTCGGGTGGCGATGTGATCGGCGACGAGCGAGACGTTGAGATCTTCCTGGATGCAAGAACCAGCGGCGACAGCCAGTTCGAGATCGTCACCGGTTCTGGTGAACTGGTCTTCAGCAATGGTGGCGACGTCACCGCAACCCTGCTCGTGCAATACGACGGGGTGGACGCCGATGGCGGTGCCCTGGTTCTGGACCCAACGGGACTGGGCAGTGCCGATCTTTCTGACTCGGACAACGCAGCCGGGATCGTCCTTTCGGTCCGCAGCGACCAAGTCGTGACCGACGGTCTGGAAATCCGAATCTACACCGACGCCGCCAACTTCTCGACCGCCCAACTGGACCTGCCCAGCAACATCGGCCTTGCTCAAGAGTTGTTCGTGCCATTCAGTGCCTTTTCCGACACCGGAACGGGTGCCGACTTTGGTGACGTCGGTGCGATCGAAGTCTTCGTGGACGGTGTTGGCAGCAATGCCGGCGGCGGAGCTCCAAGCTTGGACCTCTTCGTTTCGGTCCTGGAATCCCAACGCAGCAACGAAAACGTCATCAACCTGGCCAGCATTCAGCCCATGGAATTGGGCGGTGAAATCTTCATCGATGATGGCGGCGGAACCAACCAAGCCAACCAAAACAACGGCGATCGCGATGCCGGCGAACCCGATTTCCCCAACCCCGGTGTGGGCAATGAAATCGTGGTCGAACTGTATGCACTGAGCGGTCCAGCCGACACGGTCGATGCTGGCGACACGCCGATCGCAACCACCACCGTGACCGGCGGCGTCACCACCGGCGCCTACACGTTCACCACGCTAACCAGCGGCGATCCACTTGGCCCTGGAACCTACGCCGTTGTGATCCCTGAGTCCGAATTCGCAACGGGCCAACCACTCTTTGGGCACTCCGCCAGTGGCACCGCAGCAGCGGACACCGACCTGAACGCCAACGACGACAACGATGGCACCTATGTCGATGGAATCGGCTTGGTCAGCGGTGCCATCACGCTGGAAGTCAACGGCGAACCCACGACCGACGGCACCGACAACAACACCAACTCCACCGTCGACTTTGGTGTGGTCCCCAACACGGACTTGCGAATCACCAAGTCGCTGGTCACCGCCTCGTCGAGCCTGATCGCAGGCGGCACCGCCGTGTTTGACTTGGTGATTGAAAACCTGGGACCCACCGACGCGACCGATGTGAACGTCGAAGATTACATCCCTGAAGGATTGACGTTCGATCGCGTCGAAGACAGCGGCGGCGGTGCCGTTGCCACCACCACCACGACCGAGGTCGGCGGAGCCGGTCGCGAAATCCGCACCTTCAGCGTTGGTGCCTTGGCAGCCTCGGGATCGGTGACCTACCGAGTCTTCACCGACATCGACACCGACATCACGGCGGACCCTGAAAACGAAGCTCACGTCAGTGGGTATGAAGTGGAGGTCGACAATGACCCCACCAACCCAGTCGACTCCGACCCCTTGCTGAACAACGTTTCGCTGGCCAACGCGGACGTTCCGATCGCAACGTTGAGCGTGACCAAAACGGATAACTTGACGACCGTCACCGCGGGCAACCAACTGACCTACGAAATCACGGTCACCAACACCAGCTCCGACAACGCGATCAACGTCACCGCGTTGGACACGCTGCCCGCAGGAGTCTCGTTTGTCTCGGCCAGCTTCACTGACGGTGCGGGTTCAGCCAGCCTCGTGACCGCGGGTCCCGACATCGGCAAGATCCAAATGGTCTTGGGTGACTTGGCCGCCGGGGAAGACGAAACCATCGAGATCATTGTCACGGTTGATCCCACCATCGCCGACGCAAATTCGCCGCTGGACAACTCGGTCACCGCATCCGCAGACAACGCTCCCGATGTCACCACCAATGACACCACCGACGTTGTTCGAGAAGTCGATGTGACGGTCGCCAAAACCGTCGTCGAAACTCGGATTCCAGATGATCGCACCGATGGCGATGACTCCGATGACATCATCGACAGCACCTCACCATTCCAAGTTGTTGCCGGCGGCTTTGTGACCTACCAAGTCGTGGTCAGCAACGCCGGACCGTCCGAAGCTCGCGGAGTTTCGGTCGTCGACATCTTGGACGATGGCCTGTCCTTGGTCGCAGGCAGCTTTGATGCTGGAACGTCCGGGGTCACCGTGATCCAAACAGGTCAAACCCTGACCTTCACCGTTCCAAACCTGGACCCGAGCGAATCGCTGACGTTTGAATTCGAAGTCGGAATCGGCTCGGATGAATTCGATGTGATCGCCAACACAGCCACGGTCAGCACCACGGATCCGGAATCGGACTCCAACAACAACACGTCCACCGTCAACATCGATCCCGATGCTCGCATCGACTTGATCCTGGAAAAGACGGCGGCGGAAGCCACCGTTGTCCCAGGTGCGGACACCGTGACCTACACCTTCACAGTCTCGCATGACGACGACAGCGTTTCCGATGCAATCAACTCTCGCGTCACCGACACGTTGCCAGCCGGACTGTCCAACGTGGTGATCACCGCGGCTGGTTCTTCGACCTCCAACTTCAACACCACCACTCGTTTGTTGGAAGTCGAATACGCCTCGATTCCTGTTGGCACCACGCGGACCTTCACGGTCACCGCGGACGTGGATCCCACCGTGACAACGGACCTGGTCAACTCAGCGGCCGTCGCAGTTCCTGGGGTGACGGAACTGGATAGCACCAACAACACCGACACCGTCACCGTGGCGGTGACTCCTGAGTTCGATCTGACGATCGCCAAAACCGTCCAGGGCGGTGCCACCACCTTCGGTCCCAATGACACCGTGACGTTCAACATTGTGGTCTCGCACGACACCAATGACGACGGCACCGAAACCGACAACGGCGAAAGCCCCTCGACGGCAACCGGTGCGATTGTGACCGACACCTTGCCCGCGGGGCTGACATTCGCCTCCGCCACCTCAGGCGGTGCCGCCGTGACGCCCACCAGCACCACCAACGGTGTGATCGTCTTCCCTGAATTCGACCTTGCTCCTGGCACGACTCGAACGCTGACCATCACGGCAACCGTCAATGACGACGCCTCCGGTTCGATCACCAACAACGTTTCGTTGGCGACCGACACCGGTGAAACCCAAACGGACAACAACTCGGCATCCGTGCCCGTCACCGTGGTTCCAGAAGCCAACGTGCGAGTCACCAAGACCGTGGACGTGACGACGGCTCAAACCGGTGTCCAACTGACTTACACCGTCAATGTCTTCAACGACGGTCCTTCGCCAGCAGCAGCCGTCACGGCGGTTGACACGCTGCCAGCCGGACTGACATTCGTCAGCGGCACAGGACCCAGCGGAGCATTGTCGGCAACCGGTCAAACGGTCACGGTCAACGGCGGCACGATTGCCTCAGGCAGTTCGTTCCAGTTCACCATCATTGCTTCTGTCAACGACGGCGTGACGGATGACCAAGTCAACAACGTGACGGTCTCCACCACCACCGCGGAAACCAACACCACCGACAACACGGCTTCGGCAACCACCGCCATTGACCAAGCCATCAATGAAATCTCGGGCAACGTGTACCGTGACGCCAACGGCAACGGTGTTCGGGACACAGGCGAGATTGGCTACGCCGGTGTTCAACTGCAACTGACCGGCACCCTCACCGACGGCAGCACGTTCACTCCCGTGACTGTGACCACGGATGCCAATGGTGAATACCTGTTCGAAGACTTGTTGCCTGGCAAGTACCAAGTCACTCGTCTTTCCCTGCCAAGTGGCACCAGCGATGGGCCGGAGTTCCCAAGTGCCTCGGAAGGCACCTTGGGCAATGGCGAGAGCATCGACGACATTGACGTGGGTGGGACCAACCCAACAGTGGTTGCCCTGACCGACTTCACCGTCGTCGACAACAGCAAACGCAGCTTCCTGGCTTCGTTCATGCAAACACCAGGCGTTCAGGACCGTCCGACGGATCGTTGATCCATTGGACTGAAGCGAACTCGCGACAACAAATCGATGCCGGGCAACGGGGAGCCGGTGGAACGCTCGGATCGATTTCGTGAGTCAAGCCCGGCCTTTTTCGGGGGGAAAAGGTCGGGCTTTTTCATGCGCCCATCGTCAATCTCTGGCGAGTGAATCCCGTCGGCCATCGAGCGAGTCCATGCGTGGGAAGGCGTCGTCCGATCTCTCTCGCAGAGCTCCCACGAACAGCTCCTGCAATTCTTCCGCACATCATCCTGGGACCATGCGAGTCAGGCCTGTTTCACAGCGGTTGCATCGTTGGAATTGACCCAGGATCCTCGTTTGGTCTTGACGCCATGGACTTGGATTGACGATCCGTTCGGTTGGACACGCCAAAATCTTGAGCGAATCCGATCTAGAACGGAAAAAAAATGCCAGCCCCGACCAATCTACGTTTCGCGTCCCACGCTTCACGCTCTCTCAGCAAACCATTCACTTGCGGCGCAATCATCGCCTCGCTGATTTTATTGCTGAGCTTCGGATGTGAAACTCAACGCGTGCAAGCTCAACAGTATGCGGTCGTCCCAGTCAGTGGTAACAACCTCGATCCCTACGCCACCGCGGCCTACAATTCCGGCACCCAAGGTGGCGGATTCTTAGCAGGGTTTCCGAGCCAATCGTTCCCGAGCAACCTGTTGGCTCCCACCGTTGCCACGCAGGATCGGTTCTGGTTGCGAACCGACTACATCCGCTGGTGGGCCGACGGCATGGACACTCCTGCTTTGGTCACGACCAGCCCCGCGGGCACCGCTCAAACCGATGCAGGTGTGTTGGGACTAGCAAACACCCAAACCTTGTATGGCGGCGAAATCAACGATGAAAGCACCAACGGCATCCGGTTCCGCGGTGGGTTCTTCGTCACACCCGCCTCGGCATTCGGAATCGAAGGAGAATTCTTCCGAATCGGATCGAATGAATCCGGCTTCAGCCGCGATGGCGGAACTCAAATTGTGGCTCGCCCATTCTATCGAACCGACACCGACATCGAGACGTCTCAGTTGATCAACTATCCCGGCGTGGTCGACGGCAGTTTGTCGGTCGGGGCCAGTTCCAAACTCAACTCCTACCTGGTCAACGGTCGGATTGCTTTGTGTCCAACATGCGGCGGCAACTGCGTGACCTGCCGCAACACCGACCGAGTCGATTGGCTGATCGGGTATCGACACATCGAACTGGACGAATCGCTGACGTTTTCAGAATCACTCGAATCGCAACTCACCGCCGCCCCCGGCACGATCAACCTGAACGAAGCGTTTCGGACCAGCAACGAATTTGATGGTTTGCAACTGGGAGTGGTCTACCAAGCCAACCTGGAACGCATTTGGCTGGAAAGCCTCTTGCGTGTCGCGGTGGGAACGACATCCCAAACCGTTTCCATCAATGGGAACACCACCATCACCGAATCTGGAGTGACCGACGAATACACCGGCGGCCTCTACGCTCAACGAGACAATTCGGGCACGTTCAGTCGCGATGAGTTCACGATGGTTCCCGAAGTCGGGTTCACGCTCGGCGTGCACCTCACCAGTTGCTTGGACGCGACGGTTGGATACACGCTGCTTTACATGCCGAACGTCGCTCGCCCAGGTGACCAAATCGACCGCGATGTCGATCCCGACCTGCTGGCCCCTCCCGGCATCGTGACCTCGCCTTCCCGTCCTGAATTCCGATTCATCCAAAACGATTACGTGGCGCACGGCCTGAGCATTGGTGGTCAACTGCGATTTTAACGCGACAGTCAAAACGACCAGGTCGGCTACACTGAGTGAAATCCACAACGTTGATTTCACTTCTGCAGTGACGAGCCATGTCCAAATGGACCGAACCGGTCGCCTCCTTTTCTGCCAGCCTCGTCCTGCTTCTTCTGCTAGCGATCCTGGGTTGCGACCGCCAGGACTCGTCCACCAAAGTTTCGCCCCTCCCCTCTCGCTCAGCTGAACCTGCCGAGTCCTCTTCCGCGAAGACGCCGCCGCAGACCGGGACGGACTCAGCAAACAATGCAGCCCCCTCCCTGTTGCATGCCCAACGTCTCCTTGCATCGGGGAACCCCTCGGGCGCTCTGACAGAACTGCGATCGCTCTTGCAATCGCAACCCGATCAACTGGAAGTGATCGCGTTGACAGCCCAAACCGAACGGTCTCTGGGCAACCTCGACGTTGCCCTCGAGTTGCTGGACGAATCCGCCGAACGTTTGCCGCAGCACCGCCCCACGCTGCTTGCCAATGCAGCCGCTTGGCTGGCGGAAAGCGGCGACTACAACGCTGCCATCGACCGACACAAGCAACTGCTCGAGTCAGCTCCCTCCAATGTGAATTCGCTCCGTTCCATCGCAGCCCTTCAAAACGAACAAGGCAATCGTTTCGAAGCCAACGAGCACCTCCGACGCTTGGTTCAACACTCGCCGATGACAACGGTGGAACTGCTCTGCTTGTTGGCACCCGATCAACAAATCCATGACAGCCAACAATCACGCGCCAAGCCATCCCAAAAAGCCCTGGCAATGGCTCGCGAGAAGCTTGACGACAATCAATTCCAACAGGCCATGGACGTCCTTGAAAACGCTCCCGGTTTTGCGACGGACGAACCAGCCTTGCTTGCACTGCGGGCAAGAATCTTGGCGGAGATGGGAAGAACCGAGGAAGCATCCTCTGCTTTTGCGGAAGCTCCCGACGAATGCCAACGGTTTCCCGACCACTGGATGGCGATCGGGACCTGGTACCAAGCCAACCGAGAATGGACGTCAGCGAGCCAAGCCTTCCAGCGGGCCGTTGAACTGGAACCACTTCACGAGTCAGCGTTGCGACGCCTCAGCACCGCGCTGCGCGGCCTGAACTCCGACCCAGCCGCTTCCCGTGTGGAAGAACGCGCCCAACTGGCAAAGGATCTGGCCGAGCTCGCGACTTCCACCGTGACTCGACGAGGCAACGTCGGCCGAGCCTGCCAAATCTTGGCTCAACAAGTCACCTCCGTCGGACTGCCGTATGAATCGCTCGCCTGGCAGTTCAACGCCATCGCATACACCAACCCGCAACAGGCTCGAGTCGATCAACACCTCGCTGCGTTGAGCCAGCTGAAACAGACCATCAACTCTGCCGATTCCTTGCTCGCTCAACGCGTCGGGTTGCCCCCCGCCACGCCCCCCCAAACCGATTGGAAGTCGCTCGTCCGTTCACGAGAACCGACCGTGCCAGCCTCCGACACACCACTTCAACAAACGCCCAACGACGAACCATCGATGCAACCACACTTCGCAAATGTTGCTTCGCAAACTGGCCTGATCTTCCAGTATCGCAATGCCAACCCGCCCGTCGAAAAGCATTTCTTGCTGCACCAACCACTCGGCTCGGGACTGGCCTGCTTCGACTTTGATCTGGATGGGAACACCGACATCTACGCTGCTCAGGGCGATGGCAACGCAACCGAGCCCGGACGATCCGCCAACTACCTCGCTCGTCACCTGGGCTCATCGTTCGCAGACGCTACCGCCTCCGCCCACGTCGATGACCGCGGGTATTCGATGGCGGTGACAGCGGGTGACTTCAACCAAGATGGATTCGCAGACCTGGTGATTGGCAACATGGGACGCAATCGCCTGTTGATCAACCAAGGCGACGGCACCTTTGGATCCGCTGAGGTGGATCAAACGTGGGACCAAGGGATCTACACGACCGGGTTGGCCATTGCGGACGTGTCCGGTGACCATTTGCCAGACATCGTGGAGATCAACTACGTCGACGATGAACGAATCTTTGATTCGATCCAATTCGATTCCTCCGGAAACCCGATTCGCTTGCCCGGTCCGATGCAGTTCACCGCCGCGGCAGACCGTGTCTTTCTCAGCAGTCCAAGCGGATCACTGGAAGGCCACGCCCTTCGCGAACTCTGCCCCACCACATCAGAAGCACATCGCGGAATGGGTTTGGTGGTCGGTGACTTCGATGCCGATGGCAGCAACGAAATCTTTGTCACCAATGACCAAACTCAAAATCAACTCTGGGATCGCGACGCAACTTCAAACGTCACCTTTCATGACACAGCCGTTCTCAGCGGTGTCGCAAACGGGATCACTGGTCGCCCGCTGGCCAGCATGGGAATCGCGGCGGGAGATTTTGATGGCAACCACACTCTCGATTTCCACGTCACCAATTTCGATGACGAATTGTCCAATCTCTATCTGCAACAAGCAGACCACCTTTACACCGATGCCGTCTTCTCAAGTGGTCTCGAAGAACACTCTCGGACGATGCTTGGGTTTGGAACTCAAGCCATCGACTTCGAGAACGATGGCGACCAAGATCTCGTCGTTGGCAATGGCGACATCGAAGATCGACGACCACAAAAGCAACATTTCCGGATGCCCACCCAGTTGCTGATCAATCACAATCACCGCTGGATGGCAACGCAGCCCGCCGATGTCAGCGGCTACTTTGCCAACCAGCACTTGGCCCGCTCCGTCGCCCGACTCGATTGGAATCAGGACGGTTTGGTCGATCTCTTGGTCGGCGACTTGATGGAACCTTTGGCACTGCTGGAGAACCAAACCAAGACGAACAACGACTGGCTACAACTGCAGCTCATTGGCACCAACTCCGAACGAGACGCGATCGGCGCTACAGTGCAGGTGCAACTGAATGACAGTTCCATTGATCACGCGATCGTGACAGGAGACGGCTACATGTGCCGAAATGAAGCCGTTGTTTGCATCGGAATCCCTGCCAACCAAAGGTTGCACCGGATTGAAGTGAACTGGCCCAGTGGAGAGAAGCAAGCCTTCAACAAAGTAGATTTAAATCGACGAGGGTTGATCATCGAAGGACAGCCAAACATTCACTGGGTGAATTTCGCACCCCGCTCACCTTGAGCCAAACTCTTGCCAGCAACTTTCACAAGCGATTAGGCTTACCTGGTGTTAATCCATTCCCCTCATTGAGCCATACCATGAAAGCTACCAAGACCTTTTTCGCACTGCTCGTATTCGCTGGCACATTCTCTGTCATGGGCTGTGCTCCTGACGACAGCACCACTCAAATTGAACCGCCTGCTGAATTCAGTTACGACGACAGTTCGTACGAGCAAGAAATGGATGCTGCCACAGACGCGCAGCAAGACTAGTCACAGAAATTTCAAAAATTTTTATCTCCACCCAGCACTCTCTCAGTGCTGGGTTTTTTCATGCGCGAGCAACTGGCCTGTCCCGCGCCGACCACGTCGCAACTCGCACCCTCCCCATCCCTTGCCTGCGTTTCACCCGGGAAAAAAGCTCATTTCGCGTGTGTTTTCCTTCGCAGCAAACGACTCCGTCCTTTCACGCACCCTCCGCTTCCCCACCCGATTGAGAAGGCAGCAAACACCCCTTCAAAATTCGCAAGGAATCGTTCATCTACCCTTGCGCTTCATCTTACGCGATTCCAAGCCCCCTTAGATCCTCGTAACCTTCGCCCGTAAGACATAGCAGGGACCCGGCGAGTGTTTTCGCTCGCCATTGATTCCTGCACTCTCCTATTCTTCTCTATTCGTCTTTTGGAGCGCGAAATGGTTCGAAACCGAACAAAAGCTTCCGGCTTTACGCTCGTTGAGCTGCTGGTTGTCATCGCCATCATTGGTGTCCTCGTTGGGCTGCTCTTGCCCGCCGTCCAAGCTGCTCGTGAAGCAGCCCGTCGCATGCAGTGCGGCAACAACTTCAAGCAAATTGGCTTGGGCCTTCACAACTATCACTCCGCCTACAATGCTTTGCCGAAGCAAGCTGGCGGCACGTACCTTGATGGCGACCCAGGTGGTTCCGGCCCCGGGTTCACCACCAACAAGTTTCGCTTGAGCTGGTTGCCCGCCGTGCTACCGTTCATCGAGCAACAAGGTCTCTGGGAGCAAATCAGCAACCCTTACAACTTGGACATGAATGGCAACGCCATTGACCCAGGTTTCCCACCCATGGGCCCAGCACCTTGGGGCGGTTCCTACCGTCCTTGGTTCACTGAAGTCGGAACGTTCCGTTGTCCCAGTGATCCAGGTCGCGGTGCACCAGCACACGGCCGGACCAACTACGCCGCTTGCATTGGCGACAGCACGGACTGGGTCAACCACGGTTACATGCGTCACAGTGGTGGCAAATGGATCTTGACTCCCAACAATGGCCAAAACGCCAACGCAACCAACCGTGGCTTCTTCTACCACCGTCGTCAGCTGAAATTCCGCGACGTCTTGGATGGCTTGTCCAATACCATCGCGTGCGGTGAGATCGCAACCGACCTTGGTGACAACGCGATCACGACCAATGCTCGTTATGGAGTCGGTTGGGGAACGATTCACAACAACCCTGCTCACTGCCGTGACCAAGCCGGTTGGATCAACCCCGCCCGCCCCCAATTCTGGGATCCTGATGTTGCCGGCACTGGCAGCAGCGGAATCCGGACCGGCAACGCCGATTGGAAACGTGGTTTCCGTTGGATGGACACCCCGATCATCTACACCGGCTTCAACTGCATCTTGCCTCCTAATGCCGAAATCTGTTTCGGTGGATCAGGCGACTTCGACACCGGTGCTTGCCCACCCAGCAGTCGCCACCAAGGTGGTGTGCACGTGCTGATGGGTGATGGTGCGGTCCGGTTCGTGACCGATTCGATCGACTCGGGCAACATCCACAATGGCGTGGTGATGCTGGGTCAAACCGGAAACCGTGCTCCTGGCTCGGCCAGCCCCTACGGGTTGTGGGGTGCGTTGAGCACACGTGGCATGAAAGAAATCGTCAGCATCGACGATCTCTAGGATCCGACGACGAGGTGCGTTCAGCATCCCGAATCGTCGCCGATCAAACTTCGAACGGGCTCCGAATTTCTTTCGGGGCCCGTTTTTTTTGTGTTTGTACCTTTGTACGTGAACTCCTTCCCCTCGTTCTGCTGTAATCTCCAACAGGTACGCTTCGCAACTCGTTTTTCGATCCCTCATGAAATTCGGCGGCAACCTCGCTTTTATTCTTCTGATCCTTTGGCTGCCTGGATGCCGACCAAGTGATCCGTCCAATGCTACGCCATCAAGCGCTGGCCACGCCTCCATCGAGACGGATGCAGCTCCCAAGGAACACACCGCTGGTCGGCACGATGTGGTCAGTGACTCCGATCCCCATTCGTTCCGGCGACAAATCGCGGCCGCGGTCGCCGCCCGCGACCCCCAGTCACTGCGTTCCATCTCGCGTCAAGCAATGCTCACCGCGGGCGACCACGCCGACACCTACGAAGAACTCGGCGATGCCTGGAACGCGCTCGGCGAAACCAGCGATGCGATTGAGATGTTCGACACGGCCATCGAAGTCTCGGACCTGCCGGCTGCCGATTTGTTCGAGAAGACCGGTCATGCTTACATGGCACAGGGCCGTACCTTCGACACAATCGAATTGATGAAACGATGCGTGGAATTGCATCCCGACGATGCTGGTCGCAGGGTTTCACTGCTTGGTTTGATGATCAGTCAAGCGCTGGAGCGGGATGCGATGGTGCACTTGCAATACCTGATTCAACGAGGACAGGCAGGTATCTCGGAACTGGTGATCGTCAGTGACTCGTCGCGTCCGCAGGCGGATGACAAGATGTGTGAGCAAGCCCTCAAACTCAACCCCTCGGACTTGCGGCCTCAATACGCGATGACTCGATTTGACGCCTACAACCATCGCTGGGCAAAAGTCCTCGAGCAACTGAAACCTGTCGTCAAGCAGCACCCTGAATTCACACCTGCCTGGGCTTTCTTGACTCGAGCCGCCGTGGAAGAAAACGACACCGAAACCCTTCAGAAGATTGCCCTCCAACCCTTTGCAGATGACTACGAGGAACACCCGCAAGTGTGGCTGGCTCGTGGTGTCTGGGCGAACCGAAACGGCGATTCCTCGCTCGCCGTCGCAGCTTTCACAGAAGCGGTGCGACTGGACCCGAATCACCACGAAGCACTGACCAAGCTGACCGCGGCCTTGGCCAGTGCAGGCAACCTCGACTTGAGCCAGAAAGTGGCGGTTCGAGCCGGGCGGGTCAACGAGTTGCGAGACGCCATCGATGGTTTCCTTGGCTGGCGTCGCAACTCGCAGCGTCTAGCAGTTGTCGTGGCGGAGAAACTGCAAGCGCTGGGGCGGCACTGGGAAGCCGTGGTTTGGCTGCGGGCCGCTTTCGCATTGCCACAAGACCCTGCGGAAAACCTGCAGGACACCTACGCGGCCGCTCGAAGCCAACTGACCGGAAAAACCCCCTGGCAAACCTTTGACACGCAGTGGTTGCCAACCAAGTCCGATACCAGAGAGCGACTCGCCGCGGCGGCGGAGCGTGGATGGTTCAGGCGTCTGTCAGAGGACGACCGCTCCACCTTGGAAGCTTCGAACACGCCCAAACGCCCGGCACCCGCACGTACAATCCGTGATCGCGGGTACCGGTTGATCGATGAAGCGGCCAACCGAGGTCTGAACCACACCGTTGGTCTGCAGCGTCCACGACCAGAGGACGGGCTGTGGCTGTGGCAATCGGGTCTGGGTGGCGCCGGGGTGCTGGACCTCGACTTGGATGGCTGGCCCGATCTTCACCTGACAGCAGCAGGTGGCACACCCGGTCGACGCGACAGCCAACCCAACACCACCGCCCGCAATTTGGCAGGAACTTTCATCGATGTCTCCTCCGCCAGCGGCTTGGCTGACACTGGGTTCACGCAGGGAGTCGGCATCGGCGATTTCAACGCAGATGGTTTTCCCGATTGCTTGATCGCAAACATCGGCATCAACACCCTGTATCAAAACAACGGGGACGGAACCTTCACCAACGTCACACGGTGGATGTTTGATCGTCCAGACGATGCAATGACTTCCGACAGCGAAGCTCGAACTGACGTCGGCACCGATCCACGAAACACCTGGAGTTCGTCGACTGCGATCGCTGACATCGACCACGATGG
The DNA here is from genome assembly GCF_001027925.1 of Rhodopirellula islandica. Lineage (NCBI taxonomy): Bacteria > Pseudomonadati > Planctomycetota > Planctomycetia > Pirellulales > Pirellulaceae > Rhodopirellula > Rhodopirellula islandica. Next base: position 248,739 of record NZ_LECT01000054.1, on the reverse strand, counting down.
CCTCGCAGATTTGATCGAAGTCAATTACTGCGGCTCCTCCTCACCCTATCAAACACGTTGCCTCGATCAGACAATCCAGGCATACCGTTCGTGTCAGCCAACCACCTTGCCTGCCGAACGCGATCGTGTTCATCGCAACCGTGGAGTCCTCACGGGTTCGTCTCACTTTGAGGATCAAACCGACCTTTGGTTTGCCAACAGCGACCCCGGTCGCGGGCTTGGAATTCTGGTCGGACAGATTGACGGTGCCGATGGGTTGGACGTCTACATTTCCAACGACATGACCGCGAATCATTTCTGGCGATTTGAACCGGCGTCGAAGTCACTGCACGAACAAGCCACCATTCGCGGACTCGCCTTCAACCATCAATCCGCCGCGGAGGCTTCCATGGGGATTGCAGCGTCCGATGCAGACGGGGACCTCGACATGGACCTGTTCGTCACTCACTTCACCGACGAATCCAATACCTTCTACGAACAAGTTCACGAGGGATTGTTCCAAGACACAACCGAGGCGGTTCACTTGGCTGAGACCAGTCAAGACATGCTTGGATTTGGAACCCAATTCATCGACTTGGATGGTGACGCAATGGATGAACTGGTCATCGCCAATGGTCACATCGATGACTTCTCACACGATGGCGTGCAGTATGAAATGCCTGCCCAGTTGTTTGCCATCGACGGGAACAATGAATGGCAATGGGTCCCTGGATCCACCGCCGGTCCCTACTTTGAAGAACCGCGTTTGGGACGCGCCATGGCGACGCTGGATGCCGACCGGGACGGGCAAACCGACTTGGTCGTCACCGATTTGTTCCGCCCCACGGCCCTGCTGATCAACCAAACACCTCGCGTGACCAAGGCGTTGGCCGTTCGCGTGGTTGGCGTTTCCTCCGAGCGAGATGCGATCGGCACAACCGTCCTGGTGACAAGCAGTTCCGGAACACAGATGCGGCAGCGAATGGCGGGTTCGGGATACCAATGCTCGAACGAGCCAACCCTCACCTTTGCGATTCCGAACAACGATTCGGAGGTCACCATGGAAGTTCGCTGGCCGAGCGGGATCACCCAAAACCTCACTCTGGCGATGCCCGAAAACGAACTGCTGTTGGTTGAACCCAGCAGCACTCAGTGACCCGCGAAGCTCAATGAACGCGACCCGTGGAGTCTGAACTCAGCGATGGTGGGACTCGCCTACCGCGAGCCTCCACTCACTCCCACTGGTCCGCACTCAGTTCCATCCAACGCTCTTCCGCTTCCGCCAGTTCCGTTTCGAAGGCTTGCATTTGATCGTGCAAACGAACCGCTTCGGCAGGGTTGGTTTCGTTCAGCAGCTTCTGGTTCAGCTCCTTCTTTTCGTCATCCAGCTTGGCAATTTTTCGCTCCAGGTTTTTGACCTCTTTTTCGCGTTTGCGTTGTTCTTTCTGGTCCTGACGTGAATCCCCGCTGCTCTTGGCCGCCCCCGCCTTGGGTGCGGTCCCCGCCGCCTTGGCGTTCGCATTGCGAACCCGTTCGCCTTCGTCAATTTCTTTCTCGACCGCCTCGCAGTAGGTCTCGTAACTGCCAAAGTAGTTGCGAACTCGTCGGTCTCTGACTTCGATGACGTTCGTGGCGACTTCGGCCATGAAGTGACGATCGTGGCTGGTGAAGATCACCGTGCCCTTGTACAGCTTCAACGCTTCCGCAAGCGCCTCGACGGTTTCGACATCCAAGTGGTTTCCCGGTTCATCGAGCACCAACACGTTCGCCGTGCCCAGCAACAAACTGGCCATGCAAACACGTGCGCGTTCTCCACCGGAGAGCACCTTGATTTTCTTCTGGATGTGTTCATCGCGGAACAACAATGCCCCTGCCATCGCCAACACATCTTGGCGAGTGGTTTCAGGATCCGAGGCGTATTCGAGATGCTCGAGAATCGTCTGCCGCTCATCCAACGTCGTGTAAACGTGCTGGGCATACGTGCCGATCTCGATCCCGTGGCCCCATTTCATCGAACCTTCGATGGGCTCGAGCGAGTGGACCAGTGTCCGCAGCATCGTCGTCTTTCCCTGGCCGTTGTCACCCACGATCGCTGCTCGTTGCCCGTGCTCGATCTCCAACGAAATGTCTTCGGCCACCACGTGCCCCGGATAGCCAATTGCGAGGCCTTCGCAGCGGACGGCGGTCCCCTGCCGCGGCTGAACGCGCGGTGCCCGGATGTTGACGGTGGGCTCATCGCCCACCACCTCGGTCGTCTGCAATCGTTCGAGTTGCTTGGCTTTGCTGCGTGCCTGGCTGGCAGTGGACGCATTCGCACGGTTTTTATCGATGAAACGCTGCAACTGTTTTTGCTTGGCAAGCACCGTCGCATTGACACGTTTTTCGTGCTCGCGGCGCTCATCGCGATACTCGAGGAACTCCTGAATTTTCCCGGGGAACATCGTCAGCTGCCCGCGGGAAAGCTCCAGCGTTTGACTGCAGGTCGCTTTCAAAAACGCGCGGTCGTGACTGACGATCAACGCGGCTTTGCCGAAGTCTCGCAGAAAGTGTTCCAGCAAGATCTGGGTCCGCAAATCCAAGAAGTTCGTGGGTTCGTCCAGCATCAGCAAGTTGGGGTCGTGCAGCAACAATGCCGCCAACTTGACTCGGGTTTGCCAACCGCCCGACAGGGCTTTGACCGGCCCCTCCAGATAGTCTCCTTTCAGTTCAAATTGACCGGCAACCTGACCGCAACGCCAATCCGGTTCGCCGCTGTCACGCATCAGGAAATCGAGCGCCGATTCGCCCTCCTGAAAAGGATCGTGCTGCCGCAGGTAGCCAATTCGCAAATTGGGGTGGTGAATCACCTCGCCGCGTTCGACATCTTCTTCGCCGAGCAGGATTCGCAGCATCGTGGATTTGCCGGCTCCGTTTCGTCCGACGAAGCCCACCTTCACGTCGTCCACCAGCGACACATTGGCTCCGTCGAGCAAGACTTGGTCGCCGAACCGTTTCTCGGCGTCTCGGAGCTGAATTAAAACGGCCATTCTGAGTAAATTTCTAAATCGGAAAGAGGAGCAAACAAAGACGAAGCGGTTGGGAAAAACGTTCCCAAAACCTTGTCGCCGCGTCAAACGTACCGAGAACCGAGGAAAAGTTCACCCGGTCGTCCTACCCACCCCGGGATCGGTTCCGTACAGTAGACTTCAGCGCGACAATGGCACCCCGGTTGGAGCCGTGCCTGTCAACGCTTGCCCCACCTTCCACGTTTCCTTCCTCCTTTGCGATTCGCTTGGCCACGGCGGTTCGTTGCGGGACTCATGAATAGCTATTCGTTGGACTACATCGACGACTTGTACGTGCAATACGTGCGTGATCCGTCGAGCGTTTCGGAAACCTGGCGTCAATACTTTGAGCAGTTCTTGGTAGGAGCTGGCGCAAGCGTTTCTGCTTCGCCCCCCAAGAGCGTGCAAGGTGACTCTGGCACCAACGGAACGCCCTCGGGAGCACGCTCTGTGGTGGCTCCCGCCTTTGCATCAGGCCAAGCCGGAAGCGCTGCCGACACGACCGATCGCACCGGATCCACGGGCGACCAGAATGTCGACCAAGCTCTCTGGCTGGCTCGAATCCAAGACCGGGTGGACCAATTGGTCCGCGAATACCGTGTTCGGGGTCACCTGATCGCCACCCTGGACCCGCTCGGGTTGTTCGAACACACCTGCCCCGAATTGTCGCCACGAAGCCACGGGTTGAGCGAACAGGACCTGGCGCGCCCCTTTGACAGCAGCATCCTGGAAAACGTCTCGGGCAGCACCCTCGACGTCATCCTGAACAAACTGCAGTCCACCTACTGCCGCAGCATCGGCGCCCAGTTCATGCACATCGACAATCGCAACATTCGCGATTGGTTGCAGCGCCGCATGGAAACGACCGAAAATCGGCTGGACCTGTCCCACGAAGTTCAACGCCGTATCTACACCCGACTGGCCGACGCCACGATTTTCGAAGAATTCGTGCGCCGCAAATTCGTCGGTGCCAAGACATTCTCGCTCGAAGGTGCGGAAAGCCTGATCCCTCTGATTGACCTGGCGCTTGAAAAAGCAGGCCAGCATCAAGTCAAAGAAGTGGTCATGGCGATGGCGCACCGTGGTCGCCTCAATGTGATGGCGAACATTCTGAAAAAACGGGCGATGAACATCTTTTGGTCGTTCGATGACCCCACGCCGGAACTCAGCCGCGGTGGGGGCGATGTTCGTTACCACCTTGGATACAGCAGCGACTGGAAGACCGCTTCGGGTGACCACCTGCACATTTCACTGTGTTTTAACCCCAGCCACCTCGAATACGTCAACACCGTGGCACTCGGTCGAACACGCTGCAAACAGGACAATTGTGGCGACACGGACCGCCAGGACGTGATGACGATCCTGATTCACGGCGACGCGGCCTTCGCCGGGGAAGGTGTTGTCCAAGAAACGCTGAACCTCAGCGAACTGAAAGGCTACCGCACCGGCGGCACCTTGCACGTCGTGATCAACAACCAAGTCGGCTTCACCACCGAACCCGACGAGGGACGCAGCACCACCTACGCCACCGATGTGGCCAAGATGCTGCAAATCCCAATTTTCCACGTCAACGGCGAAGACCCCGAAGCGGTTGCCCAAGTCGTCTCGCTGGCCATGGATTTCCGCAAGAAATTCCATCGCGACGTGGTCATCGACCTGTACGCCTACCGTCGTTGGGGACACAACGAAGGTGACGAACCACGATTCACCCAACCGCAAATGTACGCCGAAATTGATCGCCGTCCCGGCGTCCGGCAACAGTACCTCAATCGCTTGCTGAAACTCGGCAAAATCACGGAAGAAGAAGCCGACGAAATCAGCCGCGACCGGACCGAGAAACTCGAGAGCGAATTCGCAGCCAGCAAGCACGAGTCCTTTGTCCCCGACACGCAAACGCTGGCCGCGAACTGGATGGAATACTTCGGCGGACCGGAACCCACCGACGAAGTCGACACCACGATGCCGGTCGAGCGACTGAGCGAATTGCTCGACAAGCTCACCCGTTTGCCGGAAGGATTCTCGCCTCATAAAAAGCTCAAGCGGCCCATGTCGCAACGCCGTGAAATGGCAAGCGGCGAACGACCTCTGGATTGGGCCGCAGCAGAGGCCGCCGCGTTCGCATCGCTGCTCGATGCGGGCCACCCCATTCGATTGACCGGGCAAGATTGCGAACGCGGAACGTTCAGCCACCGCCACGCGGTCCTGCACGACATGCGTGACGGCAACGAATATTGCCCGCTGAAGAACCTGCATGACGGCCAAGCTCGCTTGGAACTGTTCAACAGCCCGCTGAGCGAAGCCGGTGTGCTTGGCTTTGAATACGGCTACTCACTCGATTGCCCCAGCGGCCTGTGCCTGTGGGAAGCCCAATTTGGCGACTTCTGGAACGCCGCCCAGGTGATCGTGGACCAGTTCATCGCCAGTGCCGAAGACAAGTGGAATCGCCTCTCCGGCTTGGTCATGCTGCTGCCTCACGGTTTCGAAGGACAGGGGCCTGAACACTGCAGCGCTCGTGTCGAGCGTTTCTTGGCGATGGCAGCCGAAGACAACATCCAGATCTGCCAGCCCACCACGCCGGCCCAGTACTTCCACCTGCTTCGTCGTCAGGTCATCCGCAAATGGCGCAAGCCATTGATTGTCTTGACGCCCAAGAGCTTGCTGCGGCACGCCGAGGTCACCAGCCCGCTGGACGTGGTTGCCGAGGGCGGCTTCCGCAAGATCTTGCCAGATCGCAAGGTGCCGCTCGAAGACGCCAAACGCTTGCTCCTGTGCACCGGCAAAGTCTATTACGACCTGCTGCAAGAACGCACAGACAAGAACATCGAAGGCGTGCCAATCATGCGTCTAGAACAACTTTACCCGCTGTCCCCGGGCGAAATCTTCGCCGCATTCGAAGGTCTTGCCGAAGGAACTGAAATCCGCTGGGTCCAAGAAGAACCCGAGAACATGGGTGCGTGGCCGTACCTGAAACTCAAGATCGGGGACGAGCTCAACACTCGCTTCCGGTTCACCAAGGCCACCCGTGCGGAATCAGCCAGCCCCAGCACGGGGTCGATGGCAGCTCACAAACTGGAACAAATCGACCTGATCCAGGCCGCCTTCGAAGGCGTCAACTGAGCCCACCAACGCCTGCGACTGCGTCGCCACGCCCACGCCCACGCTCGTGCTCGTGCTCGTGCTCGTGCTCGTGCTCGTGATCGGCATCGGCATCGGCATCGGCATCGGCATCGGCATCGGCATCGGCATCGGCATCGGCATCGGCAATCGCAACCGCGGAGCGGTGACATCAGCCAGCCTCGGGTTTCAACCCGAGGTCTCCCACGGCGACATCGAAAACAACCAAGCCGCGGAGCGGCGACAGGTGGTTGCGACCTGTCCCCAACTACCGTCGCTCCGCGACTGGACGTGCGTTTTCCGTCGAACCCGGGCCCGGATCAATTCCGCACGCGCGGCAGTGCCAACATGAAGAGCGTGTTCCGGTGCGGGGGGAATGCCAATCGAGATCAAAGGGAACGTCTTCCGCACGCTTCGTACCGAACGGCACCGGACAAAAAAGGTGCACGGCCAGCCTTACCAGGCCGCGTCGTAAAATTTCGCGATCAGCTCATCGGTCCATGCGGTTCCATCCAACTGGGTGTACCCATGGTGGCCGCCCGTCGGCATCGTCAACACGCGAGTGGATTCGCGAAGCCGCTCGCGAAGAGCGACAAACGAATCAACCGGCACCAATGGGTCATCGGCCGCGGTGACAATCAACGCAGGCACATCGATCTGTTCCACCACCGAATGAGCCGAAGACTCTGCGTAGTACGAACGCTCATCCGCAAAACCAGCCATGGGCGCAGTGATCCGGCGATCAAATTCACGAAGTGTTTTTGGAGCCCGACCGTCCAACAGACCGCCCAACTCCTCCCGCATCTGCAACGTCGACTTGGCTCGTCGAAGCAACTGAGTGATGAAGTAGTGGTTGTAAAAACGCAGGGACCAAGCCTCCATCCGGTCGCTGCAGGCCTGCAAATCGATCGGTGGCGCGATCGCGACGATCGGCCCGACACGATCCCAGTACGAGGGACGGGCATCCAGACCGGCCCCGACTCGTCCCGCCGCACGCAGCAATTGGTTGCCGCCCAAGGAGGTTCCCACCGCTCCGATTGGCGTCCCACGATCGCTCGTCAACGAAGCAATGAACTCGATCGCCGCCAACACATCGTCGCTTCGTCCCGCGTGCGTGATCCCTCGACAAAACGCCACGGATTCACCACAACCTCGCATGTCCAATCGGAACACACGCACGCCGATCGCCAGCAACCTTCGTGTGAATCGAACCATGTAATCGGCCGCGTGACAGCCACAAATCCCATGCAACAACAGCACGCTGCCCCGAGGAGATTCCACCCAAGGTGCAGGCATATCGTCATGCAGGATCAGTGTGTCGCCCTCCGACACCGGCAACCGATGCTTCTCGGATTTGATTTGAGTCGATAGCTTTTGCCATTCGATCATCCCCATCGTTGCCCGCGGTGCAAGCAATGTCTGCAAGTGCCCCCCTCGACGCCAACGATGCGGCACAAAGCTCGGTGGTTCGAACCGATGCACTGAAAACGTCATCTCGTTAAACTTTCGCTCATGAAAACCATTCGCACTTTTTTGGCCATTCCGTTGCCATCTGATCTCGCCCGCACAGCATCGCGTTGGATGGCGGAAACCAAAAGCCCTGGAGACGGAATCAAATGGGTTCCCGACGAGAATCTTCATCTCACGCTGAAGTTCCTCGGGGAAGTCGACAACATTGAAATACCGACGGTTTGCAACACACTGCAAGCAACTTGCGACGACCTGGATCCCTTTGGCTTGGTTCTGGAGGGTACCTCAGGCATCCCCGACCTCGAACGACCTCGTGTGCTGACCATCGCCGTCGACGATTTCACCTCCTCGCTGACCAATTTGGTCGCGGATCTCGAAAAACGTTTCGCAGAACTCGGCTACAAACCCGAACCCCGAGACTACCGGCCTCACCTGACCGTGGGACGCACTCGCAGCGGAAGCCGCCGAGCCAATTCAGAAGTCATCGATCGATGGCGGGAATTTGAAGACGACGAAGTGGGCGAGTTCAACGTCCGCGAAATCCATGTCGTTGGCAGCTTTTTAGAAAAACACGGGCCAACCTACAACGTCCTCGGACGAGTCCAGCTATGACCGCCGCAACTGGCCCCGAGTTGCTGCTGTCCATTGAATCCACCTGCGACGAAACCGCCGCGGCCGTGATCCGCCGCGACGGCACGGTCCTGGGACAATGCATCGCGACCCAAGAAACATTGCATGAACAATTCGGCGGGGTCGTTCCCGAGATCGCCGCGCGAGCCCACCTGGAACGCATCCTGCCGGTGATCGACACGGCCATGAACCAGGCCAACGTCCGCGGTGAGGACCTGACCGCGATCGCAGTGGCCGATCGACCTGGGCTGGCTGGTTCCCTGCTGGTCGGCGTCGTTGCTGCCAAAACGCTCGCGTTGGCTTGGAACAAACCACTCATCGCACTCAATCACCTGCACGCTCACCTGTACGCGTGCCAATTGATCGACGGTGCCCCCGATGACATCTACCCGGCAATCGGACTGATCGTTTCGGGCGGGCACACCAGCCTGTACCACTGTCACACCGCCATCGAACTGGAATACCTCGGCGGAACCATCGACGACGCCGCGGGCGAAGCATTCGACAAAGTTGCCGCGATGCTCTCGCTGCCGTTTCCGGGCGGTATCGAGGTCGCCAAGCTCGCCATGGAAGGAAACGATCAAGCGTACTCCTTCCCGCGTTCGATGATCCACGATCCCGGCGACAACTTTTCATTCAGCGGACTGAAGACCGCGGTTCGGTACGCCATCGCTGGACCCGGTCGGCAAGATTTTTCCACCTTGGAAATCTCAGACCAAGTCAAACGAGACGTCTGCGCGTCATTCGAGGCTGCCGTGGTGGATGTGTTGGTCGCAAAATGTCGTCGGGCAATCAAGCGGCACAGGAATCGCAACGCTTCCAGTCCCAATGAACCCGGCAGCGGAACCAATCGGCTGATCGTCGGCGGTGGCGTGGCTGCCAACTTACGCTTGCGGCGTGACCTGCAGGCCGCCGCCGAAAAAGACGGGTTCGAACTCTGGATCGCGCCACCGCACCTGTGCACTGACAACGCGGTCATGGGAGCGATCGCCTGGAAGAAATACGAAGCCGACCAATTCGCACCGCTGGATTTGGACATCACCCCCGGACTGCAGCGCGGATTCTGAAGACGCCGGCTAAAATCCAACGCCCCATCCCCAGCCCCTCCACGCTCATGAAATCTGCCTCCCAATCGCTCACCGGTGAATCGGCTGTCCTGACGGAGGTGCAACTCAGCCATCCATCGCTGCGTTGGGTCGATCGCTACAGCCGTTTGCTGGACACCCGCTTTCGCATCCCCGGAACGAAGGTGCGTTTCGGATTGGACTTCCTTCTCGGCCTCGTCCCCGGTGCCGGCGATGCGATCAGCATGGGTCTTTCCGGAATTTTGATCGCAACCATGGCGAAAAATGGTGCCAGCCCAAGGCTGGTGCTGAGGATGCTCACCAACGTGGGCCTGGATGCCTTGGTCGGAACCATTCCCATCTTGGGCAACCTCTTTGACTTGTTCTACAAAGCCAACCACCGCAACTTGCTGTTGTTGCGGGAGTACTACGTCGAGGACAAACATCGCCGCAGCATTTGGCCGATCCTGATGGCCATCGTGATCACCCTGATCATCCTGCTGGGATTGATGGTGATGATCTTCGTCTGGTGCATCAACGCGATCATGAGCTTGTTCCAAGCAAGTGGGCAGGAATAATCGGGCAGAACCGTGTGAGCCGTTTGGGCCTTAGCCCCGGTTGTATGTGGCAGGAATAATGCTTGCCAAAACAGCTCGAATGCCGAAAGACTCCTGCCGACCTGCTTAAGCAGTCGCGACGGCGTCGCGTGTGACAAACCAAGCCGGCGACTCAATCAATCGCGATGGAAACAGCGCGGCAGGCAAATCGCTGGCGGAACTTCGAACACTCGCGAGTGCTTGACGTTTGTTCGATCCACCAATCAAAAACCAACGCTGACGAGCGGAATTGATCGCTGGTGCGGTCAGTGTGTAGCGATAGGTTTCCATCTTGGGCACCCAGTTCTCCACGAACCAACGATCGTTCTGCTCGATCGCCTTGGTTTCAGGAAACAACGACGCCGTGTGAGCGTCATCGCCCATTCCCAACAGCGCCAAATCCCACGTCGGAAGATCGGAACCCGCAAACGTTTCCCGCAGTGTTTTCTCGTAGGCTTCCGCCGTGGCCGCAGGGTTGTCGGGATCCACCGGCACCGGAAAAGCTCGGAATGAACCAGCCGGCAAATGCGACAACAACGCTTCTCGAACCATTCGGTAATTGCTGTCCAAGTTGTCTTCCGTGACGTTGCGTTCGTCGCCCCAGTAGAACTCGATGTTCTGCCACGGCAACTCTTTCGTCGCCAGCAACTCATACAAACGCTTGGGAGTCGAACCGCCGGACAACGTCACGCGAAAAACACCCCGCGCTTCAATCGCTTCGGTGGCCAAGTTGCAAAACGCATCCGCAGCAGCGTTGGAAAGCTCATCTAAAGAATCAAAAACTTGCATGTTGCAATCTCAAGGTTGCGAGGAATCTATCTGAATCAATCGATCGACAAAGCTGGCGTGAATCACTCAAACGATTCCGCGTCGCTGGGAAAGCTCGCCGCCTTCACTTCGTCGCAGTACGACTTGGCCGCCTCACGGATGGTGGCCCCCACGTCGGCGAACAACCGGGTGAACTTGGGTGTGTAACCCGATGTCAGCCCCAGGATGTCATGGGTCACCAAGACTTGCCCCGAAACGTCTCGTCCCGCACCAATGCCAATCGTTGGCACACTGACAGCCGCGGTGATCGCGGCGGCGGCTTCGCTGGGCACACACTCGATCAAAACCACAAACGCACCGGCGGCCTCCGCGGCTTTGGCATCGGCCACCAACCGTTCGATGTCACGCTGCAATCGATAGCCGCCTTCCACGTAAATGTTTTGCGGACGCAGCCCAATGTGTGCCATCACGGGAATCCCGGCACCCACCATCGCCTGAATCCGCTCGGCTTGTTCAGCCCCGCCTTCTAACTTGACCGCGTGGCACTGTGTTTCCTTCAACACGCGAGCCCCACAGCGGACGCTGTGAAGCAAATCGAGCTGGCCGTCAGGGAATGGCAAATCGACCACCACCATCGCATGTTCGGCCGCCCGACCGACCATTTCCGCGTGGTAAATCATTTGATCCATCGTCACGGGCAACGTCGTCGAGTGCCCCTGAACGACCATGCCGACGGTGTCGCCGACCAGCAGAACATCGACACCGGCCTCGTCCAGAATTTTCGCAGTCGGAAAATCATAGGCCGTCAGCATCGTGATTCGTTCGCCGCGTTCCCGCATGCGCTGCAGCGTTCGAGTCGTGATTCGCGATTTTCTCTTTTCCGATTCCGTCATTCTGCTTGCTTTTCAGGTGGGGTCGCTCACTCAGCGGGAACACGATGCAGCATCATCAGCCGAATCTCCACGCCTCGATGCTCCCCATCCTCGCCCATGATTCTTGGGCAGGTCAATGACAGGCGTCCCCTGCCCTCCGACAAAGCGATCCGCCCGAGCGACAATTTTGCCCATCGCTTCTCGTCGCTCTCCACCCGCTTGGATCGATCTTTGTCCAAATGAATGGCCCCGGAAGGATTGGCCTCCGTCACGACAGACTGAATTGCTTCCATCACACCGGGTTGCTGCCATTCCAATTGCAACCGTGTTCCCACTGCCGACTCCGGACACGCGTAGTGCAACTCCACTTCAAACTGCCCGCCAGCCAAAACGTCCACGTCCCACGTGACGGCATCCGCTTCCGAATGCCAATGAGTCATGTAACTGCTGTTGGGAAACCGATTGCTCCGGCGAATTTCGCCGGTTGCCTGCGCATCACGGGCGGGAAGCTGCGTCCAGGCATGATCGGGATGCCCGACAGGAAAGACCTGCTCCTCGGAATAGTTCCGCTCACGAGGCTTGGTTTCTTGCGTCCAATCCTCGAGCGCCCCTTTCATTCTCGCCACAACGGCAGCATTTTCCTTCGCGACCGATCGAGTTTCCCCGGGGTCCGCTTGCAAATCAAACAGATCGCCGTTTTGGTGATAGCGATACTGGTTGGATCGAACGCTGAGCTTGCCCTTCCAAGCCGTGAAAATCAAACGTTGCGCAGGCAACTCCTTCGGATCGTTCAACACGCCCTGCAGCGACATGCCGTCCAGCGGTCCCGCGGTGGCCCCCACCTCGACTTCGCACAGATCGGCAAGAGTCGGGAACAGGTCGATCGCTCCCGCGATCCCCCCGACCGTTCGACCGGCTTCAAGTTTCTCTGGGTACCGAATCAAGCAAGGCGAACGCAATCCGCCCTCGTGAACCGCTCCCTTGCGGCCTCTTAACCCGCCGTTGAACCGAGAACCGTTCGGCCCGTTGTCGCAAAAGAACACCACGATCGTGTTTTCTGAAAGCGACAATCGATCCAAGGCTCCTAACAACCGACCGACGTTGTCATCAATGTTCTGGCACAACGCGAGCGCCGCCCGAGTGTGCTGAACATCTTCCTGCTTGGCATTCTCGGGACGAGAGTCAGGCACAATCTCCTTGCCTTCGAATTTCTTCCAATCTTCATCGGGAACCTGCATCGGTGAATGCGGTGTATTCAGCGGCAGATAAACGAAAAACGGATCAGCGCGATGCTGCTCAATGAAATCGATCGCGTGGTTCGTCAAATCATCCACGATGAACCCTTTCCCCTGCACGATTTCGCCATTGTGTTCCAACATGGGCGAAAAGTAGTTGCCCCAGTGACCACTGCAGAAACCATAAAACTCCTCGAACCCGCGCGAGTTGGGATGATACGGTGCCTGCATTCCCGAGTGCCATTTCCCAAAAGCCGCCGTCGCGTAGCCCGCTTCTTGAAACGCATCCCCGATGGTCCGCTCGGCCGCGTCGATCCGCTCACCGCCCGCTGAGGTGCTGAACACGCCCGATCGCGTGTGATAGCGCCCCGTCAAAAACTCCGCTCGAGTCGGGGAGCAAACGGCACACACATAAAAGTTCTGAATCTGCACGCCATCGCGAGCCAACGAATCAATGTGCGGCGTTTGCAAGTTGGGATTGCCATGCAGGCTGAGATCCCCCCAGCCCTGATCGTCCGTCAGAACCACCAACACATTGGGCCGCGAACTGGAGTCGGCTCGGCAAGAAACGCCAGCACCAATCCCAATCGCCAAGAACAACAACCCGATCAAAACATCGCGAAAATGGGGGATGACTCGCACTACCAACCTTTGAATCGAAAGACCATCAACTGCACCCCGCACCAACGGAAGAACCAACACAGCCCTCCCAAGCGGAACGCCAACAGGATAGCTGACCGTTCCCGCGGCGGGGGAACCTGCTCTCAGACTCCCCGATTGGGTTGATCCGGTGGCGGTCTCGAGCACCTCGACTATTCTGTGGGTCGAAGCACCCAACCAAGGCCTTTTCCTTTTCTGCAAGACCGACCCATGCGAGTTCGAAAAGCGGTCATCACCGCCGCAGCCCCCAACCAGAACACCCTTCCGCTGCAACGCTTGGTGGACGGTTCGGGCGAAGAGAAAACGGCACTCCAATTGATCGTCGAAGAAACTCTATCGGCGGGTGTGGAAGAGATCTGCGTCGTCATCCAACCCGGTGACGAGGACAACTACCGCCAAGCCGCCGGTGGCTCTCTGGGGAACCTGCACTTCGTTCATCAGGAACGCCCCCTCGGCTATGCCGATGCGATCCTGCAAGCCGAATCGTTCTGCGGCGAGGACGCTTTTCTGCACCTGGTGAGCGACCACCTGTATCTGTCCGCAACGTCGAAAAGCTGCGCGGCTCAATTGATCCAAATGGCAGAGCAACACGCCTGCCCGGTTTCCGCTGTGCAATCCACGCGAGAACATCGCCTCCCGTACTTTGGCATTGTCGGCGGAGCCAGCGTGCCGCGATTCGATGGTCTGTATGACGTTCGCACCGTCGTCGAAAAACCAACCCCGACGCTCGCCGAACAATCACTGATCACGCCGGGCCTGCGAAGCGGATACTACCTGGGCTACTTCGGCATGCACGTTCTGACTCCTGCGGTCATGGAATGCCTGCATGAAGTCGTGGCCGATCCAAGCATGGAACGCCCATCGCTTTCCGACGCGGCAGCAAAGCTCCCTCACCGTGGAAAATACCTCGCGTATCAACTGCAAGGTCGCCGCTACAACATTGGCGAGCAATACGGCGTCCTGATCGCACAACTGGCGATTGGCTTGTCGGGACGTGACCGAGACCTCTTGCTCACCGAATTGGTCGAACTGCTGGCCACACGATCGGAGTCGCCCGTCGCGCCAGCGTCCAATTCTTCGGCGGAATCATCGACACCAGAAGGGTCCAACTGATGCCGGAACTTCGCTCCCTGAATTCGTTGATTGAAACCATCACGACCGATCAAGCTGACCTGCGAGATCGCTCGTTGGAATCACTGCTCGAGGACGCCACGCTCCCCGAACTTCTCCAGCACATTGCCGAGCTGGATCGTTTTCGTCGCCAAGAAGAAAACTTGTACCAACGCGTTCGAGCGTTGTTCTTTTTATCCGCGATCTATCGCTATCACCTGCCATCGCGTCTCGATCAATCGGTCTCCGGAAGCATCCCGTTCGAAGGCTACGAACACTTGCTTGGCCGACGTTTCCAAGAAGCCATCGACGAGTTCCTGGAAGTTCAATCCAGCGATGGTCCCAGCGACGCCTTGTCCAGCGCGCTCGCGGCGGCGTATCACGAACTGGGGTTCCAAACACTCGCCGACCAAGTCCGCCACAGTGTTCGCACGGTTCGCGGCAATCAATGGATGTTTCGCTTGGGGCATGTTGCTGAACACCCACTCCGAATCCGCAAAGAACTGTTGCCAACCGAAAGCAGCCCGCACCTTTCGCCGGTCTTGAAAGAAACCACCGCCGTGCGAATGGATGTCTCGCATTCCGCCTGGAGCGACATCTTCTTTCTGGGAATGGACTACCCCGAAGGCGCCCGAGTCATCAACGTCTCCGTCGACCTCGGTGTTCGCGGGCGGGACGAAAAGGTACGACCGCCAATCGAAACTTACTTGCGAGTGATTGATCAACCGGTGTTTCGATTGGTCAGTGTCGACCTCAACGCCAGCGTCGAAGTCACGACGGTCGCCGAGATGTTCGATTTCGCCCGAGACTACCTGGGACTTCTTAAAGCCGCCGTGATCGCGGCCGGCGTCGTTCCTCCGGGCTTGGAAGGTTGCGGGTCCGACATGGCCTCGCTGCTCGAACGAGTGGTCGGCCGCGGCAAAGGCCTGGAACTGGTTTCCAAAATCAATGACATCCCCAAAGGTTCACGACTCGCCGTTTCCACCAACCTGCTCGGTTCTCTGATCAGCAACCTGATGCGAGCGACCGGGCAAATCCAGTCACTCGAAGGCGTGCTCACGGAAACGGACCGCCGACTGATCGCCGCTCGCGCGATTCTGGGCGAATGGATCGGCGGCAGCGGTGGTGGGTGGCAAGATTCCGGCGGCGTGTGGCCCGGTATCAAACTCATCTGTGGCCAAACCGCTGGCGAAGAAGATCCCGAATTTGGAATCAGTCGCGGTCGCCTGATGCCCGACCATGAAGTCCTCGGCGAAGATCGGATCAGCACCGACGCCCGTCAAAAACTGCAAGACTCGCTGGTCGTCGTGCACGGCGGGATGGCACAGAACGTCGGCCCCATTCTCGAGATGGTCACCGAGCACTACCTCGTTCGTGGACGCGACCAATGGATCGGCCGTCAAGTAGCGATGTCGATTTACGACGAGGTGGTCGATGCACTGCAACAAGGTGACATCCGTCGCCTCGGTTCACTGACGACCAAGAACTTCGAAGGCCCACTGCAGACCATCATCCCCTGGGCAACCAACCGGTTCACCGATGTGATGATCCAGCGTTGTCGCGAGCAGTACGGGGATCAGTTCTGGGGATTCTGGATGCTGGGCGGAATGTCCGGCGGCGGAATGGGGTTCATCTTTGATCCCACCATCAAACAAGCCGCACAGGACTGGCTCAGCCAAGAGATGGTGACAGTCAAACGCGAACTGGAAACGGCGTTGCCGTTCGCAATGGATCCGGTTGTCTATGACTTTCAAATCAACGATCACGGCACTTTCGCGGAGCTGCTGCCAGCCCAGTCCGCTGCCCTGCCGCAAAAGTACTACGCCTTGATGATGCCCAAGTGGCTTCGCAAACCACTGCGTGAGCTCTCACCTCAAACCCGCGAGGAACTCGCTGGCATCTCACGACGCTGCAGCGATCCAAACGATCTCGAGGCCAATGCAGCTCTGCTGCTTCGAAGCGTCCTGCCATCGGACAGCCAAGCTGAAAACGAGAAGAACGACGCGCCATCAATGAGCGATGATTCGCTGGCCGCGATCCTGAAACGGAGCGGCTTTGACCGGGCTCAACACGAGCAGATCCGGGCCGACATGCGAGCCGGAAAGTTTGGCTTGGCCGCCAACCGACTCTCTCGCGATCTCAAAATCACCGATGTCACACCAGCCCACGTCACCGACACTCGCGATGGTGTGGAGGATCGCTTGGCCAAGCTTGGCTCCCAAGCGATCGCGGACGGGCAAGTTGGCGTCATCACGCTGGCGGCTGGTGTTGGCAGCCGCTGGACGCAAGGCGCCGGCGTCTGCAAAGCCCTGCATCCGTTTCACCGGTTTGCGGGAAAGCACCGAAGCTTCTTGGAAATCCACTTGGCGAAGAACCGGGCCACCACCGCTCAGCACGGCGGCGTCATCCCACATGTCATCACGACCAGCTGGATGACCGACGAAGCGATCCGCACGGTTCTGGATCGCACCCAGAACTATGGGCACGATGGTCCGGTGCATGTCTCCAGTGGCCGCAGCGTTGGATTGCGAATGGTTCCCATGGTTCGAGACCTGCACTTTCTTTGGGAAGAAACCGCTCAACAGGTCCTGGATCAACAACAACAAAAGATGCGTGAAAGCGCTCGATCCGCGATTGCGAACTGGGCGCAGCAAACCGGCGAAGGTTCCGACTACATCGACAACGTCGCGGCACAGTGCGTGCACCCGGTCGGACACTGGTACGAAGTCCCGAATCTGTTTCGAAACGGAACCCTTTCGCAGCTCCTGCGTGACCAACCATCGCTTCGCTATCTGATGCTGCACAACATCGACACCCTGGGTGCCAACGTGGACCCGGCACTGTTCGGCTTGCACATCGAATCCGGCGCCACGCTCAGCTACGAAGTCATCCCTCGTCGCCTCGAAGATCGCGGCGGTGGACTGGCCCTCGTCGCAGGTCGTCCACGCTTGGTCGAAGGACTCGCGATGCCCGACGAACGCATCGAGTTTGGGCTCAAGTTCTACAACTCGATGACAACCTGGATCGACGTCGACGCCCTGCTGGACTCCTTTGGCTTGGATCGAAATTCACTGAACGACGCGTCGGCTGTCGACGCCGCGGTCCGCCAAATGGCCGCTCGCTTGCCCACCTACATCACGCTCAAAGAAGTCAAGAAACGCTGGGGCCACGCTCAAGAAGACGTGTTCCCGGTCGCGCAATTCGAAAAACTATGGGGCGACATGACGACGCTTCCAGACATCGACAGCCAATTCATTGTGACCCCCATGCGTCGCGGCCAGCAACTCAAAGAACCCAGCCAACTCGATGGCTGGAACCGAGACGGAGGCTCTGCCTACGTCAACTCCCTCTGCAAATGGAACGAGTCCTGAGTCCTGAGTCCTGAGTCCCTGAGTCCCTGTGGCCCTGTGGCCCTGTGGCCCTTTCCACTTCCAAATCACCATTCCTCCGTCGGCTCGGCGAACAGAGCATCCCCAAGCAGAAACCATCCGATCACACTGAGCAGAACCACTGCGACAGAGACCGCCGTGCAGACTCGAACAGTTGTCGATTGATTTTGAAGCCAAGCGTCGGGGATGGAGACACAAGTCGGCAGCAGCAGGATCAAACCGTACAACCAAGCCGGGTGTTCTTCGTAAGTGTAGAACCGCCCCGTTGCGGTTGTGCTCGCCGCCAGCAGAAGCACTGCCGGAAACAGCCTTCCGATCTTTGACTCGGGCAGGAGCGCCGCTGCGATGGCGAAAACAGTCGTCGCCACCAGAGCACTCACCATCCACTCTGCCAAGCCACCATACGCACTGGCGGCCAACAACGTGGGTGCGACCAAACCCGCCAGTCCAACCCACAGGATCCACGGCGCTGCACCGGTTCTCCGCATGCGGTCCAACGACCAAACGTTGATCAACGCGGCCCCGGCGACGGAGGCCATCCAAGGACGATGAAGCGGCAACATGTCCGTCCAACCCTCACCGGTGGGCATGCTCCACATGGCCGTGGCCACGGATCCCAAACCAGCGATCAACCACCACAATCCAGCGTTGGATTTTGAATCGGTGGCGTTCGTCAACGCGGGTGCCCAAGGACACCCCGCCAACAACAACGACGAAACAAAGATCGGTGCCAACACGACTTGCCAAGCGTCCAGGGCAGGCCAAACCAGATCCTGTCTTGCCAACATGCAGGCACTCACCGCAATCGACCACCCGATCACCGCAAGGATTGCCGGCAAGCGATCCGGGGCAATCGTCAGCTTGGATCGCAGAATTGCCCAAGCACCAATGACAAACGCCAGCGACAAGATCGCTGGCGTCAGCACACACCAAAGTAGAATTTGCGTTTCCACAATCTTATCGCTTGAAGACCAAGAGAGCTTGAATGGCAACCTTGTCGTTGATCTTGCCCTTGCCGTAGGTCATGCCCCACTTGGTTCGATCAATGTCAAAGTTCGCAGCCAAGACCAGCATGTCTTCCGTCAACTTGGGCATCGAAGGGATGGTGACCTCGACCGTTTTGCCAAGCATGGTCAACTTCCCGACAATGTTCACTTTGTCTTCGGACGGGTCATGCTCAATCTTGGTCGATTCGAACGTGATCTTGGGGTGCTTGCGAACGTCAAAGAAGTCCGGGTTCTTCAGGTGATTGGTCAGCTTGTCAGCATCGGACCAAAGACTCGTCGCATCGATTTCGATCTTGAGCGAGCCCTTGCTGGGCTCTTCAATATTCAAGGCCGCGTCAGCGGTGAACTTCTTGAAACCACCTTCATGCTTGCCATCCGGCTTGGAACCAGTGAAAGAGAGCTTCGATTTTTCAGCATCAAATGCGGGCTGTTCCGCGGCGGAACCAACCACGGAAGAAACGCAAACCAGCGTCAACACCAAGGCAAAACGTTGCAACATCAGGGACAATCTCTCGTGAGGACTGGGGACAAAGTGAGCTCATCGTAACGAAACCCAACAACCAATGCCCAAACTGCTCCAGCACCCGCCCCCAGATCTCATGGGAGCGTTGACCGGAAAGGGGACGGATCATCGGCCCCGTGATTGTCGCAGGACTCGGGACGCCAAACAACAAACTCAGGGTGTCCACGTGACAATTCCGCCAGCTTTGTGATCGGAACGGAGCCCGCCATGAGAAAGGGGCCGGCGAGAACCGGCCCCTGTTGCCCTCCTGCAGCGACTCAACCCGAGAACACAAATCCGTCGCCATTGTGATCGATCTTGATCACCGTGCCCTCCGGATAACTGTTCTTTAAAATCGCGGATGCGAGCGGGTTTTGGATCTCGCGTTGGATCACACGCTTGAGAGGGCGTGCACCGTAGGCAGGGTCGTATCCCACCTCCGCGATTTGATCGATCGCGGCTTCCGAAATCTCGACCGACAAACCGTTGGCTGCCAGTCGCGTCCGAAGCTCCTCGAGTTGCAACTCCACAATCCGCCGAATTTGTGTCTGCTGCAGCGGATGAAAGATCACGGTGTCGTCGATCCGGTTGAGGAACTCAGGCAAGAACCTGGCCTTCAATGCTTCCTCGACCGCCGCACGCATTTCGTCTTCGCCGCCGCCTTCCTCGGTGACGCGCTGGATCACTTGGCTGCCAACGTTGCTGGTCATCACAACGACCGTGTTGGTGAAGTTCACCGTTCGGCCTTGCCCGTCCGTCAGGCGCCCATCGTCGAGCACCTGCAACAAAATATTGAAGACGTCTGGATGAGCCTTCTCCATCTCATCGAGCAAGATCACCGCGTACGGGCGCCGCCGCACAGCCTCGGTCAATTTGCCACCCTCTTCGTAGCCAACATAGCCGGGAGGGGCACCGATCAAACGAGAGACACTGTGCCGTTCCATGAACTCACTCATGTCGATGCGAACCATTGCGGAATCGTCATCGAACATCACTTCTGCCAGCGCCTTGCAAAGCTCCGTTTTCCCGACACCGGTTGGCCCCAAGAACAGGAACGATCCGATCGGACGATTGGGATCTTGCAAACCACTGCGACTGCGACGGACCGCGTCCGAGACGGCAGTGACCGCTTCATCCTGGCCCACCACTCGTTGATGCAAACGCTCTTCCATCACCAACAACTTGGCCCGTTCGGTTTCCATCATGCGAGTGACGGGAACGCCGGTCCAAGTGCTGACAACCTCAGCGATCTCTTCCTCCGTCACCTCCTTGCGGAGCAGACGACGCTTTTCATCCGCAGGACCGTCGCTTTCTTCTTGCGCTGACTCATCGCGTTTTTCAGCCTCATCAATTCGAGCCTGCAATTCACGCAGCCGCGATTGCACCTGCAACATCTCACTGTAGGCGTCTTCGGGACTCTCACCTCGGAGTTGCTTCTCCTTGGCTTCCGCGTCCAACTGAGCGAAACGATGCTGCAACTGATCCACCTCTTGGCGAACGGACTGGACATCGTCCAACCCCATCTTTTCGGTTTCCCACTGCTCCTTCAAACTGGCCAGTTCCGCCTTGGCAGCTTCCATCTCCGCTTCCACATCGACTCGTTTTTCGACCGCAGAAGCCTCTTGTTCATCCACCAACTGCCGGTGAACCAACTCCAATTGGCGAAGGCGTCGCTGCAAACGATCGATCGGTTCAGGCACACTTTCCTTTTCCATCGCCAAGCGACTGGCGGCTTCATCGATCAAGTCGATGGCCTTGTCCGGCAAGAACCGATCCGAGATGTAGCGGTCGGAAAGGTTGGCGGCGGCAACCAACGCACTGTCCGTGATCCGAACACCGTGGTGCGATTCATAACGAGGCTTCAAGCCACGCAGAATCGCCACGGTGTCTTCCACATTGGGCTCGCCCACAAACACAGGCTGGAACCGCCGCTCCAGCGCCGCATCCTTTTCAATGTGCTGCCGGTACTCGTCCAGCGTCGTGGCGCCAATGCATCGCAGTGCACCGCGAGCCAACTCAGGCTTGAGCAAGTTCGCCGCGTCAGCCGAACCTTCGGCATTGCCTGCTCCCACAACGAGGTGCAACTCGTCGATGAACAGAATCACCTTGCCATCGGAATCCTTGACTTCACGAAGCACCGATTTCAATCGCTCTTCGAAGTCACCGCGAAACTTGGCTCCGGCGACCAAAGCCCCCATGTCCAGGGATACCACCTTCTTGCCTTTCAGGCTTTGCGGCACATCGCCTTCGAAGATGCGGAGGGCCAACCCTTCTGCGATCGCCGTTTTGCCCACGCCCGGTTGGCCAATCAACACAGGGTTGTTCTTGGTGCGACGCGAGAGAACCTGGATCACACGACGGATCTCGTTGTCGCGTCCAATGACCGGGTCCAACTTGCCACTTTGAGCCAACTGGGTCAGGTCGATGCCGAATTTCTCAAGGGCTTGATACGTCGATTCCGCATTGGGATCTGTCACACGGGCCGACCCACGAATCTGGCTCATCGCTGTGAGCAGATCGTTCTCAGAAACGCCCAACAAGGACAACAGATTCTTGGCCTTGTTGTCGGTGCGAGCCAAACCGACGAGCAGATGCTCGGTGCTGACGTACTCGTCTTTCAACGATTCCGCAGAAGTCGCCGACGCTTCGAGTGCCGCTTGCAGTTTCGCGGACACACGCGCCTGGCCCATGCCCGACGCGTTGGGAAGCTTTTCCAATTCGCTCACCAACAACGACTTCAGTTTGGATACATCCACATTGATCTTTTCCAGCAATGGCGTTGTGATTCCATCTCGCTGGTTCACCGCAGCGGAAAGCACATGCAGCGGATCGATCTCGGCGTTGCCTGCGGAAGTGGCCTGGGCTTGCGCCTCAGCAACCACGTTTTGAGCTTGAGTTGTGAGTTTGTCGATTCGAAAGGCCATCAGAATCTCCAGGCAGAGTAGGAGGGTGGGACAAGGGGGTGGGACACGGAATCAATCGAGAGGACCAGCAATACAATTTCCGCGCCGAACGGCATCGCCAAGGACAAAATGAACAGACATAAAAAAAGCGAGCGCCCGCTCGGCTGCGATGCAGCCGAACGAGACTCGCCGTTATCAAAAACGTGCGAGCCGAAAGGATTCAACCATCCGACTCACATCGGTTGGGTCACTCTTTGACTTCGAACTCCGCGTCGATCGCGTCGTCGTCGTCGCCACCGCCCGCAGTTGCCCCAGCGGCACCCGCCGCATCAGCTCCTGCTTCGCCAGCGGCATCCGTCTTTTCGTACAAGACCTTGCTGAATGCTTGCGAGGCAGCTTCCAGTTCGTCTGACGCAGCCTTGATCTCAGCCAAGTCATCGCCTTCAGCGGCTTTCTTGACCTTCTCAATCGCAGCGTTCATCGGAGCCTTGTCGTCATCGGACAACTTGTCATCGTTCTCGCCCATCAACTTCTCAAGCTGGTAGACCTGCTGATTGACCTTGTTGCGTGCTTCCACCAATTCAAACTGCCGCTTGTCTTCCTCGGCATTGGCTTCCGCATCCTTCTGCATTTGCTCGATGTCACTGTCAGACAACGCGCCACTGTCTTTGATTTCGACATTGGCTTCCTTCCCTGTTTTCAATTCCTTGGCCGAAACGCTCAGAATGCCGTTTTGATCGATGTCAAATTTCACTTCGATTTGCGGCACGCCACGCGGGGAGGCGGGAATGTCTTCCAAGTTGAATTCAGCCAGCAACCGGTTCGCATTGGCCATCTTGCGTTCCCCTTGGAAAACGCGAACGGTCACTGCTGTTTGATTGTCAGCAGCCGTGCTGAAGACGTTCTTCTTCTCGGCTGGGATCGTGGTGTTGCGTTCGACCAAGGCAGTCATCACGCCACCTTCGGTTTCGATTCCGAGCGTCAGCGGGGTCACATCAAGCAGCAACACATCATTGCGGTCACCAGCCAAAACGCTGCCTTGGATCGCAGCACCCACCGCAACCACTTCGTCAGGGTTGACGCCTTGGTGAGGCTCTTTCCCGAAGATGCTTTTGACAACTTCGCGAACCTTGGGCACACGTGTGCTACCACCGACCAACACGACTTCGTCAATGTCCTTGGGGTCCATCCCAGCGTCTTTCAATGCTTGCAGCACTGGACCGCGGCAACGTTCCACCAACGCATCGATCAACTCTTCAAACTTGGATCGAGTGATCTTCATCGTCAGGTGCTTCGGTCCCGAGGCATCCATCGTGATGAAGGGCAAGTTGATGTCGGTCTCAGGCAACGTGCTGAGCTCTTTCTTGGCCTTTTCGCAAGCCTCTTGCAACCGCTGCAAAGCCATTGCATCGTTGCGAAGATCGATCGCGTTTTCCTTTTGGAATTCGCTGGCAACATAGTTGATCAATGCTTCGTCGAAGTCATCGCCGCCGAGGTGAGTGTCACCTGATGTGCTGATCACTTGGAACACGCGGCTCTCTTGATCTTCGTCACCACTGTCGGCAACTTCCAGAACAGAGACGTCGAACGTACCACCGCCCAAGTCGAAGACGATGATGCTTTCATCCTTCTTCTTGTCCAAACCGTATGCCAGAGCAGCAGCGGTTGGTTCGTTGATAATCCGAGCGACTTCCAAACCGGCGATTTGGCCAGCGTCCTTGGTCGCTTGTCGCTGTGCGTCGTTGAAGTACGCAGGAACGGTGATGACCGCTTTGTTGACCTTGTGTCCCAGGTAGGATTCCGCCGATTCCTTCAACTTACGAAGGATCTTGGCAGAGATTTCCTGTGGGGTGTATTCACTGTCGCCCACCTGAATTTTCACGTAGTCGCCCGGTCCGCCGGTGACGCCGTAAGGCACCATTTTTTCTTCCGACTGAACTTCGTTGTGACGACGTCCCATGAAACGCTTGGCCGAGTAAACGGTGCGTTTCGGGTTGGTGACGGCTTGACGTCGAGCGGGTTCGCCGACGATGGTTTCTTGCTTGTCGGTGAACGCGACCACACTCGGAGTCAGTCGATTTCCCTCCGCGTTGGGAATCACCTTGGGCTCGCTGCCCTCCATGATCGCGACCACGCTGTTGGTGGTCCCGAGGTCGATGCCGATGATTTTTTCGCCTTGTGCCATGATGCGTGAACTCCTGTGTCCGAGCGGGTTAGTGGGTGTCAAATGATATGAGTCTGGGTTTCGCCGGGCCGACCGCGGCACCTGGGCGGTCCATTTCGTCAGCCTTTTGGTTCGATCGCCAGATATGGCAAGATCTGTGCCAGACACCTTCACACGCCCCTCTTGCCAAAACGACAACTCTCGAAAAACACCTGATTCGCCGACAAAAACCCAACTCGACCGCTGTAAAAAAAACATTCCATTCCGTTTTGGCAGCCCTCCTAAATCCTTGCTCTGTGCCACAATGCTGCCTTGCCAAAACGGCAGTCACCTTTCGCACACGCTCGAAAGACAGATCCCATGAGCTCACCTGAATCACGCAATCCAACCGAATCCATCGACACCCAAATCCTGGAACTATTGCGTGAACGCTGTCGGGTGATGACCCAACAAGCAGCCTCCAACGCGGAATCCGATTGGGCCGGCACCCTGGCGTCGATCGACCGCCTCGTCAGCCAAAAGGAAGCAGACGAAGCGGCTGCGAATCCCACGATTTGCCCCGAAGACCAACGCAGTGTCTTGCGACACGTCGCTTCCGCCTGCTGGCGCGCCACCCGACCTGGCACCTTCGCCTTCCTTGGACCGACAGACAGCTACAGCCACCTCGCAGCACTCGCTTACTTTGGTGAGGCAGCCAATCTCTTGCCTGTCCCATCGATCGGCGCGGTCTTTGACGCGGTCGAGCGAGGCGACTGTGCGGGCGGAATTGCCCCGATTGAAAACAGCACCGATGGCCGCGTGGTCGACACCTTTGGCCGGCTTTCCAAAGGCAAAGTCTCGATCACCGGCGAAGTCCAACTTGCCATCCACCACCAACTGCTGGCGATGTGCGATCGCGACGCAATCACGGAAGTCCACAGCAAACCACAGGCAATCTCACAATGCCGCGCCTGGCTGGCCAATCATTTACCCACTGCAAAACTGATCGAATGCAGCTCGACCGCTGCCGCCGCCAAATTGGCTGTCACTCAGCCTGGAGTCGCCGCGATCGCTAGCGAAGCGGCCGGACGCCGGCACGGACTTCGCGTCATCGGGGCCAACATCGAAGACAACCGTGACAACATCACCCGCTTCGCGGTCCTCGGACACAACCAACCCACCGCCACTGGAAACGACAAAACAACCCTTCTGTTTCAGGTTGCCCATCAGCCGGGCACACTGGCCGATGCAATGGGCATCTTCAAGCAGCATGAGCTCAACCTGACCTGGATCGAATCGTTTCCTCAGCCGGGGACAAAGAACGAGTACTTCTTTGTCGTCGAATTCCCAGGTCATCGCGAGGACCCCGCCGTTGCCAAAGCAATCGAACACCTGAAAACTGCGACGCATCACACTCACGTGCTGGGAAGCTACCGCCGCGCGGCTCGAGCCGAGAGCTGAGAATGGCCGGCAAAGCCAACCGCCTTTCACAACCTGCAGCGTTCGCCCGGCATTCCTACAAAACAGATGCCGCCCCGGCACTCTGCTCGGCCACCAAACGCGCGACCAAATCCTCGACTGCAATCCCATCCGCTTCGGCGGCAAAAGTTGGCACAATTCGGTGACGCAACACCGGCAACGCGAGCGTCTGTGCGTCTTCAAGCGTCACATGTGTGCGACCGTGCAACAACGCACGTGCCTTGGACGCCAGCACCAACTGCTGGCTCGCGCGCGGACCAGGCCCCCATTGGATCCACTCTTTCACCCAGCCCTTCGCGTCGGGCTCGCTGGGGCGTGCCGCTCGAACCGCGTCAATCACCCAGTTCTTCACGTGCTCCGGCAATGGAACCCGGCGGACAACGGATTGAAACTTGCAAATGTCTTCGCCGCTGACGACGGGCTGAACATCCGCCAGATCACCCGATGTGGTCCGCTCAACAATCTCGGACTCTTGATCGCGAGAGGGATACCCAACGACGACATGAAACAAGAACCGATCCCGCTGAGCCTCTGGAAGCGGGTAGGTTCCCTCCTGCTCAATCGGGTTTTGCGTCGCGAGAACAAAGAACGGCTCTTTGAGAGCGTAGGTCTTGCCGCCCGCCGTGACCTCGTGCTCCTGCATCGCCTCCAACAGCGCCGCCTGAGTCTTGGGCGGCGTCCGGTTGATCTCGTCGGCCAACAACATTTGTGTGAACACGGGACCGGGCCGAAACAGCATCTCTCGACGGCCGGTTTCGTGATCCTCTTGAATGATGTCGGTGCCGGTGATGTCGCCCGGCATCAGGTCAGGCGTGAACTGGATGCGACGAAAATCCAGACTCATCGAACTCGCCAAGGTCCGAACCATCAACGTCTTTGCCAATCCCGGCACCCCCTCCAGCAAACAATGACCGCGAGCCAAGATCGCAATCAGCAATTGCTCAATCACATCGCTCTGACCGACCACGATTCGGCCGACCTGCTCCTTGACCTGGGCAACGCTCTGAATCAACGCCTCCGCAGTTTCGATGTCCGAACCTTCGGGATTGTCTCTGGGAGGCGGTGTGACCATCGTGCTAGACGTCCAAGTTTCGCACATCAAGTGCGTGGGTTTCGATGAATTCGCGACGGGGCTCAACTTTGTCCCCCATCAACAAACGGAACATTTCGTCGGCGGCGCCTGCGTCAGTCAGATTGACCTTCACCAGCGTCCGGTTGGCGGGATCGAGCGTTGTTTCGCGGAGCTCTTCCGCGTTCATTTCGCCCAGCCCTTTAAAGCGGGTCACTTGCAAACCCTTTTCACCAGCAGCCCGCACTTCCGGCAACAGCTCCCGCAGGTCTTCCAGCGGTCGACGCAGGTCTTCGCCACGAACGAGTTCAAAGCGGGGCGTGGTGGAACCGGTTCGGTCGGCCGGGATCAAATCCTGCAACCCGAACCCAAGCGGCTCCATGTCCTTCAAACCGCTGTTGATCGTCCGAACCTCATGCAGCTCGGCCAAGTGAGCGACCAATCTTTCAGGCTCATCACTCTCAGCGACCGGCTCACCGTCGGCATTCAACTCTTCTTCAGGCTGGTCGATGTCCAAGGTAGCGTTGTTTTCAGCGAGGTAAGTCTCCACATCCGCTTGCTTCATGAACCAGTGTTCTTCCCCCAGGATCGTTAACAAGAACGGAGGCAGCTTGCCGGTGACTGGATCAAATCGTTCGCTGTGAACACGCAGACTGACACCGCGTCGTTCCAAGGCAACGATCGCATCTTCCATCGACGCCAGCGCGACGCAGAGGGCTCGCATGGTATCGCCTTCGGCGCTGCGTCCATCTTCGGTCTCGAATCGCGTGTCATTCAAACCGCGTTCGAGCAACTGGCCCTTCATCTCCTCTTCCGATTGGATGTAGTAGCGGCTCTTGCCTTGCGAGACCCGGAACAAAGGCGGCTGGGCCACATAAACGTGTCCCGCGGCCACCAATTGGTACATCTGTCGATAGAAGAAACACAGCAACAACGTGCGAATGTGACTGCCATCGACGTCGGCATCCGTCATGATGATGACTTTGTTGTACCGGCGTCGCGTGAGATCCTGATCGGCGCCGATTCCAGTCCCAATCGCTTGGATCATCGACTGGACTTCTTCGTTGGCCAGCACCTTGTCTTCGCGACTCTTGTACGCGTTGATGATCTTACCGCGAAGCGGCAGGATCGCTTGGTACTCTCGCATCCGCCCACCTTCAGCCGACCCACCGGCCGAATCACCTTCGACCAGGTAGACTTCGCATTCTTCCATCTTCTTGGAAATGCAATCGCGAAGTTTGCCGGGCAAACCACCGCCACCGAGGGCGTCCTTTCGCTTTCGCAGCTGATCCTTGGCCTTGCGAGCTGCTTCGCGAGCTTCCGCGGCAAGCAAACCTTTGCGAACAATCGCCTTGGCGGTTCGAGGATTCTCTTCCAAGTACTTGCTGAGTGCTTCGCCAACGCCACTGGTGATGATGCCGTCGACCTCGCCATTGCCAAGCTTGGTTTTGGTTTGACCTTCGAACTGCGGGTGAGGAACCCGCACGCTGATCACCGCCGTCAGACCCTCTCGAAAATCGTCGCCGGTTGGCGTGGTGCTCTTGAACAGGCCTTCTTTTTTGCCGTAGTTGTTCAACGTCCGCGTCAGAGCGGATCGAAAACCGGACACGTGCGTTCCGCCTTCGATGGTGTGAATGTTATTGACGTACGACTGAACCGTTTCCGTGAACTCGGTGCTGTACTGCAGCGCCATGTCGTACTCGACACCTTCTTTCTCACCGACGAACTGAATCACATCGCCGTGCAACACGTCGCTGGCACGGTTGAGGTGTTCCACGAACTCAACGATCCCACGGTCATACTGGTAGTCGCCGCCTTCGCCGTTTCGCTCGTCGAGGAATTTGATGCGAACGCCACTGTTGAGGAACGCCAGTTCCTGCAGCCGTTTCTGCAGTGTGTCGAAGTTGTACTTGGTGACCGTGAAAATCTGCCCATCGGCTTTGAATGTGGTCTTGGTCCCCGTTTTTTTCGTCGGCCGACCTTTCTGAATCGGGCCGGTGGGAATCCCGCGTTCGTAACCCTGAGTCCAAGTCGACCCATCCCGGCTGACTTCCACCTCGGCCCACTGGCTCAAGAAGTTCACCACGGTCACACCCACACCGTGCAAACCGCCGGAGGTTTGGTAGGCCCCCTTTTCGAACTTGCCGCCGAACTTCAGCACCGTCATCACGCCCTCCAGCGTGCTGACTTCGCGATCCAGCTCCTCTGACAACTGATCGTGACGTGTCACGGGGACCCCGCGACCATCGTCTTCCACCGTGACACTGCCATCGGTGTGAACGATCACGCTGACTGATTTGGCGAAACCAGCCATGGCTTCGTCGATCGAGTTGTCGACGACTTCGTAGACCAAGTGGTGCAGACCGCGGACGGTCGTGTCACCGATGTACATCCCGGGACGTTCGCGCACGTGCTCAAGATCCGACAGGTGCAGCAAATCCTTGTCGGTGTACTCCGAGTTCGCCGCCGGTCCCGTCGAAACACGCTCCACCGGCTTTTGCGGACCAGCGATCACCTCGGCTGCATCCCCGTCGCCGGAAACCGCTCCCGCGGGCACAACGTTTGGATCCTCGGATGGGTCGTTCGAAGCAGGGTCAGTCGAGGAGGAATCGCTCATGAATGGGCGGCCCGTGGAGGCCGTCAAATGCGGGGTTTTCGACGCTGCAGGCGGTCTCGCCCGCTCGTCAAAAAAAAGCGTCAAATAGCAGTCAGCATTCTACCAAAAAGAACGACTTTGCGCTAGATCACGTGCACGCCTCTGCGAGGAAACGTTTCCGATTCTGCAGAGGGCTGCACAGGGCGATCCTGGGCCGGATTCAGAAGTCGCCGAAAGGATCTTGCCCCCCCGCAGGAGCAAAGGGGTCTTCCATCGCGCCCCCGAATGGATCCGCGCCACCGCCCCCACCAAACGGATCGGCGTTCTCTGGCGCTGTCTCTTTCGGTTTCGTTGTCTCCAATTGAACCTCAGATTCCTCTTCGGTTTCGACAGGAGCCGTTGACTTGAGCACCTTTGGCAAGACCGAGCCGGGGCGTCGCAGGCACTGCATCGTGCCACGATCGTTGACCAAGTACAGGCGATCGGAATGGCGATTGACCACCAAAGCCTCGGGCTGAATGCCGGGAAAACGCCCGAGCAACTTGCCGTCTTCCGCTGACATCACCAACAGGGATCCCGACAAACTGCGTGCGTAGATCTTCCCATCAATCGCGCCGAGCAACTCCTGAACACCCGGCACCATCTGCGGCCAAACTGAATAGCCGTCACTCGCCGAAACACACATCAGGTTGCCATAGATGGTCGGGTACAGGACCTTCTCGTTGTAGAAAATTGGACTGGAATAAATCGGCTCGCCCGTTGGCCGACTCCACAGCACTTCGCCTTCACGAGTCGCTTTGATGCCATAGATCTGGCCGGATTCGGAGCCGAAGAAAAATCGTTCTCCCGATGCAGCTGCCGGAGAACCGCTGACGATGCCATCCGTGTTCAATCGAAATTGCACGTTGGGTTCGCCCTCCATCTCCATCACGTAAACAAAACCTCGGCTGGTTCCCCAAGCCACTTTGTTGGAATCCGCTGCATGCGTGGGCACCGCCAAGGACGATCCTGCGACGATTTCAGCGAAAGGATCCAGGGTTGGATCCACCAATCCATAACAAACAATCCGATCACCAATCGACGGCACCAACGCAAACCCGTTGCAATGCACGACGCCTCGGAGTGGCACATATTCCAGTGAGGTGACACCGAACACCTGTCCATTTTTGACATCCAGCTTGATCAACTCGCCACCGTTGACGACGGAGACAAACGCTTCATCGACGCCCAAACCGCCATAGCCACGCTGTTCGGATCCGACCCGTTGCAACCAAATCAGATCCCCCGATTCAGCGTCTCGGCATTCCACGGTCCCATCATCTGACAAGGTGTAAAACCGAATCATTGGCACCTTCTGAATCCGTGATTTGGCTTCGATGCCACGGCGTTTCAATCGAAGAATTTCATTCCGGCCCAAGCGTTCTGCTTCCGCCTGGTCAATGGCTCCCCGTTTGGTCAGATCGGTGTCGACCTGAAATCGAGCGTAGACGACAGCGTTTTCGTCCACCGCATTTTCAGTGGACTCGGCGTCAGCTTCCGCTGCGGCAGGCTTGGATTCCCCCGACTTTTGGACGATTTCCACAAACACATGACTCTGCGTTTCGTGAACCACCATCTGCTGATCGACGATGGATTGCCGACCAGCCGGGACGCTCAGACTGCGACGCCACACCTCTTCCAACCCAAGCTGGCGGGTCTCGACGGGGCCGAGCAGTTGGTGATCAGCAAGTGCAGAAGCAGCGCCCCCCAAAGCGCAGGCGGCAACCAGCGTGAATGAAAGGATGAGGCGGAATTGAGAAAAGCGATGCATTGCAGCGATACCAGAAAAGAACGGGAGCCATCCGGAAGACCGTTCAGCATAATCCACGATCACCGCGACCGCGAATTTCCCAATTGGAACGGTTTCCGGTACACTCGGCTGGCGAGAAAAAGGGCCGCAAGATCGATTCAAACGTCGTAATCGCCCCCAGTTTTTCGCGTCTTTTATCGAGGCCGTGAGCTTCCGTGCGTTCCGCGGGCTCTTTTTGGCGGCCTTGATCCCACTCCCTCGTATCCGCTCCCAGCCAGAATGGCCAAAATTTTGATGCTCGTCGGCGACTTCGTCGAAGATTACGAAGCCATGGTTCCCTATCAGATGCTGCTGATGCTGGAGCACGAGGTGGCGACCGTCTGCCCCGGCAAATCCGCCGGTGACTCCGTGGCCACCGCGATCCACGACTTCGAAGGCCATCAGACCTACACCGAAAAACCAGGCCACCGGTTCGCCATCACCGCCGACTTCGATGGTTTGAACCCCGAAACCTTCGACGCCTTGGTGATCCCCGGCGGCCGCGCACCGGAGTACCTGCGTCTGAACGAACAAGTCCTCGACATCGTTCGCCATTTCGCGGACCAGAACAAACCCATCGCCGCGGTCTGTCACGGACCGCAAATCCTGGCCGCAGCCGGCGTGCTGAAGAATCGCCAGTGCAGTTGCTACCCCGCCGTCGCCCCCGAGGTTCAAATTGGCGGCGGAACCTACATGCCGCCCGGCGAAGGCATGGACACCGCCCACGTCGATGGCAATCTGGTGACCGCACCGGCTTGGCCCGCTCACCCCGCATGGATGCGTGAATTCAACCGACTGCTCCCCTCGGATTGATGAACGTTCCCGATCCCGATCGCGTCGATTCCCCCTCCGGCCTGCCACCGGACCATGCCGACGCGTTGCGTGAACGGAAACAACAATTGCAGGCCGCATTGATTCGTGTCCGTCACGAGGCACATGCGGCACGACTCGAAGCCAACGCCGCCCGACTGGAAGCAACCGCTTCCCAAATCGAAGCGGAGCTTGAATCCATTGGCCGCGTCTCCATTGAACAGGGCGAGACGGCTGATCCGCCCAGCATCGACGAACCAGCCTCCTCTGCATCGCAACACAACTGGAATCCCCCGGGCTTCGCACGAACCAGTCGCTTCGCGTCTTGGAACGAAGTCCGCGAAGCGGTTGATTCCTTCGCGAACGTCACCACCCGCCACGATCCTGGACACGGCGTCTCGGTGCGAGCACCGAAAATGAGACGCCTCGGCGAAACAACATTCCCGGATGCGATCTCCCCCGCTCCGATGGATGCTCCTGATTCAGACGCGACCACCGATCGAGCCCCCGTCGAAACCGACGCGACTGCTGAATCTGAACTGCTGGAAGACTCGCCTGTTTCCTCCGCCGACCAACGCCTTCCAGCCGACCAAAACTTTCCAACGGATGACGAACCACCCCCGTCCAACAAACCGCTTCCAAGCGTCATTGCGGATGACGACGAAACCGACACCAGCGGCCGTCGTCGCAAACCAGTCGCGGTGATCGCCAGCGCCATCGTCCACGTGGTTCTGCTGTTCATCCTTGCCGCGTTCACTCTCAACAACGCACGCCCCAAAGATCAAATGGCGTTCTCCGCTTCCGCGACCAGCGAGAACGAAGAGAGCGCCATGGAAACCTTTTCCATCGAAAGCAGCGAACCGGTCACCGAGCCGACTCAGTCGCAGCCCGATGAAACGCAGTACGATGTCAGTGAGATGGGTGAGATGCCGATCGTGGACATCACCTCAACCGCCATGGACTCGGTCGCGACGGCCGCGGCAAACCTCTCGTCACTTTCCAGCTCCTCGTCCGCGGCTTCTCAAGCGATGCAGAAGCTGAGTTCCGACGCCAATTCGCAAATGGAATTCTGCGGGGTCGAAGGGGGCGGCAACCACTTTGTCTATCTCGTCGACAGCTCCGGCAGCATGGGCGACGCCTTCACCTCGGCTCGATCCGCCCTGCTTCAATCGATTGACATGCTCACTGAAAAACAACGCTTCTACGTTGTTTTCTTTGACGCCGAGTGCGACTACATGCAGCTGTCCGGATCTCCCACCCCCGAATCACGCAGTGCTTACGCCACCCCCAACAACAAACAACAACTTCGCAATTGGGCGATGCGAGTGTCGATGGACCGCGGCAAAGCTCCCTACGAACCGCTGCGATTCGCGCTGGAACTCAAACCCGACGTGATCTTCCTGCTGTCCGACGGCGAGTTCCCACAAGGCATCGAAGATTTGCTCACCGAAGAGAACCGGTCGACCAACTTGTTCGGTGACACCGACCCCATCAGCATCGTTCACACGATCAGCTACCACAGCCGCGAAGGCGAAAGTCGGATGCGCCGGATCGCGGAAAAGAACTTCGGACAATACCGCCACGTCCCCAAACCCTGAGGCCGACGTTTGGCCGCCGATCGCTTCCTCCATCGCGTCCCCCGAACGCTCGCTTGGATCACCTCGCATGCCCATCGTTGGCACGAGTGGTACATCGACCAGCGATTTGGTGCGATTGATGACGACGCCCAACTCGGTCGCCGCGGGGAACAAGTGGCCGCTCGGTTGCTGCGACGCAAAGGCCTGCAAGTCATCGCCGAAAGTGAATCCGATCGCGCTGGTGAAATCGACCTGATCGCGATTCGCAAACGTCCACGGCTGATGGTGTTTGTGGAAGTCAAAACGCTCTCCACCACACGACCGGGGCACCCGGCCGACCGAGTCGACGAAAACAAACAAGCCCGGATCACCCGCGCTGCCCTGCGGTACTTGAAACGTCAAAAGCTACTCGGCGTTGCCTGTCGCTTTGACGTGGTCGCGGTTTGGTGGCCGGGCGATGAACCACACCCGACTCGCGTCGAGCACTACGAATCCGCGTTTGATGCCGTTGGGATCGACTCGTTCTTCGTCTGACTCCTCCACCAGTCGATCAAATTGGTGAGCTAGCAAGACCGCATCGCGAAGGCCTGAACGGCATCACGAAACAGCGAGACGCCATCTTCCAACGATTTCAGTTCGATGAACTCATCGACCGTGTGCGCCTGTTCGATGCTGCCTGGCCCACAAACGATTCGGTGACTGAGTTCTCCCAACACCGCGCCGTCGGTGGAATAACAGACCGTTTCGGGTTTTTCCCGCCCGCAGTAAGGGACGGCCAACTCGCACATTCGAACAAGGGCCGGATCGTCGGTGCGAGTTTCCAGCGGTGCAATGGATTTGTAGCCGAAAAAATGCAACCCGAGTTGCTCCGCAGCCGCTTTCGCATCGGACATCAAACAGCCGCCATCGACGCTGGGCATCGCCCGCCAATTGGCCCACACTTCGCTGCGATCCGGAACGATATTGGTCGCGTCAGCGTGGTCGCTGATCCCAAAGTTGAACGTCAACGTCGGGGGATCGAATCGATCGTCTCGCAACATCGGGTCCGTCTGCGATCGTTCGTGCAATTCGAGGATCGTTTGCAGAAAGGGAATCATCAGAACATTTGCATTGACGCCTCGATTGGTGCTGCTGTGGGCGGCTCGCCCGTGCGAGACCACTCGAAATCCCCCCATGCCTTTGTGCGCGTGGACGACCCGCAACTCCGTTGGCTCACCGATCAATGCGACCGGATCATGAGCCACCAGGTCGCGATAGGCCGGACTGCTTTGCGCCAATTCCTTGGCACCTCGGAGCCCCGTCTCCTCGTCGGCAGTGCAAACGATCCAGAGCGGCGCGGATTGCTTCGACGCATCCAAACCGTCCACCACAGCCAGCATCGCAGCCAACGATCCCTTCATGTCACACGCACCGCGACCGTACAAACGGTCGCCTTCCAACACCGCCTCGAAGGGGTTTCCGCCGGGCCCGACCCATCGATCCGCCGGCACAACGTCGGTGTGGCAAAAATAGGCCAGCCCCGTTTGGTTTTCAGCCCGATCGCCGGACGGCATGGACAAGTCGCTCGCTTTTTCCGGCCAGTCGACCGGCAGACGCTTGGCAACCAAATTGAATTTTGGGACACCTTCGCCATCCAGGTACCGCGTTTGCTCACATTCGAACCCTTGCGCTTGCAAACGCTCCGCCACCCACTCCGTGATCGCCTGATTGCTGGTATGACTGACCGTCGAGAACGCGATCAAATCGGACAATAGTCTGACAACAAGTGACAAAACGAGGTCTCGGTAGGAATAGCCGTGGCAACTCAAATCCGACAATTTACACCTTCCAGCGGCCCTCTGCACCCGTGAATGCTCCCGCCTCCCCCGAACGCTCTGTGCCTCCCGATTCCAACGAGACCGGGCCGCCATCCGATTGGCGACCGTGGGAGCGACTGGGCGAACTGGCCGAAGCCGGTGACGCGGAAGGCCTGGAGAGCTATCTTTCCAGCCTGGGGGCAAACGACCAGGCTCTGGCTCTGAGCCGCTTGGACGAAGAGCACCACACCGCGGTCCTGACGTTGCTCCCCGCCGAGGAAGCAGCCGAAGTCCTGCGACACCTCAGTGAGACCCAAGCGGCCGAATTGGTCGACGCATTGGATGCAGCGGATGCCGCGGCCATCGTCCAAGAGATGTCCAGCGATGAGCAGGCTGACTTGCTGGGTGACTTGGACGACGAACAAGCCGAATCCATCCTGCTGGCGATGCCGCCCGCGGACGCGGCCTCGGTCCGAGAACTGGCCGCCTACAGTGATGACCAAGCAGGTGGCTTGCTCGTTCGCGAGATCCTGCGTTTCAAGCAGAGCAGCTTGGTCCACGAAGTCATCACGACACTCTCCGAAAACGCTGAAGAGTTTCGCGACTACGACGTCCAGTACGCCTACCTGACTGACGACAACGACAAATTGGTCGGCGTGTTGCCAATGCGGAACCTGCTGTTCGCCAAACGCACCGACCCGGTGGCGGACATCATGATCCTCGATCCGCTGTCGGTCACCGCCAGCATGCCACTGGATGAACTGCGAGATTTCTTTGACGCCCATCACTTCCTGGGCGTCCCCGTTGTCGATGACAACCACAAACTCCTGGGCGTCGTCCACCGAAACGCAGTGGACTACGAATCGACCCGGGCTGCCGAAAACGACTTCCTCAAAAGTCAGGGGATCATCGGCGGGGAAGAACTGCGAACGATGCCGCTCTGGCAAAGATCCAAACGACGCCTGAGCTGGCTCAGCATCAACATCCTGCTCAACATTGGCGCGGCGGGTGTCATTGCCTTGTATCAAGACACGCTGTCCAAAGTGATCGCGCTTGCCGTGTTCCTTCCGATTATCAGCGACATGAGCGGCTGCAGCGGCAATCAAGCCGTCGCGGTCAGCATGCGAGAGCTTTCACTTGGCTTGGTTCGCCCCGCCGAAATGTTTCGCGTGTGGCTGCAAGAGATGAGTGTCGGCCTGATCAACGGATCGGTGCTCGGACTGCTGGTCGCGATTGTCGCCGTGATCTGGGACGGCAACCCTTACCTCGGACTGGTCGTGGGAATCGCGTTGTGCGCGAACACTCTGATCGCGGTCTCGATCGGTGGCACCGTTCCACTGCTGCTCAAACGACTTGGGTTTGACCCCGCCGTTGCCAGTGGCCCATTGCTGACCACGGTGACCGACATGTGCGGGTTCCTGCTGGTCCTCGGGATGGCCACGGCGTTGTTGGATCGTCTGATCTAAGCAGGCGTCCAGGTGTCATCGTGTATGTGAGCCGTTGGCGTTCGCCACGGTTTTCACGCACAACCGGGCCTCACGCTGGACTGCGAAATGTTCGGTGTTGACACGGAAAATGCGACGTTGATTTTTATTCTGTCCTACGCCCCAACGGGGCAGCCACAACCCAGGGCGTTGCCCTGGGCTGGCATAGGGCTGCCCCGTTGGGGCGAAGTCGAGGAACAAAACCTGCGCAGTCCAAAGCGGTGTCAATACCAACCTTTTGACAGCGAACCCAATCGCTCCACTCACTCCGGTCGGGTTGCGACCTCAATCCGGTTGGCATCGTTGAGATACGCCATCAGGTTGGCGATCTCCTGCAAGGACAACTCGTCCAACAAACCACTCGGCATGATGCTCGATTGGCTCGGTTGAATCAAATCCACTTCGGATTCAGCCAAGATTGTCACGTGGTTGTTCGAATCGCGAATTTGCAAGTCGCTTCCGGCCTTGCTGACCATGCCAACGTAAACATCGCCATCCAGCGTCAGCACCTTTTTGCTCGCGTACTGGTCACTCACAACGTGCGATGGGTACAGAACCGACTCGAGAATTTCGCGGCGGGTGAATCGCCTCGCCACACTGGTCAGGTCGGGTCCGATCACAGTCCCTTGGTTGCCAGCACGGTGACAATTGGCACACTGGACCCGGGCGTAAACCTCCGCCCCTGCAAGTGCGTCACCACCCTGCCCTTCATCACTCTCCAGGTGAGTGATCAATTGTTCGAAGTCCCAACGTGATTCCTCTTCTCGCGGGAGTTCCGCCACTGGACGATCGGGGAACGACTTGGCGTACCAACGCTGCCAAGCAGCCATGGATTGCTTGGCACCTTCGGGTCGCTGCATCCCCGTCCAATGCTCCAGCAATTGCTCCACACTTTCAAATGTGGCCCCTTCTTTTTCAGCTCGCAATCCCATCAAGACCAACGATCGCAATGCCATGGGATCATCGGTGGCGATCGGCACGGCTCGAAGTCGAGTGACCACTTCATTCGCTGCGGGACCATCCAAGACGTTCAAGCTGCGAACCAAGTAGTCCCAGTTTTCTCCATCTGGGTTCTGCGCCAACGCCATCGCCACCACCGCGCGACGCTGAGGCTCCGTTCGCCAAATCTTTCGCAGGTGAGCCGACGAGGCGTCGTCAGGAGCGGTTGCCAGCATCGCGATGATGCCCGTTCGCAATCGACGATGAACGTCATCGACCTTGTCTTCCTTGGTCAGTTCATCGTCCAGCGTGCGTAGTTTTTCTGCCGTGGCCTCGCTGATCGGACGTTCCAATTGAAACAGAGCGCCGAGAGCCGAGTTTCGCCAACGACTGCCTTCGTCCAGGATCGCCTGGATGTCGTCCTCGGAAAGGTGACGCGCGAAATCACGGGTCACACCCACCATGTACATCGGCAAAGAGCCTTCGCTGTCTCGTCCAGCGATGCCTTCATAGAACTTCAGCAATGCAAACCGTTCGCGTGCCGACCATTGACGGTCGATGCGTTGCAAGCACATCGCGGCCAGAACTCGATCCAGTTCCGGAGCATCGGATTCCAAGTACTCCATCGCACGCGGCACCAGCGATTCCGCTTGCAGGTAGCTCGCCAGACGAATCAATTCATGATTCATGCGAGAATCTCCCGCAGGAAATTCATCGGCAATTTGTTTTGCCAACCAAGGCACATCTTTGGCTTTGATGTTGCATCGATGCAAAGCAACTTGACACAGACGCAGCGTGTCAACGAAGTCCTTGTCGCTCAAAAACTCTTGCATCATGTTGCTGGACCGTTTCAGCACCAACAACCCAGTCATCTTGTTCGTGTCCGCGGCCACCAGTGCCAACATGCCGACCAAGGCGGTCCGTGTGTCTTCGTGAAGGATGACGGTTTCCTTCCACTTCGCCGCTGGAATCTGTTGCAAGACCTGGCGAGCCACATAGGACAGCACTCGGTCTTCATGGGCCAGCAGATCGATCAACGGTTGTGGATCATCAGGAATTTGATTGCTCCGCAGCATCGCTTCGCAAACCGCACGACGGACTCGCAAGTCACTGTCGGTGAGCATGTCGTTCAAACGAGCCTTCGCTCGCGATGAGGGGTTCAGTCCCAGCTGAATCGCAGCTCGACGTCGCACCAATTCGCTTTCGGCTTTGGACAATTCAATCAGCAAATCGTCACTGGGAACGGGCCCGTACATCTGCATCAAGTTCATGGCTCGAATGCGGTAGGACGGCGGGTTTTCATCGCTGTAGGCGACCCCCGCCAACTGTTGATCCCAATCGCTTCCCAGCTCGCGACGAATCGCGGCGATGCGTTGACGCGACCAAGCCGCATCCAGTTGAGGCTGGCGAACGGCAGCTGCGATGCCGCTGCCGAGTTGCTTCATCGCCTCAGGAATTTTGCCTTGATAGACGACGCGGTAAACACCGCCGGCGGTCCCGCGACCTCCGGTGCAGAAATACAACGCCCCGTCTGGACCGACGGCCAAGTCGGTGACGTTGAGCGGTTGCCCTTTCAAGAACACTTCGCTGTCCGCTTGGAATCCGCTGCCATTGGGTTTCAAGCGAACGTTCAGAATCCGACCTTCGGACCAATCCGCCATGAACAAACTGTTGTGGTAGCGAACCGGGAACATGTGATGCTCATAGCACTCAATCCCAGTGGGGCTGCCGCGCCCGGTGTCCAACACGTTTGGCAGTCGGTCGATGTAATACTCAGGCCATTTCGCCCAACCCGGTCGCCATCCGAATTCACTCGCTTCGGTCACATCCATCAAGGCGGTGGGACGGTACCAAGGCGTTTCCACGTCGGCTTCCATGTCCGCGTCATGCACAAACAAGTTGCCTTCCGGGTGGAAAGCCAAGTCGTATGCGTTTCGCAATCCACCGGCGATACGCTCGATGACTTTGCCTTCAATGTCGGTCCGAATGATCGTTCCACCGGGTGCCTTCACCCCGCGTCCGTGCCCGCCGGGATCTTCATAACGAGGCAGCAAGTCGCCTTCGTAAACATCTTTCAGTGTTTCGCCGCTGCCTGTTTTCCCGATCGGTTTGACATAGCTTCCGACCGAGATGTAAATCATGCCATCGGGTCCCAGACGCAATCCGTGAGGGCCATGCTCTCCACCGTTGCCACTGAATTTCACGATCGTCTTGACGGTTTCCAGTTCGCCATCTCGGTCTTCATCGATCAAGCGATAAAGAGCTGAACCATCGGGGCCATCGGCGGTCACAAACACTTCGCCGTTGAGTGGCAGAATGCCTTGGATGGACTCGACTTGGTCGCAATAGGTCTGGACGTCTTCGGGGACTCCATCGTCGTCACGGTCCGTGACGATCAACAACGGGCCGCCTTCTTGCGACAGCAACACGTGCCCAAATTCATCAAACGCCATCGCGATGACGGATCCAACTTGCTCGTCGTTGATCAAACGCTGAACACCGAAGCCGCGCTGGATTTGAAAACGTTCGGAATTCTCCTTGGCGACTTCGACCTCCACGCTGGGTTCGCGGTCCCATGGAGCGGTTTCACCGAGCGGGCCAAACACCGAAGCTGACTGCCAGGCTCCATCGTTGTAAGCCGCGGTGTTCCACAGCGGAATTTCTTGCAGATTGGTTTTCCAAGTCCGATCGGAGCTGAACGTGAACCATTTCTCGCCCATTTCAGGTCGAATCGACACCCGAGCCACAAGCGCGGCGGTGTCGCCACGAGTGTTCTGCACCTGCACCGCGACGACATTGCGTCCCGGTTCGATGTAGTCACTGATATCGAACTCTTGCATCTGCCGGTAGGACTCGCCCTCACCGACTTTGCGACCGTTGACATGCACCTCGTAGGCATCGTCCGCCGCGATCTCGATGATGGCCTCGCCGCGATGGCGGAGGTTCAAAGATTTGCGGAACCAGCACGTTTCACCGTGCGGGATCGCTTGCTCCGCGGTTGTCCCCGACGCCCAAATCCACTCCGCTTCCGCCGCGAAGGTTCGAGTGTCCCAGCCTAAACACAAAGCACTGACGGCAAGCGTCAACGCGATCAAATGGAATCGTCCAGCAGACATCCTGATTCAGCCTTCCATGGCGTGGAGTCAGTCATTTTCAATGAAAACGGCGTCCAACACGCCGATTCTCAAACATTCACGCTCCGCAATACCATCCGGCGGAGGATGCTTGCAAGATCGAATCAGGCACTCTGCCACTCTTGGATCGCCGGAATCGGACTGACCAACATCAACACATTGAGCAGCAAATTGTCGCGAATCAGGATCAACATCACGATCTCGCTGAGCACGAACAAAGCGACCGACCAACGCCAACCAAATCGGGACGAAAACCAGTACCCCAGCATGCAGGCCGCCACATCCGTGACCGAATTCGCGATCGAATCCCCGGTGTAGCCCACTGCCATCGTCGCCTCGCGGTAACGCTCGATGATCAGTGGCGAGTTCTCCAGGATCTCCCAGCTCACCTCCAATCCCACCGCGATCAAGAAACGCCACGTTTGGTTTAGCCGCGGCACCCACAGCAGCGCCCAGTAAAACAACACGCCGTGCAAAACATGCGAGAAGAAATACGGGTCAATCAGGTGCTGCGAGTTGTGGGCGGTCCAGATGTCCCAGGACCACGGGACCCACGAACCACACTCACACCAAAACTGACGCCCCATCCCTGCCAGCACCAAAACCATTCCGGCGAT
The DNA here is from genome assembly GCF_001027925.1 of Rhodopirellula islandica. Lineage (NCBI taxonomy): Bacteria > Pseudomonadati > Planctomycetota > Planctomycetia > Pirellulales > Pirellulaceae > Rhodopirellula > Rhodopirellula islandica. The sequence goes on along the minus strand of NZ_LECT01000054.1, from coordinate 206,924 downwards.
CATCGAGCCGGCAACCAGTGCATCCCTCCACGATGGGTCCCATAGGGATCGATCGTGGAAGTTTTCCAGCGTGTCGGATGAGCGTGCGTTCAAAAGTACCGTTTCCAGCTCAACGCAGATCGTCGCGATCGATCACAGGGTTGGCAGTTCCCTGTCCAATCAACACCAACACCCCTTGTTGAGGACGGTTGGAATTCATCGCCTGTGCATTGAAGGGAACCCCATAACAGGCGTAGTTGCCCGTCGCGGTGTCCAAGACATAGATGACCGAGCGACCGACTGGATTGCTGCTGCTACGAGGAAAATCCGCTTGTCCGGTGGCCATGATGTAACTCCCACCTTTGCCATCCGTTCCCAACGCCTCGGCGACATTCCCCGTGAACGTGGCTGCAAATCGACCGACTCGCGGGTACATCACCGAACACTGAAGCAGCCCCGAATTGTGATCCAGCACAAACAATCCATCCGCTTGGTCACTGACGGAACCGGTCGCCAACGAGAACTTTTCGCTGCTGACCGCGGCGGTCGCGTTGGCAATCGGCAGGTTTTGCCAATTGGCCAGGGTGGATGAGCTTGATCCCACCGCAGTGGTTTCTGCTGAACGACGGGCTTCGGAGGCGACACCTGCGAAGTAGATGGCCACCCCGACGGCAGCCAAGGTCACACCAACCATCCATCCGCGATTCCCGCAGCATCGCATTGATTCGGTTGGAACGACTGGCAATTGAGCGGAATCTGCAATGTCTTTCATGAATCGTTTCTCAGCTAGCGGCAGAGGAAGGGAACAATGGAGTTGATTCAGCCTGTGATTGTACGCATCGGCTGAGAACTTTACGATTGGAATCTCGTGTCCTGAACCGCCTCTTTCCACGTTTCTCGCGAAAATCATCATGTCGCTCAATGCTCCCCTGAACCGAAAACTCCGCATGGGAATCGTTGGTGGTGGTCTGGGATCCTTCATCGGTCGCGTCCACACTGTTGCTGCTGGACTGGACAATCGCAGCGAATTGGTCGCCGGAGCCTTCTCCAGCAATCCGGAACGCAGCCGCCAATCCGCCCCCGGATACGGCGTCGATGAATCGCGAGCCTACGGCAGCTACGAAGCCATGCTGGACGCCGAATCGCGGCTTCCCGAGGACCAGCGGATCGACTTCGTCAGCGTCACCACCCCCAACCACACGCACTTTGAAATTGCCAAGGCCGCGGTCGAAGCTGGTTTCAACGTCGTCTGTGACAAACCGATGACGTTCGACTTGGACCAAGCCGAACAATTGCTGAAGACGGTCGAAAACTCGGACGTCGTCTTCGCTCTGACGCACAACTACACCGGTTACCCACTGATTCGCCAAGCTCGCGAAATGATTTTGGGAGGCGAACTCGGTGAGATCAACGCGATCCGCTCTCAGTACATTCAGGGCTGGCTTCGCGACAAAATCGAAGCGGAAGATCAAAAGCAAGCCGCTTGGCGAACCGACCCCTCCAAGAGCGGTGCGGCGGGTGCCTTCGGCGACATCGCCACGCACGCCTACAACCTGGGTCGCTTCATGACGGGCGTGTTGCCCGAAACGGTCAGTTGCAGCCTGAAATCATTCGTCGAAGGACGCCAACTGGATGACTACGGCACCGCCGTGATCCGCTATGAAAACGGTGCTCTGGGAACGGTCACGGCATCGCAAATCAGCCACGGCCGCGAAAATGACGTGGAAATCGAAATCGACGGCACCAAGGGTTCACTGAAGTGGCGTCAAGAAAACCCGAATGAGCTGCACTACCGTCAAAACGGCAAGGCTCATCAGATTTACACGCGGGATCCCAACGCGCCTTACATGCACCCCATCGCCGCGGCATCCTGTCGCTTGCCATCAGGGCACCCCGAAGCGTTCTTTGAAGCCTTCGCGAACGTTTACGCCGCCGCGTTTGACGACATGGCCAAACGCGCTGAAGGAGCCACCATCGATCGCAAGACGACGCTGTACCCCAGCGTTCACGATGGCGTCGAAGGCATGTACTTCATCCAGCAGTGCGTCGCCAGCCACAAAGACAACGCGGCTTGGTTGCCGCTGAAGCACCCCGTCGCGCGCGTTTGATCGGCGATCCTGCTTGATGAACTGCGCGGCCTCCGTTTCTGTGATCATGCCCGCTGCCGGCAGCGGGCAACGCTTTGGCAGCCAGTCCAACAAGCTGTTTGCGGTCCTGGACGGCAAACCGCTGTGGCAACACGCCGTGGATCGATTCCAACATCGCGGCGACGTCCGGCAAATCGTGCTGGCAATCTCCGAGGAAGACGACTCCACGTTTCGCGAACAGATCGCGGCGATTTCCTCCGCCGTCCCAATCCACCTTGTTCGAGGTGGCGCGACACGCAGCGAGAGCGTTCGTGCAGCCCTGGATCAAGTCCAGAAATTCGCGGCCGAATCTGCTTCCAACGGCACCGCCACGAAAACACTGGTCGCGATCCACGACGCCGCTCGACCGCTGGTTCGCCAAGTCGACCTGGACCGGGTCTTCGCCAAGGCCGCTGAAACCGGGGCGGCAATCCTGGCGGCCCCCGTTTCCGGAACCCTCAAACGGGCCACCAGCCATGGATCCGACACGGTCGATCGTCGCCACACTTACGTCGCACTAACTCCCCAGGTGTTCGCGATCGACGTCATTTGTCAAGCTTACGCTCGCGACCGAGGCCGCATGGCCACCGACGACGCTCAACTGGTGGAGCGAACCTCTCACCCAGTTCAGCTTGTCACTGGTTCCGCAGACAATTTAAAAATCACCTTCCCCGAAGATCTCCGCATCGCGGAGGCGATCCTGAACGAATGCCGAAGCGAATTCGCATGACCACTTCCAACGCCACCAACCCACTGATCGAAGATCTCCGCTGGCGAGGTTTGCTGAATCAAACCACCGATGAAAACGGAATCGCCGAGCTGCTCAATTCGGGCCCGCAAACGATCTACATTGGGTTCGACCCCACGGCAACCTCGTTGCACGTCGGCGGCATGATGCAGTTGATGATGCTGCGTCGCTTCCAACGCGCCGGCCACAATCCGATTGCCCTGGTCGGTGGAGCCACTGGGATGATCGGCGACCCCAGCGGCAAAAGCGAAGAACGCAATCTGTTGTCGGCGGATCAACTGCAAAAGAACGTCGATGGCGTCGCAGCTCAAATGCGTCACTTCCTCGACTTTGAAGGTGCCAACGCCGCCAAGTTGCTGAACAACTTTGACTGGATGAAGAACTACTCCTACCTCGAGTTCCTTCGCGACGTCGGCAAGAACTTTCCCGTCGGTGCGATGATGGGCAAAGAATCCGTCCGCAGTCGATTGGAAAGCGAAGCCGGCCTGAGCTACACCGAATTCAGCTACATGCTCTTGCAGGCTTACGACTTCGTGAACCTGGCCAAGACCCATGATTGCCGCATCCAAGCCGGTGGCAGCGACCAATGGGGAAACATCACTGCCGGAATCGACCTGGGTCGTCGCATGCTGGGCAAGCAATTGTTCGGCATCACCGCGCCGCTGCTGACAACCAGCGACGGTCGCAAAATGGGCAAGACCGAATCCGGCGCCGTGTGGTTGGATCCCGAGCGAACCAGCCCCTACGCGTTTTACCAGTACTGGATCAACGTCGCCGATGAAGACGTGATGCGTTGCCTGGCCTACCTGACCGAAATCGAGCGAGCCGAATACGACGAACTCGATGACAAAACCAAGAACGATCCCGGCCAACGCACCGCGCAGAAACGACTGGCTCAATGGTTGACCGAACTGGTTCACGGCGAAGCCGGAGTCCAATCGGCTCAACGCGCCACGCAGATTCTGTTCGGCGGCGAAATCGGTGACACGACGGACGCCCAACTGCAAGAGATCTTTGCCGACGTCCCCTCCTGCGACGTGCCGCGGTCGGCTCTCGAGGGCGAAGGTTTGTGGATCGTGGAAGCACTGCAAACGGCGAAGCTCTGCAACAGCGGCGGAGACGCTCGCCGGGCCTTGTCCGAAGGCGGCGTGTACGTCAACAACGCTCGCGTCGAAGACGTTCAAAAACGTTTGGTCGCCGATGACTTGGACGGTCGATCCGTCTTGGTTCTTCGCCGCGGAAAACGCAAGTACGCCCTGCTCAAGATCCAAGATTGAGCTTGATCATGCGATGGTGGCAGGCCTCTTTGGCAATCGCTTTGCTCCTGAGTTCTCTCGGGACACCGGCCAAGCTCATCCATGCGTTCGCACAAGAATCGCAAACTTCGGCGGAGGGAATCACACTCGTTCCCACCGCCGAGTTTCGACTCGACGTCCGCCCTGGCACCGGCTCGATCCACCGGCAAAACAACCTGATCACGGTCAACTGCCCTGCCCCGCAAGAAGAAGCCTGGGCGTTACAGGTTCAGTGCGAGCCGATCTCAATTCCCGTGCAAGAGTCCGACGTGTTCTGCGTCTCCTTCGACGCACGAGCCATCGCATCCAGCACGGATGGACTGGGAAGCATTCATGTCTCGATGGCGACCAACGATCCCTGGGAACCAATCGAAGAACCCAACGGGTTTCGCTCCTTCGACGTTCCCAATCAGTGGCATCCGTTTCGAATCTGCTTTCGTGCCAAGCAGGATTACGACGCCAATCGTGTCTACGCCTCGATCCAGTGCGCCGAGAAGAAGCAACGACTCGAAATTCGCGATCTGAAATTGATCGGGCTGGGAAACGTTCCCGACGCAAGCCTTCCGTTCACGCGGTTGTTCTACCCGGGTGCGGATGACGATGCTTGGCGAGCCGAAGCTCTCCGCAGCATCGAACGTCATCGCAAACGCGACCTGACGGTCCGTGTCGTCAACGCGGTCGGCGAACCGCTGGCCGGTGCAACCGTTCACGTCCAACAGCAAGAGCACGATTACGCCTTCGGGACGTTCGTGGGCAACACACCCATCCATGCTGGCGAAGACGCCGCCAAATTTCGCGAGCAAACCAAGCATTGGTTCAACCGTGTCACCCTGCCTCGCTATTGGGCGGACTGGGGAACGGACCGTCCCGCCGGTGTTGTGAAAGCCGACGCGACCGCCGAGTGGGCCATCGACGCGGGCTTTGAAATCAAAAACCACCTGCTGCTGTACCCGCATTTCATTCCCGATCGCGTCCAACAACTGGCCGATCAACCCTCGCGATTCCAGGCCGAAATCGAAACCGCGATGGACGCCGCTCTGGAGCGAACACGCGATATGCCAATCGCGGTCTGGGATGCGATCAATGAACTTCGCGATGTGTCGCTGGTCGGCGATGTCTTAGGAAACGACTACTACGCCGACGTCTTCAATCGAGGCCAGCGATCGCAACCCGAGGCCCTCTGGTTCATCAACGAATACGGATTGATGACCGGTGGCAGCGAACGGTCCAAGCATCTCACAACTTACATCCAGCAGATCGAACAAATCTTGGATAGCGGAGGAACCGTCGAAGGCATCGGTGTCCAAGGGCACTTTCAAGCCGACCTGATCACCATGCCCGAAGCCTGGAAAGTGCTCAACGAACTGTCACGATTCCAGTTGCCAATCGAGATCACCGAGTTCGACATCGACTCCCGTGACGAAGCCACCCAAGCCCAGTTCACTCGCGATTTTCTCACGCTGGTGTTTGCCCATCCTGCGACCACCGGGTTCACAACCTGGGGCTTCTGGGAAGGCGACATGTGGCGTCCCCACGGCGCCATGATCCGAGAGGACTGGACAATCAAACCCAACGGCCAAGTCTGGGAAGAGCTGATCTTTCAAGCCTGGTGGACCAACCAAACCGTTCAAACCAACGCTGAAGGCATCGCCACCGTCCGAGCCTTTCGTGGCACACATCGCGTCCAAGCCGAAGCCCAAGACTGGGCAAGGATTCAGACCGTGAATCTACTCGAAGACGAAACCGTCACCCTACAAATTGGAGTTGGCGGTGAGTGACCTGCCTCCGCTTCCGTCGGAACAATTGCTGATCGATCACTTGGCTTCTTTCCCCCACCCATCGCTCGCCTCCGCGATCGTGATGTCACCGGGACGAGGGCAATCGGCCGATGCACTGATTGCCGCCTTTCCAAGCTCGAAAGTCACGAGCTGGTTCGTGGATTTGCACCGCGCCGAACAGGCTCGCGAGGTGACGTCGGCAGACGTTCATGTGATCTGCCAACCCGATCTTCCTGACACCTCGTGGGATCTCGCTTTGTTGCCGGTCTTGAAAACCGGCGAAGCGGAGATGAATCGCAACCTCATTCATCAATCCTGGCAAAGGCTGACCCTCGGTGGTGAACTGATCGCCGCGGTCAACGCTCCCAAAGACACCTGGCTGCTGAATCAGTTGCAGGCTCTCGGTCCCAAAGTCCGATGCCACGATCACGCGACCGGACGTGTTTACGTCGTGCGAAAATCATCCGAGACATTCAAACCGAAAAACTTCGACGCCGAATTCACTCACCGAGTCGACGATCGCATCCTGACCGTGCATTCTCGTCCATCGGTGTTCTCTCATCGGTCGGTCGACCGAGCCGCCGCGGCAATGATCCGGCACGCGCCGATCCCCGAAGGATCCACCGTGCTGGAACTCGGATGCGGCAACGGAGCCGTCGCAATGGCAGCCGCCGTGCGATCACAAACCGGTCACGTTTACGCCGTCGATTGCAATTCGCGAGCCGTCCAGTGCACCGAGCGTGCGGCAGCTCAAAACCAACTCACCAACCTCACCGCGATCGTCAACCACAATGGAATGCTGCCGGACGTGCCAGCTTGCGACATCGCGTTGCTCAACCCGCCCTACTACGGCGACTTCCGAATCGCCGAGCATTTCATGGTCACCGCCGCAAAGAAACTGCGGTCGGGCGGAGAAGCCTACGTCATCACCAAGCAAACCGATCGCTACCTCGAATACGACTGGTGGCCGCTCGAAATGACCGAGCGAAAAACCGCCCAGTCCTACGACCTGCTGCGTTTCACCCGCGAGTAAGCGCGTCGTGAATAACCAGTGACGTAGCGGAAGAGCGCGAGCCCTCCGGTTCCTCACCGGGCGGCTTGCGCCACACCGCCAACAACGTCACTTGCTGTTCACGCGTTGCTAAGCACGTCGGCATGAGTCATCGGCTTTCGTTGATTCTGGGCAACCCACACAGCTGGTTCTATCGAAGTATTTCTGCCAGCCCCATACCCAGTCACGCCACATCGATGCGTCGATGCCAACCTCGGAAAACGCTAGGGCCAGTGGTCGGTCACGACCTAATTATTAGGGTAGTGGAGGAGGCCACGAGTCCTGAACTGCCGTCAACCCCGAGGACTCGTGGCCTCGTCCACTACGATCAACCCTCACTTTTAGCTTGCGACAGACCACGAGGCCTTTGGGCAGCTCGGCGACTTTGACCGGCAAGTGACTGAGTCACGGTCCAGCATTGCAACTTCGGGGGCACAGGAAGGTGACTGACAATTTCCGTCACAAGGCGGAACCGGAGTGAGTGCCGGGCGGCGGAGACCGAACGTGGCCACTCCCACCAGCCGGAACGCGATAGCGTCCGATTCCGAATCGCTGGTCATCGAGGAAAAACCGATGAGGAGCCGAAGTGAGAAAGAGCAATGGATGTTGGGTGGCACCATCCGGCGATCTGCTACCCCAGTTCTCCTGGGCATGCATTTGGTCAAAAGAACTCCGTCCCGTTTGATCGGTCCTCAGTCCCGCACACGAATTTCGACGCAGAGTCGCAAGAGGCGGTGAGGCGCAGAGGGACCAGACGGGATATCAGGCGTTACGGCTCTCCCCTGCGTCTCTGCGACTCCCCGCCTCTGCGTCAACTTCTTTCAGAACCGAGCGAGATCCATGGGACGGTGGTCATTGTTGAGAGGATGCGTCTGATTTTGACCCCCGCCCCCTCTTTTCTTCCTCGTCCAAAACAGGCTGCTTCCTATTCTTCCTTTGATTGGACACCCGAAACTACCCCCGTCCCCTTTGGCCGGTCACTATCCCGACCAGGAGCACTGTAACGACGATGCTTCGATCAGCTCGTACGTTCCAGACGCTGCTAGACGGCTTACTCATCATTGCTGACCTCAGAGGTGACAGGAGCCCCTGCTTCGATTTCAGTTTCGGTTTCCTCGTTCCTGGGCATACCGTAGACCGCCATGATCCAAAGCTCTGAACCGTAGACATTCTTGACGACTGACATTCGCATCACATCGGTCGTCCCATCGGCAATTCGCAATCCCATCAGATCGCGAACCCGGTCACCAAGGTCAACGTCTCGGCTGTAACCCATCGCACCATGAGCACGCATGGCGGTGTCGCAAGCCGACAATGCGATCTCAACGCCCTCGGCTTTCAAGCCGTCGATCAATGAGGTAGCCGCCTTGTAGTTGCCGTCATCAAGCAACTTCGCTGCTTCTCGTGCCAATGCCAACGCCATTCGCAATTTGGTGGTGTATTCGCCGAGCGGTTGTTGCAGGTGACTGAATCGGCCGATCGGACCGCCAAACGCATTACGTGTTTTCAGTCGATCAGCCAATTGGTCGAGCGCTGCTTCGCCACACCCGATCGCCGCAGCGGCCTGCATCAATCGCCAGTACTGAAAGTGTCTGGTGAAGATTTTCCAGCCCTCGCCGTCTTTTCCGATCAGATGGTCTTGGCTGACGAACATGTCGTCGAATTCGAGACCGCCGAATGAATTTCCGGTCAGTCCATGTGCGTATCGGTCGACAATTTTTAGTCCGGGATGATCTATCGGGATCAGGAATGCCGAAAATTCACCTTCCTTTCCATTGGCCGCCTGCGTGTAGAGCACGATGTGAGTCGCCTGTCGCAAGCGAGCATTCCATAATTTGCGTCCGGTGAGTTTAAAACCGCCTTCGTAACGAACTGCCTTGCTCTGCATCTCCTTTGGGTTCGACCCAGCCAACGGTTCGGTAATCGAGACAGCAACGTAAGCCTCGCCGGTGACCAGCTTGTTCAGCACCTCGCCTGCGATCTGCGTGGAGGCTTGTGCCAGCGGTCGACCATGGGCTCCACCCACCACATCACGAAGATTCAAATTGATGCGTCCCGCGTGCCGGAACAATTCGAGTGATTCAGCGACCGAGTATCCTCCACCATCGACACTGGCCGGCAGATCAACGCCGGGCAACCCGAACACCGCGCCTTCGCGCCGCCACGCAATCGGCGACGTCAACTCGTCGCTCGCCCGCAAACGTTCGGCGAGGTTGTCGATGTTTATCTTCATCGTTTCGACCCTTGATTCGCTGTCTGACGTAGCGTTCGGATCGTTGACCAGCAACCGAATCGAAAAGATCGTGTTCAGCTCGTAGGTCTGGCTCGACTTGTCCAAACCGTTAGGAACTTGAAAGAACAATTGACGCTTGGTAGCCGACGGCACACCGCGATATTCCAAATCGAACATTCGTTTCTTCAGCGGTTTGCCGGGGTCAATGAAGTTCAGCCGCCCGCCCTCGTACGTCTTTAGCAGAACAAAGTGACGCCCACGAACCGTGCCGTCGGCCGTCGTCACTGTGTAAGCGAGAATTTTCAACTCCCCAGGCGATGTCGTAAGGTCTGGTCCATCGGTTTCGGACCATTTCGGCCCCAGCGCCGCATGAGGACTGTTCGGCGCGGAAACTGTCGAGATCACGACTGGCGTCTCGTCCAGATCTTCACATAGATAAGCTAACAAGATCACCATACGATCGTTGCTGATCCGCCCCAGCAGCAACTCCGGTTTGTCTTGAAACACGCGAAGCGCAGTCCGGTGCGGCTGCGAATCAACTGGTAACCCCGCCATCACCCGCACTCCCTGCGAAGCGATCAACGCAGCCGAAATTGGACATGCACCACCGCCCTTGCAGTCGATCAATTTGTCCATCTCGCCTTGTGCGACCACGATCGGTATCTCGTCCGAATGATCCCCCTGGACACGGTCAAGGGCTTCGCCTGGCGTTGAGAAAGCCCCTGAATTCCCCTTGAACGTTTGGGACTCTTGCGGTTTCGCAAAGACCGGCGAAGCAATGACCAGTACGGCCAGGCAGAGTATTGAGCGAGCAATCATTTGGGTGTTTAGTTTTTTGGGGCAGCACTGTGGGAAAAATCGAACACTTCAATCAGTTTCAAAGGACGTAGCTTTTTCGTTCAGCAAAAAAGGCCTTTGCAGCGATCAATCCGCTCTGGCTTGCCGCCACACGGTAGCGTCGCCAGGGGATTTGGCGGAACAATCGAATCAGTGGTTTCGCGCGGCCGGGATTGATCCACCGGACGAATTGAACGCGGCCCCAGAGTTGCTCTTTTGTGAAGAAGAGTCCGGTGTGATGACCGCCGCGAGCGAAGGATAGCGCGCTGCTGAGATCCGTCTCCAACTCACCGATGTAACTTGGTGTCACCGAAAGTCGTCCACGATGGATACGAACTCCCGTAACCGCACAACCCTCATCGACACGGATGAAGCGATCCTTTGACACTCGAACCTTGAATCCTGATTGGCGAAGGATCGTTCTAACTGTTGCGTCAATTCCCGATCCGTGCAGGCTGTGCTTGGACGATATACAGATATCGTCAACGTACCGGCTATAGACGAGCCCCTGTCGATCGCAGGCGACCGCGATTCGTCGATCGACTGGCTGGATGATGGCTTCCGCTAAAATCGGACTGGTAATAAGCCCCAGTGCCAGGTGGTAGTCGAGAGTCGTGAGGCTGGTCAGCAATCGAGCGACTGCAGGAAGGCACCCATTCGACTTGAAAAAGTCGTTGATGCGACTGCTGTGAATAGATGGATAGAAATTTGCGATATCTGTCAGGTAAACAAAGCGGTTGCGTGCATGCTGCCCGGCATTCGTCTTAATGCTTCGGCCACGAACGCCACCGTGACTATAGGGGGTCGGCTCAATGGAATGCGACAGGAGTCGTTGATGAAGACGTCGCTGAGCCAATCGAAGATCGCCGCGAACCGAGATGATGTCTCTTGGTTTCTTTCCGGGCCGGGGGTCAAAAAGCGTAAACTCGCGAATGTAGTTTGACCGTCCTTCAGCGGTGCGGAGTTCCTCCGAGAGACGAAGCAACCATGACTCGTCAAGGCCAAGACGATCTGCGACCTGCCGGGGACGGTGCAAGCTGAACAATTTCGCGTCCATGCCGATCGAGCTCAATCAAATTCCTGGGACCAAGCGTTCCGCAATTCTGCTGCTGCTTCACGAACCGCTATTGGCAACGTCGTCATGTCGGGATCCTCGCACCAATCCATCACGTACAAATCGACGTTCGCAACTTCGCGGTACTTCTCGATCAAATTTGGTGAAGGCATCGCATGATCGTTCTCAATCTTGCTGAGCTGAACGATCGAAATACCTAGCTCTTTCGCCATCTTGGCTTGCGAAAGCCCAAGTTTGGATCGAACTTTCCGGGCTGTTTTTCCTAATCGTCGCATTGGTTCTCTAATGATTTTGGGAGGTCGCTAACTTTGCTCATCGTTTCGCATGTCGTGGATCGCTTGGAAGGTGGCTGCCTGCGCACCGTTGAGGTCCGGAGGCGAACGTTTCAAACAAGCCAACGCTTCACGACGAAGGTCCGCAAGCGACCTCCCACTCATTCCTGCCAGTTCACTCGGGTCGGGGAGCGAGTGCCAGAAACTGACAATCGCACTCAACTTTCGTTCCCTGCAGGACACAACTTCACGGCGTTTACCGCTCATAACAATTCTCCGTGTGGAGGAATGTGAGGTCCTTCCGCCGGTAACGTACCGGGTTCCAAACCTCAGGAATCATCCGACGACTTGAAGTCAATGACATCAGTCGCATCACGGTGACACGTCACATCAGAGGGAGGTCGTCCCAGATATGACGGGCCAATAGGCAGCATGGCAACGCCACACCGAAGTAGCCCCCGCAGAGCAAGCCCGGCGAAGGAAGGCCGAGCGAAAAGTAATCGCGAGGCCTGCTGGAGAATTTCTGTGTCCTGCCCTATGTTTAACTCAGAGTTTAATATCACACAAGTGGCTTGGACGATCTTTTCTTGAAAATGCGTTAGAACAAAAAGGCAGCACTGTGGTCGCCAGTGGCAAGGTAGTTTGCAACGGAAGAAGAAAGGTGTCGGACAGCGAATTGGCTGATTGGGCAACATTAAGTTTCACCGCTTCAGTTAATTCGGGCGTCCGCGTGGTCGCATCGTTGACTCCAGGCCGAAACGCGTTTGTACCCGTAGGATGGGCACCCTTGCCCGTCTGAGTCGGCCAAGACTACCAATCACAACCCGACGCGTGAGCGAGGGACGCCCCTAAGCAGGTCGGCTGGAATGATCGGGCACAACCATGTGAGCCGTTTGGGCGTTAGCCCCGGTTGCGCGTGAAAACCGTGGCTAACGCCAACGGCTCACATACCCGATGACACCTGCGTACCTGCTTAGGGTTTGCCAGTGGTTGCAGAATCGTGCCGCGAGTCGAGCGGTTGGTTGGGTGATTGCGTGAGGGACCGGAGGGCTCGCGCCCTTCCGCTAAAACAGCGGTGAACTTTGTTAGCGGAGTGGCGCAAGCCGCCCGGTGCCACGCTCCAACTTTCGAGCCGATGCCACAGGACAAAGAGGACTGGGTCAGCTCTGTTGGGAACGCAGTGGGACTTCGAGGTTGTATCGGTTCGGGGGAACTGCTTCGCCCTGCAAAACTTCGTTGTACAGGTTGACCTTCACGCCGCCCTCCACCGCTTCGGCGCGACCGAGGGGTGGGGATGGTGAGCCTTGATCACCTTGGCGAGGGTGATAGATCGAAACCGCACTTGGAGGCAATGGCTCGCCGTTGACCACCGGTGGTTGAAACACGACGGATACTTCAGGGACTTCCGAACGAGGGATCTTGGTGGTGGCGTAAATCTCAACGAAGGAGGTCGAGTGACCGTTGAACGAGAACGTCTCGCCTTCAAACCGCAACGCTCCCACACGAATTTCATCTTCGCGGTCATGGTCGGTTAAATAACAAGCGAACCAGGTGTGAGGCTCGCCGTCGATTTCCTCGGTGGACTCCTTTCTAACTTCCCAGGTGTAGGTGCCCGCTTTCCAGCGATAGGGTTTCCGGACGCTCACGAATTCTCCTTCGTAACCCGCGCTCTCGCACAACCCACCTTCTTCGGGACGGGCTGCATCGATGCTGACGGGCTCACCGCCCCACCGCGAAAAAATTGCTCCGGGGCCGGGATGGACGCGACGTTCTTCTGTCGGCGAGGGCCAGCCATTCACGTTCGACTGGATGCCACCGTAAAAGACAATTTTGTTGAGGTACTGGCCACCCATTGGGGAGATGTACAGGTTGACCGTGTCAGGCACGTCACGATCGACGGTGAAGGTCACGCCGATGGTTTCGACGTCATCGATGGTCCGTGAACCTCGCCATCTCACGTCCGTTGTATGCCATGGAAGACGGACTCCACCGGCCTCGATGGGTTTGGTTTCCGCTTGTTTTTCGTCGGCAGCGATGGCTGGAACCAACTGCAGGAAAACAAACAGTCCACTCAGAACCAGGACGCGACCAAGCTTGTTCATTTGATGCCTCGACTAGAAGATTGCGATTGAAATGCGTTCCGCCTCCTCCCATTGTTGAAGCACGGGTGCGAAATGCAACGCCTCGGAAAGGGCAGACGAATGGAGTCCGGTTTGCGCGGCCTTGTTGTCTGATAAAGGCGGCGGAAAATCCGATCCGACTTTCAAGCCAAAGGTTTGGTTGGTGGCATAGGAATTGGATCCTGCGAATCATCCCATGCGACCAAAGGCTGGAAGCCTATCAGGCTGTTGATTGAAAACGTTTCGCAGTTCGAACGATCAGCCAACGGGCGGTAGCCTAAGACGCGGGCGGTTCGAGTGCGAACTCGTCGTGATTCAGCGATGCGAGTCCGACGTCGGCTTGGTCGTTGCGTGTTGGGCCGGAGGGCTCGCGCCCTGCCGCTAACAAAGCCAGCCCAGCCGTCGGCAAAGTCTTTCTAGCGGAGCGGCGCAAGCCGCCCGGTACCACGACCTGCCTACTTTCGAACCGATTCCAACGCCAGTCTCAGACTCGGTTCGACACGTCTAGCTGGATCGGTCGCAAACGCAGAGCGTTGCCGATCGCGGAGACGCTGCTGAAGCTCATGGCCGCGGCCGCAAGCATGGGGCTGAACAGTGTGGAACCGGAGGGCTCGCGCCCTGCCGCTAACAATGTCGGCCGAGGCTTCGGCAAAGTCCTTCTCGCGGAGTGGCGCGAGCCGCCCGGTGTCGCACTCCTCATTCCGAACGTGTGCCCAAGGCTCATCATCGATCTAATTCGACACGTCGAGCTGGATCGTTCGCAAACGCAGAGCGTTGCCGATCACGGAGACGCTGCTGAAACTCATCGCCGCGGCGGCGAGCATGGGGCTGAGCAAAATCCCGAAGAAGGGGTACAGCAGACCGGCTGCGATCGGGATGCCCAGTGCGTTGTAAGCAAACGCGAAGAAGAGGTTTTGGCGAATGTTTCGCATCGTCTTTTGGCTGAGCTGTTTCGCTGCCACGACGCCTCGCAAGTCGCCGCCAACCAACGTCACCCCAGCGGACTCCATCGCGACGCTGGTTCCGGTGCCCATGGCGATCCCGACATTGGATGCCGCCAAGGCCGGTGCGTCGTTGATTCCGTCGCCGCACATCGCGACCGTTTTGCCCTCTTGTTTGAGTTGCTGAACAAAGTCGTGCTTGGCTTCCGGTGACACGTTGGCTCGGAAGTCATCGATGCCCAGTTGTTTGGCCACCGCTTCAGCGGTGGATTGAGCGTCGCCGGTCAGCATCACGACTTGCAGTCCCAGCGAGTGCAACGCCTTGATGGCCCCCGGCGTGCTGCCCTTGATCGGATCTTGGATGGCAATGATCGCGGCGAGCGTACGATCGATGGCGATGTAAACCACCGTGGCCGCGTCCGCTTGATGCGTCTCCGCTTGCCCGCGGACGCGATCCAATCCCGTCACATTCAAATCGGCCAACCAATTGGGGTTGCCAATCGCAACGTGTTTGCCATCGACATGTGCGACGACACCTTTTCCGGTTGTGCTTTGAAAGTCCCTGGCAACACGCTTTTCGAAACCCGAGGATTCCGCGTGCTCAACGATCGCGCGGCCAAGGGGATGTTCGCTCGATTGCTCCACCGCCGCGGCAATGGACAAGACATCCGATTCGCTCCAGTCACCCTGCGGTTCGATTGCGGTGACCGCGGGACTCCCCTTGGTCAGCGTTCCTGTTTTATCGACGACGATGGTGTCGACCTTTTCCATGATCTCCAGGATTTCAGCGTCTCGAATCAAGACACCTTCTTTGGCACCACGCCCCACGCCCACCATGACGGACATGGGCGTCGCCAACCCGAGTGCACACGGGCACGCGATGATCAGGACAGCGATCGCGGACACGAACGCGTAGGCCAGCGATGGCTCAGGGCCAAGGATTGACCAGGCGATGAACGCGAGGATGGAACTGAGGATGACCGCCGGCACAAAGTACTGGGCGACTTGATCGACGAGTTTCTGGATCGGGGCTTGGCTGCGCTGTGCATCGGCGACCATTTGCACAATCCGGTGCAGAACCGTGTCGCTGCCAACTTGCGTCGCAGTCATCACCAGCGCCCCAGATTGATTGAGGGTCCCACCCGTCAACGCGTCGCCTTCGGTCTTTTCAACGGGGACCGGTTCGCCCGTCAGCATTGATTCGTCAACACGGGACGTGCCGCTGATGACTTCGCCGTCGACGGGGACCTTTTCACCTGGGCGAATTCGCAGGCGGTCGCCCGATTGAATCTCATCGAGGGAGACGTCGCTTTCGCTGTCTCCTTCGATTCGATGGGCGATGTCGGGGGTGAGCTGCATCAGTTCTCGGATGGCTCCACCGGTTTGCTGACGGGCTCGTAGTTCGAGGACTTGCCCGAGCAACACCAGCGTGATGATCACGGCCGCGGCTTCGAAGTACAACGGTGGCCTGTCAGCGTCGTAGAACGCAGCGGGGATCCAATCCGGGACCAAGACGGCCAGCAAGCTGAACCCAAACGCGGCCAGTGATCCCAACGCGATCAAGGAGAACATGTTGAGGTTCCACGATCGGAACGATTTGGCCCCCCGAACCAGCAGGGGCCATCCACACCAGAACACAACGGGCGTCGCGAGAGCGAATTGCAACCAGCCGTCGATACGAGGGGAAATCCAGCGATCGATCGGAAGACCGATCATCGGCCCCATCGAAAGGATCAACAATGGAACCGACAAGGCAACGCCGATCCAAAACCGACGCTGCATGTCTTTGTACTGGGCTTCGTCCGCGGTGGACGAGGGATCCACGAATTTTGGTTCGAGGTCCATGCCGCAGATCGGGCAATCACCTGGGCCGATCTGTTCGATCTCCAGGTGCATCGGGCAGGTGTAGACGGCGTCGGGGTTGGCGGGTTGGTCGCTGGTTTGAGACTTACTGTGCGAGCCGCCACAGCAAGTCGGTTTGGTGCTACAGCACGAGGGTTCGGAACCGGCCGAGGCAGCCTCTTTTTGCTTGCGGGCCCGCAACACCGCTTCTGGATCCGCCTCGAATTTTTTCTGGCAGCCAGCGCTGCAGAAGTAGAACGTCCGCCCGTCATGTTGGCTGGAGAGTGAAGTCGACGGGGCCACCGACATGCCGCAAACGGGATCGATGGCTTGGATTTCGGTGGGATTCATTGTTTTGGCTTGGGAAGGAGGCTTCCCTGCAGCTTACGCAATTCTCATTCCGACTGTTCTGGGCTGGACAGTGCCATCGTACGATTGGAACTAGCTGCCTGCTGATTTCGTCAGCCGGAACGCGATCGTGTCCGGTTCGTCTCCGGCAACCGTGAGCGATCGCCCAATGGCTGATCGCCCAATCTGCGAGGCGTATTCAATCAACCGCCGGTTAGCGGACGACGATCGTGAGCCAACCGTCGCGAGCATCAATGCCAATGACTCTCGCCGAGCGTCCTGCGAGCGTGGGAAGCTTCAGCGTCGAGGGAAGCTTCCATTCGCGATGCAGCAGCGTCATCGGGAAAAGTTTGTCAAAGCCTTCTTCGATGTTCGCTTTGATGGCCGTCTGTGACAGCGTCAAACGACGGCCCCCCGGAAACTTCAGATCAATCTCTTCGTCGCGAATCAACATCATCCGGCCGTCTTCCGTGATCGCGGGATGGTAGACGGCGGAGACTTCCAAGCGACGATCCAGTTCTCGGTCCCCTTGGGCGAAGCGGTCGCCTCGCAAGCCGATGCGAAGCGTTTGATCGCGAGCTTCGAAATAGACCGGACGGAAACCGGAGAAGTCGACTTCAAAGCTTTCGGGTTGCTCTCCCTCAGCGGCTGAGGCTTCGTCAGGGGTGTCGCTCTTGTCCGATGGGATCCCAAACGAACTGGTGAGGTCACGCAGTTTTTCAGGTGTGAAGGTTTCTCCGGCCAGCAACTTCATCACCGTGTTGTTGAGGATGCTCTCGTGAACCTGAATCGCGGCACTGTAGCCACCCGGGTAAGTTCCCGATGAGGCCGCGGTTCGGACCGTCGACAACGAGGGGCCTTCGCTGGGTGCCGACAATCCATACGGTCGCCGCATGGTCGCTCGAACGTGCACGGAATCCGTGGTGGATCCAATCGTGCGAACAGGCGAAGGCAAATCCAGACGACGCAGCCAAGGGCTCATCTTCGCGTCGAGGTCGGGGAACGTGCGAGTCGACGCTTCGTCGGTTTGCAGGCGAAAACCTTCCAGCACTCGGTCTTGCAGTTTTCGGCGAGAGATCGCTTCGGCTTGCGGTTTCATCTCAGCCGCTTTCTTGGACGCAATTTTGCGGACCAGCTTGAGCGGGTGATTGATTTGGTTGATCTGCGTCGAAAGGCTGGCCGTTGCGATTGGTTCACCTGCGAAAATTCGTTTTTCCGTGATGATCAATTGCCGAGCCGCGTAGACCTGACCAAAGCCTGACGACCGGAGTGTCACAGGGCCGTTGTAGCCTTTCGTCGATGTCGAAAATTGACCGTCGAGACGAACCAACAAGCGGACATTGCCTTCGGATGGCAGCAACGAACCGGTGACGTTTCCGACAACTCGGGCGTCGCCGATGATGCGGGTGCCGAGCAAGCAATCGTTGACTCGTTCGGGATTGTTGACCGGACGGGTGATCGCGTCGCTGATCACGCCACCGTCGACATAGGCACGCAGGTTGGGCGACGAGTAGCGACCTGTGATTCGGGAAACCAATTCGTCGGCTTGATTGGCTGATGCCAGCGACTCGATGATCGATTCGATTTGGGCAACTTCTTCGCCCGAAAGGTCCGTCAGTGAACGAGGCGTTGAACCGGCTTCTTCATCAGCGGCCAAAAGCTTGGCGAGTGTTTCGAGCTGTCGTTCGGAGAGCGCGAGGCCACGTTCGGGATCACCATAACGAAGCGCGGCGAGGTATCGATCCAGTGAAGATCGCAATGCGACCAGACGCGAAAGTTCCAGCCCTTCTTCGGGGCCGCTCAAACGTTGGGACAGTTCAGTGGCGGCGTTGCCTCGTTTCGCGATCGATTCGTTGTTTTCAATCGCGGATCTCAGCGGTTCGAAATCGAGGAAACGCATCCAGGCCTCGTGATTGGCCTGATCCGTCACTCGCTGGAAAAATGCACCGGCGGCCTGCATCGACTCCACCACATCGGCTTCCGTGGCTTCCACGGACGGCAACTTCCCCGCGTCCAAACCCGACTTGGATTGATCAATCAACTGCAACCACTGGGCGGCTTCATTCGCGACGACACCTGCTGCGCTCAGGCAAACCGAGGCACCCGTCAAGGCGATCGCCAACACAAAACGAACTGAAACGGGAAGGACAGAGGAAGGCATGGGGCACGCTGTCGAGAGAATGTGCGGGTTGAGTGGAGTGGGTATTCTAGCTGGTGCTGGCGACACGCAAGGCCCCGGTTGGCTTCGCAATTCGATCCATCGGCTGGTTGAGCCTCTGGGATCGATTGCGGCGGGTGTCTGAATCGCAGCGATTGTGGTATTCGTTCCGATTGAACCGCTCAATTTCCCGCTGGAGAATACTTGGATGTCGTCTGACTCGGCCAATCGTGACCTTGCCCCTCTGATCGCCTTGATGGAAACCGAAGCTTTGCAGCGTGGGGAGTTCACGCTGGCAAGCGGCAAGAAGGCGAACTATTACCTGGACTGCCGCCGCATCACACTGCACCCCAAGGGCGCGGGCTTGATCGGACGAGCGATGCTGGACGTGGTGCTCGAGAACGCGAAGGAATCCGGCGTGATGCCCGCCGCGGTCGGTGGCATGGCGATCGGTGCCGACCCAATCACCGCGTCGATCGTGACGCTGGCTGGTGGTGACGACATCGACCTCAAAGGGTTCATGGTCCGCAAGGAAGCCAAAGGCCACGGAATGGGGCAGCAAGTTGAAGGCCCCGTCGCTCCCGGCCAAAAAGTCGTGATCGTGGAAGACGTGATCACCAGCGGCGGCAGTGCGTTGAAGGCCGTCGAAGCGGTCGAAGCATTCGGACTGGAAGTCCAGTACGTGCTCGCGATCATCGATCGCTTGGCCGGAGGTGCCGAGGCCTTCGCCAAGAAAGGCCTGGAGCTGAAAACGCTGACCACGATTCGCGACTTCGGTTTGGAACCCTGATCAGCCCTGAGGCGTGTCGATCTCGACATGCACAATGATCAACACGTCGCCAGCAGCGAACGAATTCATCGGCCCGTTGCCGGCTGAGGGTGCGGGTGCCAGATTGCCATTGATCGAAAGAACACGAGCGCCGCTCTTGCGAATCCAGCGATTGATTTGCCGTTCGAGTTCGGGCAGCTCGGAATCCACACCTTTGAAGAGTTTGACTTGTTGCACGAGGGTTTCCGGGGTCAGTTTTCAAGAGAAGCAGGACGTTTTCAGCCTTCATCGATCGCACCAGAATGCATCGGCGAAGGCCCGCATCGTAACAAATCCCAACCAAGATTGGCTGCCGGAGGGGCGGTTTGGTGAGATGCGGCCAACCCGGACGAAGGTCTCAGTCGTGGCCTGCCACCGGGCGAGAACGGCCGACGGAGCGGAATGTTCGAATTAGACTGGTCGGTTGGTTTGATCCACTCAAAACAACCCGTCGGAGTGATGCCTGATGTTTGCTTCTGGCACCCAGTCAACAATCGTGAATCCGCTTGGGCATTTCGCCAAGGCTGTCTACGCCCATCTGCCGGTCGCGGCCGCTTGGGTTGCAGCGACGCTGTGCATTTCTTCGTCGCTACAGGCCGATGAATCGGGCAACCAAGCCATCGTGATCGAAGCGGCCCAAGCGACTTTGGTCACTGACCTCCCGCTCGCCGCACCGGTTGCAGGGCGAGTCCGGTCCTTGAGCGTGGTCGAAGGCCAGCAGGTTTCCAAAGGCGAACTGCTGGTTCAGTTGGACGATCGCCGCGCGAAAGCGGAACTGGAAGCGGCACAAGCAGCCTCTCAAGCGGCTGCGCTGCAATCCACCAGTGACGTTGACCAACGCTATGCCGAACGCACCCGTGAAGTCCGAATGCGAGAGCTCGAACAGAGCCTGGACGCGAATCGGCGTTTTCAAAACAGCGTCACCGCGACTGAGATTGATCGCTTGCAGTTGGTGATCGACCAGGCGGGGCTGTCGATCGAACAGGCTCACAAAGAATCGGAAATCGCAGAAGCCAACGCGAACGAAAAACAGTCGCTCGTCAGAATGGCGGAACTTCGGGTGGCGGAGCATCGCCTGGAGTCACCGCTCTCTGGAAGCGTGGCGGAAGTGACGGTCTCTCCCGGCGAGTGGGTGGATGCCGGCCAACCACTGCTGCGTTTGATCTCATTGGATCCGATTCGTGTCAGCGGGTTCGTCGACGGACGCCAGCACGGAGCCGAACTGAACGGCCGAGCGGTTGAATTCGAGTGGACCGAATCCATCAACGGTCAAGAAAACATCACCGTGCTGCGTGGTGAAGTGACGTTTGTGTCATTGGAACTTCACCCGGTGAACTCACAAGTTCGGATGTGGGCAAGCTTGCGAAATCCAGATCGCAAGGCGCGACCTGGAGTCCGGGGGACACTGCGAATATTCCCCGCGGACCGCACGCTGGATTTGCCAGCTGAATGAACTGGCTGATTTGGTTCCGCTGCGGTTCATCCATGCGGTCCACAGAATGAACCGCGTGATGAAGGGGACATTCAATCAGGGAGCAGGCGGGACCAATGCGGCAGGCCCTGCATCCAAGTTGACTTCGGCTGCCAACAGCATCTTGTAGAGGTCAACTTCGTTGTCGATGTTCAGCTTGGTGAAAATGCTGCCACGGTGTTTCGACGCCGTTTGGACGCTGATGCTGAGTTCCTGAGCGATGCCTTTGAGTGGCGACCCACCGGCCAGCAGCAGCATGACTTCGGTTTCGCGAGGCGAGATTTTCCGCAGCAGGTCGAGAGCTTCCTTGCGAACTTGATGCCGAAAGCGATCGCGACGGTGTTTGCGAATGGCGCTGTTGATCGCATGCAGGATCTCTTCGTGCCGGAATCCCTTTTCGATGAAGTCGAAAACGCCTTGCTGGAATGCCGCTCGGCAGTTTTCCGCATCGCCGTGCCCGGTCACCAAGATCACAGGAACGGTCAGTTCCCGGCGAGACATTTCGGCTTGCAGTTCCAAGCCGCTCAGTCGCGGCATCCGCAGGTCGGCAACGACACAGCCGTGGGATTCGGCATGCAAGACTTTGAGAAGATCTTCGGCCTGATTGAAAGTTTCAGTCTTCAAGCCTTCTTGAGAACACCAGCGTTGCAACAGGTCCAATTCGGCTTGTTGATCGTCGACCAAGTAAACGACTGGTTCGGGACCAGCGTCCTCCTGGGGTGATGCATTGGGATCGAACAAGTCGGAGTTCAGATTATCAAGAGCCGTCATGGGAGAATCGTCCAAAGAGAACGCACGCGTTATGACCGCCAAATCCGAAGCTGTTGCTCATTGCGAGGTCAACTTTTTGTTCCCGAGGTTGATTGGGGACGTAGTCGAGGTCGCAACTTGGATCTGGCGTGTCGAGATTAATGGTGGGGGCAATCACATTGTTCTGAATGGTTTGACAAAGGATGACTGCTTCGATCCCGCCGCTAGCACCCAAGGAGTGCCCGAGGGCGCTCTTGGTGCTGCTGATGGCAACGTTGGGGGCGTGGTCACCCAAAACGGTATGGATCGCGCGAGTTTCAGCTTTGTCACCCAAGGGTGTGCTTGTCCCGTGAGCATTAATGTAATCGATTTCGTGGGCCGCGCGGCCACTGTCCTGAATTGCAGCGCGCATCGCGGCGGCAGCTCCCAATCCTTCTGGGTCGGGAGCGGTGATGTGGCCGGCATCGCTGGTGGTGCCATAGCCCAAAACTTCTGCGTAAATCTTCGCGCCTCGAGCTTGAGCGTGCTCAAGTTCTTCAAACACAAGCAGACCGGCGCCTTCAGCCAACACAAATCCATCGCGGTCGGAATCGAACGGGCGACTGGCTCGTTGTGGGTCGTCATTCCGCGTCGACAGGGCCTTCATGTTTTGGAACGCAGCCAATCCCATGCGAGTGATCGCCGCTTCGGTTCCGCCGGTGATCACGACATCGGTTTCGCCACCGCGAATGCTGCGAAGGGCATCGCCCATCGCGTTGGTGGCACTGGCACAAGCGGTCGCCACCGCGTAGTTCGGACCCTTGAGCCCGTATCGGATGGAGATGTTTCCGCCGGCAGCGTTGACCATCATCTTCGGGACGGTGAACGGGCTGACTCGATCGGGGCCTTTGTTGAGCATCCGCTCAATCTGCTCTTCAATTTCGTTGAGCCCGCCGATTCCCGAACCCAAGATCACGCCGCAGCGTTTGCGATCGGTTTTGTCCCAATCGATGCCCGAGTCCAGGACGGCTTGCGCCCCGGCATGAACAGCGAACTGAGTGAAACGGTCCAGTCGCTTGGCTTCTTTGGCTTCCACGTGATCCGCGACATTGAAGTCAGGGATGTCACCGCCAAAGTGAACCTTGTACTTGGAGGTGTCCATGATGGACAGCTCGTGGATCCCGGACTTACCAGCCAACAACGCCGACCAAAGGGTGGCGACATCGGATCCCAATGGCGTGACGGTTCCCAATCCGGTGATCACAACACGTCGTGATTTGGAAGGGTCGTAAGATGGCGTTGTGGAGGCGTCCGTCATGAGCGTGGTGACGAATGAACGTCATGCAATGTTGGGAGAAGGAACCGCAGGGAGCGTGACTGGCACCCTAGCAAAAAACGCCAATGAAACCTTGTCAATGTAGCGAAATGACAGGGCAAAATGGCGACGATGCGGTCTGTAATGCGGATGATTGCGATTGGCGAAAGATTGCCGGGGCGACGCCGAGCCCAGATGTGCGTCAAGTCATCCGGTGTGCAGAAATCAAGTGAACGAAGCACCCGCCGCAGGATTCGGATGAGTCAAGCAAGCATGGCTGGAACACTCAGATCGCGATTCACACCAGGGACAACGACCGCGTCTGGCTTCGCCGTCTTGGATCGGAGCCCCTCACGGATCTTGCTTGGAAGATCCCGCGAGGCGTTCCGTGGTTGAGCATTGCATCCCACGGCGAGTGATTCGCCATGGATGCAATCAGATCGGGAACTAGGCGTCTTCGCCTTTTTCCTTTTCGATGAAATCAATCGCTTCGCCGACCTTTTGGATCTTTTCGGCGGAGTCATCAGGAATGCTGATGTCGAACTCTTCTTCGAGCTCCATCACCAACTCAACAGTGTCGAGCGAGTCGGCACCGAGGTCGTTGACGAACGATGTTTCGCGGGTGATTTTGTCTTTGTCAACGCCGAGCTGTTCAGAAACAATGTCGACCACGCGTTCTTCGATAGACGCCATGGGCGTAACTCCGATTTAAATGTCAGTTAGATTCGAAAAGGGAAAGTGCAAATCTGTGGGGCAGGGCACAACCGAGACGGCACTCCATAGCCGCTCGGGGCAGAACATAGGTGACGCAGCTAAAACGCGTCAATATGCCGTTAGCCGACCATTCCACCGTCAACGACAATGGTTTGCCCAGAAATGTAGCTGGCATCACGGCTGGCCAAGAACAACACCGCCGCAGCGACATCCTCCGGCTGACCAACCCGCTTGGCGGGGATTCGTTTTTTAACTTCTTCCAGGATGACGTCGCCCAGTTCAGCGGTCATTTCACTGGCAATGAACCCAGGAGCGACGGCGTTGACCGTGACGCCACGTGAGACGAGCTCCTTGCTCATCGTCCGCGTCATCCCAATCATCCCCGCCTTGCTGGCCGAGTAATTGGCTTGACCTGGGTTGCCGATCAGGCCTGAGATGCTGGCCATGTTGATGATTCGACCATACTTGCTGCGCCGCATCACTCCCGCGGCCGCGCGACAGCACACGAAGCAGCTGGTCAAGTTCGTGGCGATGACAGAATCCCACTCTTCGTCGGACATGCCCCGCATCAGCTTGTCACGCGTGATCCCGGCGTTGTTGACCAAGATGTCCAGACGACCGTGTTTTTTGTGGGTGCCTTCGATGGCTTCGGCGGCGGCTTTGCGATCGGTGACGTCGCAGGGCAGGGCTTCGCCCGTTCCCCCAGCGGCTTCGATTTCCGCGACGGTAGCGGCCAGCTTCTCTGCGTTGCGAGCGACGCAAACCACGTGGGCTCCGTTTTGCCCCAGTGCGACAGCGACAGCTCGGCCGAGACCTTGGCTGGCACCGGTGACAATGGCGACTTGATCTTTCAAATCAACCGACAGGGAGAGATCCATGGGGGCAGGTCTGTGGGGTTGGGAGGTTGGGGAGCATGGTTGTAAGAACGGACTGCCCCGCGATGTCAGGGGCGTTGTCTTCGTCGGTGGCGTTCACAAACGGTTGCCCGATGGCCTTCCAAGGCCGTCGGATCGGAATTCACCGGCTCAGGGTTGGTCGCCGAAGCCATCCGTTGGCGTTTTGCGAGCGATGCGTTTGATCGTGCCTCGCAGCACACGGCCAGTCCCCGCTTCCAGAAAACCATCCACGCCGTCACCAAGCATCGCGTTGATGGAATCGTCCCAACGGACGGGATTGACGACCTGACGTGCCAGCAGCTGGCGAATTTCCTCGGCGGAGGTGTGTGGTTTCGCGTCGACGTTGCTGTACACCGGAATTCGCGTGTCCGACAACTCGACCTCTGCAAGAGCCTGCGTGAGCAATTCCACTGCGCCATCCATGATGGGCGTGTGAAAAGCACCCGCAACACTGAGTGGCACGACCTTCATCGCACCCGCAGCAGTGGCGGCAGGTCCCAGGCGTTCCAAAGCGGATCGATGGCCCGACACCGCAATGTTGCCGGGGCACAGCAGGTTGGCAGGTTGCAGAATCTCGTCCCCGCTGCGGCACTCTTCGCAAACCGCGGTCAGCTTTTCGAGATCCAGCCCCAGCACGCTGGCCATGCCTGAATCGGTCGCGTCAGCACAAGCCTGCATGGCTTCGCCGCGTTTCTGAACCAGCTTCAGGCCATCGGCGAAGGACAGGCCTCCGGCGTAGCAAACGGCGGTGTATTCACCCAGGCTGAGTCCCGCGGCGGCAACGATTTTTTTTGCCAGCTCGGGGTTCAACTCGTCATGCACACGTGCAGCAGCGACCCCCACGACAAACAGTGCCGGTTGGCTGTGAACGGTTTCGTTCAGCTTTTCAGCTGGACCGTCCGCACACAGGGATTTCAGGTCGTATCCCAGCACATCGCCTGCTTCTTCAAACAGTTCGTTGGCGAGGGGATATTCCGCGCACAACCATGTCCCCATGCCGGGCGTCTGAGCACCTTGGCCGGGAAACAGGATCGCTGGTTTTGTTGCGTCGAGACTCACAGCAGGTCGTACTCAGTTCAATTGGTGGCTGGAATTACTGGTCAGTCGATTCAACGACTGTGCGACCTTGGTAATAACCACATTTCGGACAAACGACGTGCGTCGGCACTGCGGTGCTGCACTGCGGGCAGTAGGTCACTTGACGTTTTTTCAAGTGATCGTGGGCGCGGCGTTTGCCGGTACGGCTGTTGGAGTGCTTGCGTTTTGGGACGGCCATGGCAGACAAGCCCGCGAACGGGCGATCTTGGAATGGGTGGTGTGGACGAATTTCAAACCGCGAAAGATAAGCATCGGACGTGGGTTTCGTCAACGCGTCCTGGACCCAAAAGTCCCGCTTTCAATGGCCTTTTGCTCCATTCGGGTCACGGGGTGGTTGGTTTGCACCAATTCGGAAAGAGTCTCTGATTCCTCCGAGATGTCCGAACCAAGGCCCTCCCCGGTTGCATACGATTGAATCAGATAGGATTCACGCCCCAGAAGTTGCTTCCCAGCACCGACGCCTTTTTCCCCCGAGCCCACACGTGACCAGCCCTGTGCCAAGTCCCGAGAAAATCACGATGGATGCCCCCGAAGCCCGCGATTTGAAGCAATTGATCGACAGCGGATGGTCTTCCAAAACGGTCAAGCACGAGATTCGAGACAATTTCTCTCGAATGTTGGCTCAGCGAGAGGAGCTGTTTCCAGGAATCATCGGATACGAAGACACGGTCATCCCAGAAATCAGCCTGGCGCTGCTGGCCGGTCACGACATGTTGTTCATGGGCGAAAAGGGGCAAGCCAAAAGCCGGATCATGCGGCAGTTGGTGCAATTCCTAGATCCCTGGGTTCCCTACATCGATCACCCCGATTTGCCGATTCATGAGGATCCGCTGAACCCGATCACTTCGCTGGGCAAGCGTCTGGTCGCCGATCGCTCCCCCGAGGACATCCCGATCGGATGGTGGCACCGCAAGGAACGTTACGCGGAACGCTTGTCCCCGGGCACGAAATTCGCCGACATCATCGGCGAAATTGATCCGGCCAAGTTAACCGGTGGCGTCAGCATGAGTGCCGAAGAAGCCCTGTCGTTTGGTTTGATCCCACGGATGCACCGCGGAATTTTCGCGATGAACGAGCTGCCCGAACTGGATGATTTGGTCCAGGTCGGCCTGTTCAACATCCTCGAAGAACGCGATGTGCAAATCCGCGGTTACCCGATCCGGTTTGACTTGGACGTGATGATTTTGTTCTCGGCCAACCCCTCGACTTATAACCGATCGGGGAAAGTCATCCCGCAACTCAAGGACCGCATCGGGACCATCGTCCAGACCCATTACCCCAGCGAGCGGACGCAGGGGATCGAGATCCTGCAGCAGGAAGTCGGCGACGATTTGGGTGGAGATTACCCGGTGCATGTGCCGCTGTTCATGTACCAGATCATCGAAGAAATCACCCACCAGGCCCGGCAGAGCAAGTACATCGACCAAGCCTCGGGTGTTTCGGCGCGGTTCTCATTGGCGAACTTTCGGACGATCGTGGCCTCGGCTCGCCAACGCGGGATTGTGCACGGCGAGAACCCCGCGGTGCCTCGAATCAGTGACCTCGGGCATCTCTACGCGAGCAGCCTCGGCAAGCTGGAATTGGATTTGATGGGCACGCATCAAATGTCTGAAAAGCAAGTGATCGATTCGGTGATTGCGGAAGCAATTCACACCGTTTTCGCCGAGTACATCGAGGAACACGGGCTGGCAGAAATCGCAGAGATCTTCCGCGGCGGCGTGCGCGTGGAGGTGGGAACGATGCTGCCCAGCAGCGAGTACGCGGAGCGTTTGCAGCATGTCCCGCCGGCCTGGGACCGAGCGTTTGAGGTCAACGCCAGTGAAAACGAAGCGATGCGAGCCTCGTGTGTGGAGTTTGTGTTGGCAGGACTCTATAGCATGGACAAAATCAGTCGCTCACAGCGGCACGGCAAGATCAGCTACGAGACTTGAGTGCCAAGGCGAGCCTCGGATGCCTGGGTTGCCGGCCGGGTGGCGTCTTCGCCCTCGGCCCAAACCCGGCGATTTTTCAGTGTGTCATTGCTCGGGTGCAATTCTCTGGCAATGACGTGATTGCGGTGACGTGGTACAAGGTCGGCTCTCCTAATTCTGACCACCGACGCCCCAGCCATTGAAGGGTGACTCGCCACGATGAACCAACACAGCCCGTCTTACGCCATCACGATCCGTTTGCGTTATTCCGATTCGCCTGGCGCGATGGGCAAGATCACCACGGCAATCGGCGAAGCGGATGGAGCCATTGGGGCGGTCGACATCGTCAATATTCGCGGCGGAAAAATCTCGCGTGACTTCACGGTCAACGCTCGCGACGTCGATCACGGCAAACGAATTGTCGAGCACCTGCGAACAGTGGAAGAGGTCGAGGTCGTGCACACCTCCGACCGAGTGTTCCTGATGCACCTCGGCGGAAAAATCGAAGTCTTGCCCAAGATGCCAATCAAGACTCGGGACGATTTGTCGATGGCTTACACGCCCGGCGTCGCTCGGGTTTGCAACGCGATCGCGGAAGATCCCGATTCGTCCTTCGCACTGACCATTCGCCACAACACCGTGGCGGTCGTCAGCGACGGCTCGGCGGTGCTGGGACTGGGCAACATCGGCCCCCGCGCTGCCATGCCAGTCATGGAAGGCAAAGCGATGCTGTTCAAAGAGTTCGCGAACGTCGACGCGTTTCCAATTTGCTTGGACACCCAGGACACCGAAGCCATCATCGAGACGGTTCGACAATTGGCACCGACCTTTGGCGGCATCAACTTGGAAGACATCTCCGCGCCACGGTGCATTGAGATCGAGCAACGATTGGACAAAGAACTGGAAATCCCGGTCTTCCACGACGATCAACACGGCACGGCGATCGTGGTGTTGGCGGGATTGAAAAACAGCTTGCTTCGCGTCGGGAAAACACTTGCGGATGTCCGGATCGTGGTCAACGGCGCTGGTGCGGCCGGAACCGCGATTGTCAAGTTGCTGCTGATCTCTGGAGCGAAAGACATCGTCGTCTGCGATCGCGAAGGAGCGATCCACGCCGGCGAACCCAGCCAGCCCGATGATTCCAAGCAATGGATCGCGGACAACACCAACCCTCGCGGTGCATCCGGCAAGCTTTCTGAAGTGATTTTGGGAGCCGATGTGTTCGTTGGCGTTTCGGCGCCGAACGTTCTGCAAACCGAAGACGTGGCCAACATGGGCAAGGACCCGATCGTGTTCGCTCTCGCCAACCCTGATCCTGAAATTTTGCCTGCCAACGCGGCCCCACACGTTCGGATCATGGCAACGGGGCGCAGTGATTTCCCCAACCAGATCAACAACGTGCTGTGCTTCCCCGGGTTGTTCCGCGGGGTGCTGGACGTTCGCGCGACAACGATCAACAACGAGATGAAATTGGCTGCCGCGGAAGCCATCGCGGCAACCATTCCTGAGTCCGATCTGTTGGACGATTACGTGATCCCCAGCGTGTTTGATCGCCGGGTGGCAAAGGTGGTCGCCCAGGCGGTCGCGAAAGCCGCGGTGGAGACCGGAGTCGCTCGCCGGCGAAACAAGGCCGCCGAAGACATCCTGTAAGAGTCCTGGATCGCTCCGCCAATCCAAGGTGGTGCCGCGAGAGTCGACCTCGTCCAGGTCTCGCCCGAGACCTTCGAACAAAACGCGGCGGACTGCGGTGTCGCACGGCGGCCCCCGCCCTGTTGCGAGGCCCTGCGGCATTCAAGTCTCGTGTTGCCAGGCATTGACCATCATCCTCCCTCCGGGAAGGTGGAGCGAAGCGAATGAGGCTTTTTCTCGTTCCCAGGCTCGGCCTGGGAACGCAATGCACTGCAGACCCCGCCTGTTGAGAAGGCCCCGCCTGCTGAGACAGAATCGGGAGGCGGAGCCTCCAAGACAGTGTGTTCCCAGGCAGAGCCTGGGAACAAGAATTCGAAACTGCACGACCTCTTTCTCGGTGGAGACCACCGAGCGACAGGTTGTTGGCTCGCGGATCAGCCGTCGGCTGGCAAGCGTCCCGGCTCGATGACAGGGAAATCGCTCTGCAGACCCTGACGCATGAACTCGACCAAGTCCGCTTTCTCTTGCTCGGTCAGGTTCAGCGGCTTCATCTTGTCGCTGAGGTACGGGTTGGCGTGGCCACCCTTGTTGTACCACTCAATGACTTCTTCCAGTGTCTCTTGGCTGCCGTCGTGCATGTAGGGACCGGAGTCGGCGACGTTTCGCATCGTGGGGGTTTTGAACGCACCACGATCTTTGTCGTCCTTGGTGATTTCAAATCGGCCCAGGTCAGGTTTTTCCGTTTCCATGCCCACACCCAAGTTGTGGAACTGTTCATCGGTGAAGTTGGCACCCGCGTGACAAGCGGTGCAGTTGGCTTTGCCGAACGTCAGTTCCATGCCGCGAATCGATGATTCGGTCATCGGATTCTTGGCGGCCTCTGCCTGGAGCTTCGCGTATTGCTCGGCCAATTCGGGTTCTTCGTCGAGGTATTCCAGGTCCTCCGCAAACGTCTTTTCAAACGCCGACAACGGGGCGTAGTAATCGTAAGGAGCCGGCCCCGTCACGATGGCACGTTCAAACGTTGCAAGTGCCTTGCCAACGTTGTCGATCGTCACGCCGTCATCGAAGACCTTGTCAAACTGTGCCTTGTAAATGGCGTTGTCGGCGAGCGTCTTCACGCAGACATCGTGTGTGTTGCCCATTTCGATGGGGTTGGCGATGGGTCCCACGGCTTGCTCTTCCAACGAAGCGGCGCGTCCATCATGGAATTGATGCTTGCTGAGAATGCGATTGAACGAGACCGGTGAGTTGCGGTTTCCGGTGAGGCCGCGGATGCCCACGCCGAATTGAGTGGGGGCACCCCAGCCGGTTTCGGCGGCGTGGCAAGTGGCACAGGAAATCGTGCCGTCGGCTGACAAACGCGGATCGAAATACAACTGACGGCCCAGCTCAATCTTGGCCCGCGTCATCGGATTGTCTTCTGGGATGTAAATGTTTCCCGCGGCGGCATCGAGGCCCTTGGGGAGCGCGACATCCAGTTCGGCGTGGTTTTTCGAGTCGGCCATGAAACGTTGGGCTTGTTCCAACGTCAGTGGGCCTTCGCCAGGGATTCCGGCCGTCAGGGTTGGGTCGCCAAGCGAAACGGTTTCCGCGGCAAAAACAGTGGGGCTGGTGGCAACCAAGGTCGCCGCGGCACACATCAAAATGCGCTGAATGGTCATGGTGAAATCAAGATTTGTAGGAAGGCATCGTTGAAACGAAGGATCGGGCGGACAGCGCCGGTCTCATTCCCCTCGCGTCCGTCGCGGCGGAGGAATCGATCAGAAGGCGGCACAAAACACGTCGTTTTCTCGCCTGAAGGCAGGAACATCATTTTAGCATCTCTGCCAGCAGGTGTGACTGAAATCAGACCGATTCGACGCGATTCGAATCTCGATGCGGAACCGCATTTGCCAACCCTGGCCTCGCGACTCAGATCTCTGAAAAAAGAGACCGCTGGGGACGGTCCAGCAACCGGACGATTTTGCGTCCGGTCACGGACATCGGCATGTCGGCCAGCTCGTCAATCGAGGCCCAACGCCAAGGCTCCGGTAGCGGCCCGTGTTCCTCGTCGGAGTTGTCGCCTGCATTCGGCCCAGCCAAATCGGCGAGGTGAATGTGCAGCGTCATTCGATAGCGAGTGACCGCGTGTTTGATGGTTTTCAAACGCATTCCGATCGTCACGTCGCCACCGAGATGCTCGGCCAACCACGATTCCATGCCGATCACGTCCTCGGCTTCTGGTGGTCCAGCACGTGGGAAATCAATCATCCCGGCGAACCGGACGCCCTCGGGGATGGTGCGAACCAAGTACTTTTCAGCCTGTGAAATCACGACGGCGATTTCCGTGCGTGACTCGTATTGAACCTTGCTGATCTTGCCAGGGATTTCTGCTTGCAGTCCCAATTGGTTGGCGTGGCACATTGTCGCGACGGGGCACACGTCGCATTTGGGCGCCTTGGGCGAGCAGATCAGTGCCCCCAATTCCATCGCGGCTTGGTTGAATCCTGCCGGGCCGTTGGTCCGATCGCCAGCCTTTTTCCGTGGCAGCATCTTGTCCGACAATTCCCACAATCGCGTCTGAGCGATCTTTTCCGTTGGCGGCGTGGTCAGTCCGATCCAGCGGCTGAAAACTCGCTGGGTGTTGCCTTCCAAAATGGGGAAGGCTTCATTGCGAGAAATCGACAGGATGGCTCCCGCGGTGTAGCGTCCAATCCCGGGAAGCGCCAACACGTCTTCAAACGAATCGGGGAACTCCCCTTCGTGTTCCGCCGCCATCTTTTTCGCCGACGCATGCAACGACCTGGCCCGGCGGTAGTACCCCAGTCCTTCCCACATCCGCATCAATTGGTTCTCGTCAGCGTTGGCCAAATCACGAATGGTGGGGTAGGTGCTGAGGAACCGCTCGAAGTAGGGCAGCACGGTGGCCACCTGAGTTTGCTGGCACATGATCTCGCTGATCCAAACCCGGTACGGCGAGTGGTCACGTCGCCAGGGCAGGTCGCGTGCATTTTCTGAGAACCAGGTCAGCAGCCGCTTGCGCACTCGAGACCGCCAGTTGGAATCACGCCAATTGCCAGAATCGATCTGCGGGACTTCGGTGTCGATGGTGCTGGATGAAGGTGAGGCGTTGAAAGGCGGGCGAGAACAATTCGTCAGTGGCAGGCAAGTGCATCCGCCACACACAACTTTTGGGTTGGACGATGGCACGACGGACTTCCAATTGCGTCGGTGCCAATGACGTTGGACGGACCTGGAAACCCGTCGGACCCAAAGTCGATGGCAGGATGATGCATCAGTTGGGCTCAGTCAGTTTGCCAAGTTTCGCGTCGGTTTCATACTCGACGTTACGGCGTCGATATCCGATGCGAATGGTTTGCCCGGGGTCTCGCGTGTTGATGACGGCTTGCAGGTCCGCGAATTTACGAATGGGTTCGCCGTTGGCTTGAATGATCACGTCGCTGGGGAGCAGGCCTGCAACCTCGGCGCCGCTGCCCTCGACGACACTTTGAATGATGCATTCATTGAAGGAATCGTTGCAGCGGACCCCCAAGAAGCCGCCGCGTTTGAATTCGATGTTCAACCCCGGCAGGGCTTGCCGCAAGGCGTCGACTCGCTCGGTTGAGAGATCGGTGCCATTGAGGGTCAGCGAAATGCGAATCGGTAGCTTCGCAATCGCATCGATCAATTCGTCATTGAGCGGGACATAACGGAATTCCAAGTGATCGATCGAATCCAAATCACCGATGACCTTCATCGTTTCGAGATCGATCTCGCCGTACAGCAACGACAGCGTCTTCAGGTCCGGCATTTGGATCACGCCCTTCAGCACGCTTTGCCGAATCGCGGCCCCTTCGATGCGAGCGAACTCGACCTTGTCGATCCAGCGAAGCAGTTCCAACAGCGAATCATCACCGGTGTAGCCCTCCGTGATCTCGACAATGCGTTGCAGATTGGTGGTCGCGTTGTAGACAAATTCTTTGACACCGATCATCGCTCCCTGCATCGACAGCGTTTGAATGGTCTGTGCCCGTCGAACTTGGGTGATTTCCTCCACCGCCATGGTGGCTCGCTCACCGCGACTGCCGCCCATCGTGGACAGAGTCAGCAACGTTTCCCACGCATCGGGTTCGTTGGGATCAGGTTGAGCCAATTGGGGACGATCGGATTCGCCTTCGAGAATCGGGCGAGCCATCGCGATCGATTGCAAAATGCCGATCGCTCGCTGGGTGGTTTCCAAGTCGCCCCGCTCGAGGACCTGCAACAAAGGCTCGATCGCGACCGGGCCGGCCTTGAGCAAGGCCTCCGTAGCGTTCTCGCGTCGCAAATAGGAATCGCTGGACAAGCTTTCAATTTGAGCAGCAATCCCCTCAGGTGGGGCCGCTTGAACGGTCGGAAAGAGCGCCAGGAGCAACCCAAAACCAGCAATTTTCGTGCTTTGGTGAATCAACGAAACAAAACGCATGGGGCCACAGGATGGGTGGGAGGGCCGCGAAAGGGCATGGTTGAGGTCAGGATGACACCTTTGCAGTGCGGGGCAGGGTGTCCCGGGTCGGACCGTCACCGTATTCTACCGGAAATCATGATGAACGCACGTGTCGATTGCGTCGAGTGCGGTCTGCTTGCTCTTGAGAATTGAACTCGAGCAGTGACTCCATTGCAACGCAAGCGTGTGGCCCTCCCCACAGGCCGCTGGAACGCAAACTGGTGTGTCATGGTCCATCCTCCCCATCGACTTGTCACTGGAGACTCCCCGGAATGTTGTCACGCGTGTTAGTTGTCGTTTGTTTGCTCACGTGCACCCTTGGCGTGCCGCTGGCCGGCTTGCCGGCCTCCAGTCTGCTGGCACAGGACGAGGTGGCGCAAACCTCGGGCACGGAGCCCTCGACACCTGAAAATCCACCCACTCAATCGGAGGTTCCCGCGGCGGAAGCGGAAGCAGCCGACGAATCCGAAGCCCCCACGCTGGAAAGCCTGCAAGCGGGAGTCGATGAGGCCCTGCTGGCCGGTCACAACGGCTGGATGCTGGTTTGCTGTGCCTTGGTGTTGTTCATGACCGCACCGGGACTGGCCATGTTTTATGGCGGTTTGGTGCGGCGCAAGAACGTGCTCAGCGTGATGATGCAGTGCATCTTCTTGATGGGAATGATGACGGTGCTGTGGGCGTTGTACGGCTACTCATTCGCATTCGGTGGATCCGGCGGTTGGTTCGGCAACACCGAGTACTTGTTCATGAACGGCGTCCAGCGGTACTGGGACGATGACTTGGGCAAAGCCATCACACCGATGGAAGGCTCGATGACCCGCCTGACTCACATGTTGTTCCAAGGCATGTTCTTCATCATCACGCCCGCACTGATTTGCGGTGCGTTTGCCGAGCGGATGAAATTCAGCGCGATGGTGATCTTTTCGATCCTGTGGGGAACCTTCATTTATTGCCCGCTGACCCACTGGGTTTGGGACGAAGGACCACTCTCGTACTTCGCGGGTGACAAAGCCTTGGCGGGCGGAGCACTGGACTTTGCCGGCGGCACGGTCGTGCACATCAGCAGTGGGATCTCGGCCTTGGTCGCGGCTTTGTTGATCGGTCCTCGGATGGGTTACCCACGCGAACCTTTACAACCGCACAACCTGACCTACACCGCACTGGGTGCGGCGATGTTGTGGGTGGGATGGTTCGGTTTCAACGCGGGCAGTGAACTCGCATCGGATGACTTGACCGCCAGCGCGTTTGCGGTGACCCACTTTTCGGCCGCGGCCGGCGCCGTTGCCTGGGTGACATTGGAATGGCTGGTGCTCGGAAAACCAACCGTCCTCGGTG
The DNA here is from genome assembly GCF_001027925.1 of Rhodopirellula islandica. Taxonomy (NCBI): domain Bacteria; kingdom Pseudomonadati; phylum Planctomycetota; class Planctomycetia; order Pirellulales; family Pirellulaceae; genus Rhodopirellula; species Rhodopirellula islandica. The sequence continues at coordinate 171,748 of NZ_LECT01000054.1, read as the reverse complement.
CCAGCAGTGGTGCGGTCGCGGGATTGGTTTGCATCACTCCTGCCGCTGGATTCGTTCAGCCCATGCCAGCCTTGCTCATGGGTGCTTTGGCGGGCGGGATCTGTTACTGGGCGTGCTCGACGCTCAAGCACAAACTTCGTTACGACGACGCGTTGGACGCGTTTGGTGTTCACGGCGTGGGCGGAACCCTCGGTGCGATCTTGACCGGAGTTTTCGCAACTCGCGCGGCCTGGGACGTCAGCGACGGTGTGCCAATCGGATTGATTGAATCGGGCGGCGACTTCACGTTGGTCATCGGCCAAATCGTGGCTGTGCTGGTCACCTACGTGTTCGCCGGGCTGGGAAGTTTGATTCTTCTCAAGCTGATCGACATCTTCATCGGTTTGCGAGTTCCCGCCGAAAGCGAGCAACGCGGCTTGGACATTTCGGACCACGGCGAAGAAGGCTACCAGTTCGCCTGATTTTCGCTTCGAAGATCCCATTCAAAAACGCTCGAGCATTCCGGTGCTCGGGCGTTTTTCTTTGGGATTGCGAACGCTAAGCAGGTACGCAGGTGTCATCGGGTATGTGAGCCGTTGGCGTTCGCCACGGTTTTCACGCACAGCCCAGGCTAACGCCCAAACGGCTCACGTGGTTGTGCTTGATCATTCCAGCCGACCTGCTCAACGGAATGAATCACCAGGCGAAGTAAGGCCAGGGTCCCGGCGCATTCGCATGGGGTGGCATCTCAATGAAGCCATCGGTCAGGGCGAGCGTCGCCAAGTCACCAGATCCCTTGCCGAGCACGAGTTCCGCCACACCGGGCTGGATCATCCGGACACCTCGCATCCAGTGCAGCGGCAGAGTCTTGTCGCCGACTTCGTCGAGCATCACGTGAGGCGGGCATTCGGCCCAGTCGCGTAGGCCGGCGAATTTGCGAATCAGCGGCATCGCGAAACGGCGGGCGCCCATCGTGGCGCTGACGGGGTTGCCGGGCAGGCCCAGGATCAACGTGGCCCCGGTTGGGCTGCTCTGAATCGCACCCAAGATCGGTTTGCCAGGACGCAGCGGAAGTTTGTGAAAGACTATCTCGGCGCCGACTTCTTGCAATATCCGAGGCACATAGTCGTAGTCGCCCATCGAGACCCCACCGGTCATCAGTACCACGTCGTGATGCTCGATCGCCTGCAGCACAGACGCTCGGAGAACGCTTGGTTTGTCGACCGCATGCATCGGCGACACGCAATCGATCCAAGGTTGATTGGCCAGCAAGCCGATCAGCGCCGACGCGTTGCTGTTGCGAATCTTCCAAGGCGGAAGCGGCGTTTCGTTTTTCGATGAGGCGGATGCCAATTCGTCGCCGGTCGTCAGCACGGCGACACGAACCGGGCGGTGGACCTGCAATTGGTGAACACCAAAGTTGGTCAACGCAGCCAGGCGTGGCGAGGTGAGTTCCAGGCCTGCGGGAATGGCAACGGATCCTGCCGTCAGATTTTCGCCCTGGCAGCGAATGTTGGCTCCCGGGGGAATCGAGCGGGCTCGTTCGGTCCAGCGAATTTGGCCCCGTGAGTTTGGGCCCCGTGAGTTGGAATCGTCCGCCGATGTGCCTGCCAGTTCTTCGGTGTGCTCTCGCTGGATGACTCGGTCGCAACCTTCGGGGACGATTGCTCCGGTGAAGATCCGGATGACGCCAGAGTCCGAACGCGAAGGAGGTGGCGAACCAGGGACGCTCTCGCCGGTCACCTCGATGACGCCGTCACGTTTCAAATCGGATTCGTAGATCGCGTACCCGTCCATCGCAGAGACATTGGCGGCGGGGCTGTCTCGGTCCGCCAAGATGGGTTCCGCCAGGATGCGGCGATGAATCGATTGCAGGGAGGCAAGCGACGATCCGAAGTCCACGCTCTCGATGTCCGTCGCAGTGATTCGCTGAGAGAGAGCCTGGATGGCTTGGTCGGGTGAGTCGAACGCGAAAGGGGAGGCGGCGTTCATGTTGGTTCAATCAGGTGTTGTCGAAAGGAGGGCCCAAGTCAGCGGGCGTGTTGACGTTGCGAAGTCGTTCTCGCGAAATCGCAACGGTCCGGTGATCGTTCGAACGAAGGCTACGATACAGGCTGCGGTGATCGGATTCGACAACACGTTGGATCTGTTGGACGCAGCCAACGGGATAGATGCCCACCAACGGTTGCAGGCGTTCCGGATCCTCTTGTTGGGCTAGGACGATTTGTCGAGGCGATTCCCGCCAGGCGCGAACCAAGGTCAACAGATCATCAACCAGCAAATTGGGCAGATCCACGGGCGTGAACAAGCAGCCGTCGTCGCCGTTGGACGCCGCGTGTTGCAGGGCAACCCACACCCCCATCGCTGGTCCCATGGCAGGTTGGGCATCAAACAAAGCGGGAACGGAGGATGGCAATCGAAGTTGTTCTCGATGGTCCTCCGAGGCCAAGCTGACCACCACCTCATCCGCACAAACTGATTGCAAACGCTGGAGACTGTGGGTCAGAAATGTTCCCCCGCTTGGATGCGGCAACAAAGCCTTCGGCGTCCCCATTCGCGAGGAAAGCCCGCCGGCAAGCAACACGCCGAGCAGTCGAGGAGGAGCGGCGTGGGGCATGGCGATCAAGTCACTTTGGAACGCAATTCACTTCGCAACGCGACGTTGGTAGTCGGGCCAGACTTCGTCGGAGAACTTTTCTTCGCCGAGCGTGATGGTCTCGTTGACGTTCAAATTGCCTTTGACGATGTGAGCGGAGTTCAAAGCGTAGAAGCCTGGAACGCTGGTCACAATGTCGGGCAGGCGTGTGGAGTAATCGATCGTGGCAAGCGCCGCGACATACTTGGCGCGAGCGATCTTGAAATCCAGGACTTGATCGCGAGAAAAATGGTCGTACATCTTCTCAAGCGTCGACAAGCATTTTTCTTGATAGTCCTCGTCGGACTCGTTCAACCCTTCGTGGTCGTCGGGCAAGTACTTGGGCAGATAGACCAAATGATTGCCGCCCAGTTGCTTTTCGGAGTTCACGATCGTCGACATTTCGATCACGGCGGTCAATGGAACCCACGTGTCGGTGATGTTCGTCACGTAGTACTCGCTGATCGGTTTCTTCATCAGCATCGAGGCGCAAACCACACCGAGGTACCGAATCCCACGGTGCTTTTGCTTTTCGTCGTCGGACAGTTGCGGCACCGTGTCAGCGATGACGGGCGACGCGATGGTGGAAACAACATTGTCGAAGTTTTGCACGCGCCCATCGCCGAAGTCGACTTCGAACTCACCGCTGTCGAGTTTGGTGACTCGTCGAGCAGGCGACGACACCAGCGTTTCGGCGCCGCGTTCTTTCAGCCAGCCAACCCACTTGTCCAAAATTGTTGCGTAGCCACCGGGAACATAGCCGAACATTTCGGTCTTCATGCCGCTGCGGCGGGCTTTGTACATCCGAGCGGTGTGAGCCCAAATGAAGGCCGCGGAGGTTTGCTTGTAGGCTTCGCCCAGCTTGGCTTGTAAAAGAGGTTGCCAGATCTTTTCAAAGACACCTTTGCCGGACCAACGCCGCAGCCACTTTTCAACGGACAGTTTTTCGAGTCGACGCCAGTTTTTGATTTTCGAGGCGTAGAAGATGGTGCCGCCGAGCCGCAGTTTTTGAATCAAATTCAGCGGCGGGAATTTCAGAAACTCCGCCGTGTTGCTCATCGAAATCAGTTGGCCGTCCGAATAGAACCCCGTCTTGGTTTCCACCCAGTCCATCTGCGATTCCAGCCCCAGGTCGGTCAGGAGGTCTCGCAGTTTGGTGTCGCTGAGCAGCGTGACGTGATAGAAGCGATCCCAGATCACGTCGCCCAGATTCCAGGCACTCGTGAGCCCACCAAACGTGGGCGCAGCTTCGGCAATCGTGACTTTTTGTCCACGATCGACGAGGTCACGAGCGACTTGCAACCCCATCACACCGCCACCGATGACCAACCAGCGGCTGCCGGGGGTTCCGTCGTGGTTGTGATGGGATGGGATGGCAGCCGAGGAAGCCACGTCGGAGGTCGGATTGGACGGGGGAGCAACCGACATCAATCAGGCTCCCTTGACGCGGTGCCGGCCCAACATCTTGAGCGTCAACCAAATGGTCTTGAAGACTTGCATTTTGCTGTCGCCACCCTTTTGGTCGTATCGCAAACGCAGGGGCGATTCGCCAAACACGCAGCCTTGTTTGCGAAGCTTCAGCAAGATGTCCGCCATGCACGAAAAGCCGGTCTCGCCAACGAAGTCGTCGCCGTAGTACTCAAACGCATCTCGCAGTGCCGATGCTCGGTAGGCTCGGTATCCGGACGTGTAATCGCGAACACCACGGGTTGGAAACAACACCGTGAACAAAACGCGCGCCCCGATGCTGAGGAAGTGACGCTCAATCGGCACGCCCACGACTCGCGAACCATTTTGAAATCGGGAGGCGATCACGCAGTCGCAGCCTTCGTGGACCGACTGCACCATGCGGTTGATCAATCCCGGTGGGTGAGTGTTGTCAGCGTCCATGGTGACGATGATGTCTCGCTCACCGGCACGGTCAACGGCTTCTTTCAGACCGTCGCGAATGGTGACGCCGAGCCCTTGATTGACCTCGTGCCGCACCAAGTGAATCGGCATCTGAAATGACATCTGCGAGGCGATCTTCGCGGTGTCGTCCTTGCTGCCATCATCGACAATGACGACTTCATAGGGCAGTCCACTGTCTGCGAAGGCTTCGCCGATTCGTTCCAGCAATTCTGGCAGGGACTGCTCTTCGTTGTAGGCCGGCAGGGCCATGATGACTTTGGCCGGGCGGAATCGATTGGTGATCGGGGCCGCGGTCGACGCGGAGACAGCCGCGGGAAGGGGGGATTCGGAGCCGAGGGTGGGGTCAGTCATGCTGTCAATCAAGGAGAGGTGGGATGCCGATTGTGACGATGGGGCAGAAAAAGACGCGGGAATCGTTTGGAGGGACCGCATCGATTCGGCAGGCGTCAGTCTATTCCGATGTTTTGGCACGGCAACCGCGACCATGAACAGACACACCCTACCCGCAGAGCCACACCAAAGTCCCCCGGACCAATTTCGCGTTGAAAACGCTACAAAACAGGGCTCCTTCGTGCTGGGGTGGCAGTTTGACTCACGTCGGTGGGGACGGATCCTGCCAGGTGCTATGGGAGAATTTCGCGTGAAAAGCTACTCTGAACGGGTCGCAGGTCACTCCGGAGGGTTCCGTTGAACCAGAAACTGGCTGCGGGGCGGTCTGAGGCACCTGATCGTCGCCGCTTCAGCACCAGTTCTGGCCAGTGGCCGTTTGGGCGGTGGATTTGAATTTCATTGAATGATTGTGGCGGCGAGTGGCTTCACGGCGCATTTCGTGCTGCATGCTATCAGGGTGGAAGTGGATCCTGCCGTTGCCCGGCATCTGATGATGGAGGTGTCGACCGAGAATCCGCTGTTTGCTGATTCACTGAATTTACTCGCCGGCACCCGTCGGCATTGATGGAACGACGTCTCATGTCATTAGCCGGTCCGATGATCGATCTTCGCCGTTTCGCTGACCGTGAACACTTGTTGCTGGCGTCCTACGCGATGCACAGTTCCGACACGGCGGGGCGAATCCATCCCGAGGAACCGCACGCTTACCGCGGCCCCTACGGTCGCGACCGAGATCGCATTTTGCACAGCAGCGCGTTTCGGCGGTTGTCGGGCAAAATGCAGGTGTTCACGGGAGAGATGGGCACCTACCACCGAACCCGCCTGACTCACACGTTTGAAGTTGCCTCGGTGGCCAGGACGTTGGCGCGTGTGCTGCGATTGAATGAAGATCTGACTGAGGCGCTCGCGCTGATGCATGACATTGGGCACCCACCCTTTGGTCATTGCGGTGAGGATGTGCTGTCCGAGTGCATGCGTTCGGTTGGCGGATTCTCACACAACCAATTCGCACTGACGATCGTTCAAGAGTTGGAACAACGTTATCACGCGTTTCGCGGGCTGAACCTGTCCCAGGAGACTCTGGCCGGCCAGGACACCAGGGCGCACAAAGCAGAGGCCGCCGTCGGCATTGCACCGTTGTTGGAAGTCCAGATTGTGGATGCGGCGGACTCCATCGCCTACGACGCTCACGACATCGACGACGCCCTGCAAATGGGATTGCTGTCAATTGATGCGTTGTCGGAACTGGCCATCGTCCGCCGAACACTGCAACGCGTCCGCGAGAAGGCAGGGCAGTTGCCGGTCGGCCCGCTGCGGCAATTGCTGGTGCACGAGCTGATTGACTTGCAAGTCGGCGATTTGCTGCATGTTTCGATCGAGCGTCTGCAGAACATCGAAGGCCTGTCCGCCGACGCCGCGTGCCAAGCCGGAATTCGTGTCGGGCATTCACCAACCATGGCGTCCGAACGTGCCGAGTTGGAGAGTTTCTTGTTTGAGGCGGTTTATCGGCATGCTCGGTTGATGCCGGTCCGCGAAGCTGCCGCCGATCGAGTGCACACCTTGTTCGCTGCCCTGAGGCGAAACCCTGAACGATTGCCGATGCGTTTTCGCCGTCGACTGGAGCACAAACCCAAAGAGCGGGTGGTCGGGGAGTACCTGGCGGGGATGACGGATCGATTCTGCGATCAACAATTCTTGGTGCTGCAACAATCCAAGAACGGCCCTCTGTCCGACTGGTGAGCCGCGAATGTCGCCTGCTGGTGCTCCGACTGGGGGATCAAACCGACAGGGCTTGGCGACTCCACCGTCCGATAAGCTGCCTCCCACCGGCCTGTTTGCATTGTCGGAGGCCACTTTTTGTCGGCTTTCTGACGCAAAACGCCGTGTTTTACGGTTCAAACGAACCCCCTGGGCGTTCCAGCGGTAGCATCTACACTGAAGCCTCTCTTTCCGTCCCCCGTTTTTGCTGAAGCGGCGTTTTGACCAACGTCGCACACACCATGGCACTGATTGTCCTGCGATTCATCTTTTTGCTGTGCGCCGGAGGCGTTTCAGCAATCATCAACACCTCCCTGCCCAGCGGCGGGTCAGAGGCAGTGCCGTGGTTGACGTTTGTCGCCATCATGGGACTGGCTGTGGGGATTGTGGTGCTGGACATCTATGTCCCGCGAAAACGGATCGACACGATCACCTCGGTTTACTTTGGGGTTCTGATCGGTGTTCTGCTGACGTTCATCCTGACGATCGCCGCGGCGCCGTTGATCGAGATGACCAGCAACCTGCGAGTGTTCCAATTGGTCGTCGGTTTGGTGCTGTGCTATGTCTGCACGTCCGTGCTGTTGCAGACCAAGGATGACTTTCGGTTTCTCATTCCTTATGTGGAATTTGTCCGTGAAGTCAAAGGTTTCAAACCATTGGTGCTGGACACCAGTGTGGTCATCGACGGCCGAATCGCCGATTTGGTCGCCACGGGAGTTTTCGACAACCAACTGATCATGCCGCGGTTTGCCCTGAGCGAATTGCAGGCGATTGCGGACAGCAGTGACAAACTGCGTCGCACGCGTGGTCGACGCGGTCTGGACGTGCTCAACCGTTTGCGTGCTGACGAGAATGTGGACCTGCAGATCTTTGATCGCGAATTGCCAGAACTGGCGGGGCAAACGGTTGACTTGAAGTTAGTCCTGTTGGCCAAGCACCTGGAAGGCAAAGTCGTCACGGGTGACTACAACTTGAACAAAGTCGCCAAGGTCCAAGGCGTGCCGGTCATCAACCTCAATGAGATCAGCAATTCGTTGCGGCCGGTGTTCTTGCCTGATGAGTCGTTCCGATTGCGGATCATCAAACCCGGCGAAGGGCCTGAGCAAGGCATTGGTTACTTGGACGATGGCACGATGGTTGTCGTCGAAGGTGGCCGCCACAAGATCGGGCAAGAGATTGATGTGCGGGTGACCAGCACGCTGCAGACCAACGCTGGCAAAATGATTTTCACCAAGGTGGACGGCCGCTAAGGCTCGTTCGCAATCGGCCTGAGAAACAATCGCGTCGCGGCGACGGTCCATCGCGACGACCAAGGGATTCATCGCGAACTCCCACACGATCCATCTGAATGTGCTCTTAAGAAACAGACATGGCAAAAAAGAAAACCGCGCCCAAAGTATTTGAATACGTGGAGCCGATCGGTGATCGGGTGCTTGTTCGAAAAGACGAGCCCAAGCGAGAAACCCGAGGCGGGATCGCGCTTCCCGATGCAGCCGAGATCCCAACGATCACGGGACGCATCGTGACGATCAGCACCGTGGTCGAAAACGACGAGGAGTTGCCCCTGCGCCAGTACGACAAAATCCTGTTCCACCCCAAGAATGCGATCCCGGTGGATTTGGAACACGACAATCAGCTGTTCGTGGTTCCCGTGGATGACATCGTGGCGGTCTTCCGCCGCGACACGCCGGAAGAGTGAGCCCTGGCGGCCGCTTCAACGGTCCCTTCGCCGGCAACGGCGATCTTTATGAAACCAGGCCTTCGGTGACGCTCATGAAGACATCCTCGAGCGTTGGGTCTCGGTCGTAAAACGATCGCATCTGAACCCCTTGAGCAATCAAGTGATTCAGCAATGTGGCCAGCCCTGCGTCGTCGGTTTCCAGCTCCGCGATCACGCGATCGGGACGCAGCTCCAGGTCTCGCAACGCGGGACTGCTTCGCAGGATGGAGATCCCCGCTTCTGCGTTTTCGGTGAAGGCAATTTCGACCGTGCGGTTGCGTCGGATCTTGCGATACACCTGATCAATCGGTCCGCTCATCAGCAGTTGGCCTCGCTCGATGATTCCAATCGAGGTGCAGCAGTCGGCCAGTTCGGTCAGGATGTGACTGCTGATCAGGATCGTTTTTCCCATCCGACGCAGCTCTTTCAGCAACGCCTTGACCTCCACCCTGGCTCTCGGGTCCAGCCCGCTGGCAGGTTCGTCCAAGATCAACACCGGTGGATCGTGGACCAGCGTCTTGGCCAAGCACAAACGCTGCTTCATCCCTCTCGACAAACCATTGACGAAATCGTCTCGTTTATGCCCCAGGTCCAGCAGTTCGAGCACGTTGTCGATGATCGGTCCCCGTTGCGATCGGGCGATGCCGTAGGCGACCGCGAAGAAGTCCAAGAACTCCCACACCCGCATCCCGTCGTAGACGCCAAAGTTGTCGGGCATGTATCCAATCGCCCGACGGACTCCCATGGGATCGTTCATCACATCGCAACCTGCGACCTCGCCGCGTCCGCGAGTGGCTCGCAGCAACGTTGCCAAAAAACGAATCGTGGTGCTCTTGCCAGCCCCGTTGGGACCGATGAATCCAAACGTTTCTCCGGCATCAATTTGCAGGTCGATGGATTCGACCGCGGTGAACTCACCGTAGTCTTTGCCGAAGCCTTCCAAGGTGATCATGGCGTTTCCTTCGAGGTGTCTGATTCTTCGGTGTTGGGAGATTTCGACCGTTCCTGTTCGCTCGCTCGCTTTTCTTCCTCGAGCTTCGTCGTGCGTGGCCGGAAGTCGTCGGCCAAATTTTCGTCTGGCTGCGGCGTGTGCAGCGGTGAGTATTCCAGGTGAGCCAAGACAATCGTGCCGGCGTTCACTTGGCTGCACTTGGGAGAGATTTCCAATCCGCCCCAAGCGGAGCTTTCGTCCGCGTCGGCTTGGTCAGGCGGGACACTAGCAAGCCGTCCTAGCAAGCGAGTGGAGCCCGGCGGAACGAATGAGCTCGTCAGGATTCGCTGCATGCACAGTCGGATTCCCGAATCGACTTCGGACGAGACTCGGATCTGTTCGGCGGGTTGATAGGACAACGAGGGCGATTCCCCTGGAGCAACTCCTCCCAGCACAGCGATTTCGACGTTCGAGGTCGCGTCGTCTCCCGACGGGCGACGAATCACATAGACATCCGTCAGGTCCAAGTTGGAATCGTTGCGAAGCGTGCCTCCGTCTTCAGAGAGCGACAGCGGGCCCCCAACGGAAACCATTTGTTCGGTGTGCACTGCGGCGAAGGAATTGCTTCCTACCGCGATCCCGTCCAGTCTCGGTCCTGCATCAAAACCAAGTTGCAGTGTCAGTCCATCGGAACCGAACAGATTCGCGTTGCGTGAATCAGTCCGCCGAGTGGTCAGCATGGTGATCGCCGCGTCAGGGTTTTCGAATTGAACCGAGTAGTTGCTGGCCAACGAGTTGTACAATGCGATGGCACGAGTCAGATGCCCGCGATCGTGTTCCCGTGGGATTTCCAAAAACGCCAGTTCGTTTCGACTGCGTGCGAAGCCCATGTCCAGTTGCGCGGCACGCGCGACCAGGAAGGCTCCCACCAGTGCAATGGGAATCATCGCCAGCCATGCCCACTCAAGTCGCCCCATCCATCGGAAGACCGCGTAGTTGAGAGGAATGAGAACGATCAAATAGATCAGCAAGCTCTTCACCACCAATGACGAGTCGGGGATCGTGACTCCAATCCGTTCTTGCAGCGAATTTCGAAACGAGGTCAGCACAGGGCTGTCGTCTTTCCAGCCGCCGACGCCGCTGACCGGGTGCAGCAGAGTTTCTGACTCGAGTCGGTTTCGGTAGTCCCTGGGCGATCGAACGGACCCTCGTGGCGGATCGTTGACGGATGTTGCGGGGGCGGGCGATGCGGTGGGTGTGCTCGGGGACGTCCCCAGTCGCATGTCGCGTGTGAACAGTCGAAAGCTGGAGTTGATCGATGGCGGCACATCTTCCAGCGTCATGCCCACCAGCTTTTGTTCGAAGGAGGGTTGATTGAGGACGGCTGCCATCTCCTCTTCGGAAACCGTGTCGATTTCATCCTCACTGAGGAACGGTCTTGGGACCATTGATTGGTAGGAGTTGACCGTCTGGCATCGTCGTGGCGGCCGAGCGAGCACGGCGCTGTTGAAGAAGCTGTCGTAGGATTTCCAAGCGGTCATCCATTCGCTCAGGAGGTCCACCCGACTTTGAACGATTCGCCCCCGCCCGATTCGGCGTTGATAGACCAAGTCGCCATCGCCCAGAGACGTGGCGTCGGAGGCGGGTTGGCCGGCAACCGCGACGGTGCTGTTGTCGCCGGTCAGTCTGGCTTGGATCGCCGGGAGTGATTCGTCGGTGCGGACCTGATGCGACTTCAGAAAGGCAATCGCATTGTCGCTGTTGATTTCTTCGTTGCCATCCGATTGGATCGGCAGCAGCGACTTCAGGTTTGCGTCCTCGATCGCGTCAGTTCCTGGGGGACCGTTGACGATCAGGATCCCGCCAAAGTGCACCCAGTCCACAATGGCGTTGCGTTGCCCGGGCGTCAGAGCAGACGATGTCAGATCGTCCCAGAAGAGAACCGCGGTCGAGGTCCAATCCAGCATCGTTTCGGAAAGTGGCAAGACGCCTTGCGTGGGGGGGATCACGATCCGGTAGTTTTCTCTCGGGCGATAGTATTCGTCGATCGCTCGCAGCGGCTCGACCCAGTCCGATGTCTGCAGGCGTGTGAATCGCTCGGATCGTTCGGTCAACACCACAAAGAAGAAGGACTGAGTTGGCAGGGCGGCAAAGGTGCTTGATCGCAGGGGCACGGAAGAACCGCTTTGCGACGAGATGAAGTCCCCATCAAGTTGAAGTCCTGCCAGCACCTTGCCCCCAGCTTCAGGAGCCAGGGCACGGGTTTCCAATTCCCGACGTTGGCCGCGTGGCAACACGGCAGGCCGGCGGACGCGGAAGGGCTTGCCGACCGTTCGAGCGGCAGCGTCCTCGAGGCTTTGTTCGATTTCGGCTTGCTCCAGCGTGTCAGCGAACGCGTCGACGGGGCGAGTGAGTTTCGTTTCCGTCTGGATCACGCCGCGTTCGTCTTCGCGGTTGCTCTTCAGTGCCACTCCCGCAGCAAACCAGTGCCCTGGCTTGATCGCTCCGTCCGTGGCACCTTTGGTTCCCGCGTCGGGTCGCGTCGCAGGGAAAGCCTTCGCGGAGCTGAACGTGAAGGGAGGCAGCTTCTGCTGTTCGACCTCATCTTTGAGATCAATGTCCTCGGTTTGGCGGCATCCATCGCAGCCAGCGAGCAGAGGCACCAGCATCAACCACGCAAACCACAGCCATGGGTTGGGGAGCGACGCTGGTTTCATCATGGAATCTCAATCGGAAAGGAAAGGATGTGGGGAGGCCTCAAGCGAGTCCTTCACCATCCCATCACCATATTGGATTCGATCGCGATGCGGGCTTGTTCGAGGTCGCAGCCAGTTTCCATTCGGTACAAACGGATTGCGTTGACCTTGTCGCCCGCTGATTTGCTCAGGCAATCGCGAGCTGTCATGCACGGGTCGAGCGTTCGGTCGGTCAGACCCAAAGCACCTTTGCTGATCACCCAAGAATCCCGAGGGCGTTTGGTGAGCCGCATCAGTTCATCTTCGGGGTACGCGTCATCCACCACTTCGCGAGCGGCGTCTTCATTTTCAGCCCAGGTGATGATGATGTGGGCGTCGGTTTCGATTTCGAACAAAGGCATGGTCGAGACGTTCGTTGGAGGAAAGGGCCGTGACGCAGCATGCGCTTGCTGGTCCTACATCCTAATCCACACCAGCACCGGGCTGTAGGTCCACCGCCAGCGATTCTCGTTTGCTCTTTGTGCCCCACCTCAGTCCCGACAGGGACAACACGTTGTCCCCACGTCTCACCTCAGTCCCGATAGGGACGACGCGTTGTCGCCGCGACTCACCTCAGTCCCGACAGGGACGACACGTTGTCGCCACGGGCGTCAGCCCGTGGAAACAAACTCCCCAACAACCCACCAAGCCCTGAAGGGGCGACAGGACTCAATCCGCCCGCACCACCTGCCGTCCCTCCGGGACTTCGCCGATTCGTTCCCTCGAAACCCATCGGCTGGCGCCGATGGCTACATCCTGTCGCCACTTCGTGGCTGGTGCGCGGAGGCATCCGATCGACCCGATTTCGCGACCGAACTCCATTCCAATTGGACGACGCGCAGTGCTCGCGACTCAACTCAGTCCCGACAGGGACAACACGTTGTCGCCACGTCTCACCTCAGTCCCGACAGGGACGACGCATTGTTGCCACGTCTCACCTCAGTCCCGACAGGGACGACATGCTGTCGCCACGGGCGTCAGCCCGTGGAAACAAACTCCCCAACACCCACCAAGCCCTGAAGGGGCGACAGGACTCAATCCGCCCGCACCACCTGCCGTCCCTCCGGGACTTCGCCGATTCGTTTCCCTCGATACCCATCGGCTGGCGCCGATGGCTACATCCTGTCGCCACTTCGTGGCTGGTGCGCGGAGGCATCGGATCGACCCGATTTCGCGACCGAACTCCATTCCAACTGGACGACACACAGTCCTCGCGACTCACCTCAGTCCCGACAGGGACGACATGTTGGCACCACGTCTCAACTCAGTCCCGACAGGGACGACATGTTGTCGCCACGGGCGTCAGCCCGTGGAAACAAGCTCCCCAACAACCCACCAAGCCCTGAAGGGGCGACAGGAGTCAATCCGCCCGCACAACCTGCCGTCCCTCCGGGACTTCGCCAATTCGTCTCCCTCGATACCCATCGGCTGGCGCCGATGGCTACATCCTGTCGCCACTTCGTGGCTGGTTCGCGGAGGCATCGGATCGACCCGATTTCGCGATCGAACTCCATTCCAATTGGACGACACACAGTCCTCGCAACTCAACTCAGTCCCGACAGGGACAACACGTTGTCGTCACGACTCACCTCAGTCCCGATCGGGACGACATGTTGTCGCCACGGGCGTCAGCCCGTGGAAACAAACTCCCCAACAACCCACCAAGCCCTGAAGGGGCGACAGGACTCAATCCGCCCGCACCACCTGCCGTCCCTCCAGGACTTCGCCGATTCGTTTCCCTCGATTCCATCGGCTGGCGCCGATGGCTACATCCTGTCGCCACTTCGTGGCTGGTGCATAAGACAGGAGTCAATCCGCCGGCTCCACCTGCTGTCCCTCCAGGGCTTCGCCGACTTGTCTCCCTCGATACACTCGCGTCCACCGCCAACGCCCCTCTCGCTTTGATTTTCACGTTGCCCGCTCATGACCGCAGATTTGCAATCATCCCGCACCCCAGAGCCTGCACAACTTCGCCGTGACGTGGGTCTGTTCGGCGCCATGATGATGGGACTGGGATCGATCATCGGCACCGGGGTCTTTGTCAGCATCGGAATCGCGGCGGGAATCACCGGCCCATCCGTCGTGTTTGCGATTCTCGTTGCCGCCTTGGTTGCCGCCTTCAATGGGCTCAGCAGCGCACAACTGGCGGCGGTGCATCCAGTCAGTGGCGGCACTTATGAGTACGGGTATCGCTGGCTGACACCATCGCTGGGCTTCACGGCCGGCTGGATGTTTCTGTGTGCCAAGTCCGCTTCAGCTGCGACCGCCGCGTTGGGCCTTGCCGGGTACGCCCTGCAACTCCTCGAAATCGATCGCGTGGGTTGGGTCGTGCCAGTGGCCGTTGGTGCGGTGCTTGCAACGACGTTGTTGTTGCTGGGCGGGATCCGGCGGTCCAATTGGACCAACATTGCCATCGTCAGCACGACGCTGATCGCGCTGGCCAGCTTCGTGATCGCAGGCTTGCCGGTCGCTTGGCGAGAAGGCTTCGCCAACATGACACCGCTGTTTACATCGGATCATCCCGCGACCGCAACGCGGCAGTTCCTGGAGGCTTGCGCGTTGATGTTCGTTGCCTACACGGGCTATGGCCGAATTGCGACACTCGGCGAAGAAGTCCAGACCCCACACCGGACGATTCCGCGAGCCATCATTGCCACGCTGCTGGTGTCTTCGCTGCTGTACGCAATCGTTGGAGGCGTCGCGGTCGCGGCAGTCGGAACGGGGACATTGAGTTCCACCTCTCAACCAACCTCGCCGCTGCAACTCGTTGCGAACCAATTGAATTCACCGCTGGTCGCCAAACTGGTTTCGATCGGCGCCGTGACCGCAATGCTCGGTGTGCTTCTCAACCTGATCCTCGGCCTATCAAGAGTTGTTTTCGCGATGGGCCGACGCGGTGACTTGCCTGGTGGTTTGGCGACGGTCTCGAACCAGAGTTCCACGCCATACGTCGCTGTCATCGCGGTGGGAATGGGCGTGGGATCACTCGCGCTGATCGGTGATGTCAAAACGACTTGGTCGTTCAGTGCCTTCACCGTGCTGGTCTACTACGCGCTGACCAACCTCGCAGCAACGCGTCTGACCGTGAACGAACGCCTGTTCCCTCCGATTGTCCCCTGGCTGGGCTTGGCCTCTTGCCTGGGTTTGGCGTTCTGGGTGCAACCCAAAATCTGGATCATCGGACTCGCTTTGGTCGCGATCGGCTTGGTGTTCCAACGATGGATGCAGCAACGGAGTGAATTGGCAGACTGATCGCTGGTCAATCAAGCGGATCATCGAAATCTCTTGCCTACGCTTTTGAAGCTGTGTTCATTTCGTTGATGGCCAAACGCCTTTGGCAACCCCATTCGTAACGTACCCTCCATCCATGGGCGATGCCGTTGTCTATGATGTTCATGGAAGATGGCCAATCAAACCAATCGACAAGACGCAACTTCAAAACTTGCAACGCGTCCCAGTGCATCAACAGTCAATGATCCGACTGGTGTGTTACCGGAGGGTTCGCGTCCTTCCTCCTACTCTCGTCTCAAAAGTTCCTTCCCAATGATTTCGAAGCCAAACTCAAGAACGCAAAGAGCATGCTTCATTGCCCACCCAAGACAAGCAGAATGAAAACCAAGAGTCCTGAACGATCTTTGCGCCCTTGGGGGCAACCTTGATGCTCGCTCTGGTCGCCTTGCTGCCGATCCTGACCGTTGGCGTGTTGTTGGTCGGGCTGCGTTGGCCGGCTGCACGCGCGATGCCGGTCGCGTTTGTCTTGACCGCCGCGTTGTCGGCTTTGGTTTGGCAAGTCCCCGCTCTGCAGGTCGCGGCCGCATCGATCAAAGGCGTGATCATTGCAGTCAGTTTGCTATTCATCGTTTTCGGCGCGATTCTGCTGCTGGAATCCTTGACGGTCAGCGGCGCGATCAGCACGATCCGCTCTTCGTTCAGCAACCTGTCGCCCGACGCTCGGGTTCAAGCCATCATCATCGCGTGGCTGTTCGGATCGTTCATCGAAGGAGCCGCCGGTTTCGGCACCCCGGCGGCCGTCTGCGTTCCGCTGTTGGTCGGGCTGGGATTCCCAGCCTTGGCCGCGGTCTTTTGCGGCATGATCATCCAAAGCACGCCGGTCTCGTTTGGCGCGGTCGGGACGCCGATCTTGGTCGGCGTCGACAAAGGTCTGTCCGGATCCGCCGCCGCTCAAACGCTGGCGGTTGAGCAGGGACTCGTCCCCTGGTCCGAATTCCTGCAACTCATCGCAATCAAAGTCGCGGTGCTGCACGCGACCGTCGGGTTGTTCATCCCGCTGATCATGGTTTGTGTGCTGACCAGAACCTTCGGTGCCAACCGTCAGTTTTCCGAGGGACTGGCTGTCTGGCGGTTCGCTTTGTTCGCCTCGCTTTCAATGACGGTCCCGTACGTGTTGACGGCGATCTTCCTGGGCCCGGAATTCCCCTCGCTGATCGGTGCCTTGGTCGGTTTGACGCTGGTGACGACGGCGGCCCGTCGTGGTTGGATGATGCCACGGGACGGCAAGGTGTGGACGTTCGCGGAATCGTCCACGTGGCCTCCGGAATGGACCGGGCGAGCGCCGGACGCAAAGACAGAGCGGGACACGCTTGCGTCTCCCAACGCGATGCGGGTCCTGCCACCCTGGTTGGCTTGGACGCCGTACTTGTTGGTTGCGGTGCTGCTGTTGCTCACCCGCTTGGTCGCCCCCGTGACGGAAGCGATCCGTTCGGTCGCCTGGAATTTCGATTCCATTCTTGGCTGTTCGTCCGTCAGCGTTCGGATCGAACCGCTGTATTTGCCAGGAACGATTTTCGTGGTGGTTTCGCTGCTGACGGTCGCGTTGCACCGGACACCAACCGCAGCCACTCGATTGGCGTGGCGTCGCAGCTTTCGCATGATCGCTCGGGCTTCGATCCCGTTGCTGTTTTCAGTGCCGATGGTTCAAGTCTTCATCCATTCCGACGGCGGTCGCGATGGAACACTGGATAAAATGCCGATCGTGCTCGCAACGCAAGCAGGTCAGTGGATGGGCGACGGATGGCCGCTGGTCGCGCCGCTCGTGGGTGGCCTGGGAGCCTTCATCGCCGGATCCAACACGTTCAGCAACATGATGTTTTCCGAGTTTCAATTTTCGGTCGCTCAACACATCGGCACGGATCCGACTTGGGGTGTGGCGTTGCAAGCGGTTGGAGGTGCTGCAGGCAACATGATCTGCGTTCACAATGTGGTCGCCGCCTGCGCCGTGGTCGGCTTGCTCGGACAAGAAGGCCTGGTGCTGCGCCGCACCCTTCCCGCGTTCCTGTATTACACGCTGTTCGCAGGGATCATCGGTTGGATCATCTCTTGATCGTGTGTCTGCGCTGACTCGATGAAGGATCGCGGCGCGCGAGCATTCCATCTCTGGTCGATCAAACCCATTCGCCTGCCGAAAACCAGCCCGCTGGAGAGGCTATGATGCTGTGCTTCGGAGCGTTTCTATCTGTGGAGTTTCAACATGAGTCGATTTGCGTGGCTGGCCGGGGCCGTGATTTTATTCTGCGGTTTCAAAGCACCCCCAGCGGTGGCTGCCGATCCCAACGTTGACGTGGTGGTGTACGGAGCCACACCAGCGGGCATTGCCGCGGCGGTGGCTGCTGGTAAATCCGGGCAGTCGGTTCTGTTGATCGAACCGACCAACCGAATCGGTGGATTGGTCACCAGTGGTCTGTCGCACACCGATTTCCATTCGCTCGAAAGCCTCAGCGGGGCGTTCCTGGATTTTGCGAATCGTGTTGAAGCTCACTACATCGAAACCGATGGCCCGGACTCGCCGCAGGTGGAGGCTTCCTACCACGGCACATTCGGCGAACCCAAAGTCAACCTCGCTGTGTTCCACGCCTTGCTGGACGAACACCCCCGCGTGGAACGGATCCATCAACACGCTCTCTCGGCGTTGAAGCTCTCTGAATCTCAATCGCAGAAACGCATCGAATCGGCCACCTTGGTTGACCCACAAGGCAACACGCGGACGATTCGCGGCAGCGTCTTTGTCGACGGCAGTTACGAGGGCGACCTGATGGCGATGGCAGGAGTCGAGTGGCGGGCTGGTCGTGAAGGACGCGATGAACACGGCGAATCGCTGGCACCAGAAGCCGCAGACGATCAACTGCAAGCCTACAACTTTCGCTTCATCATGACCCAAGAGGAATCCAACCGCGTGACCCCTGTCGCTCCGCCTGGCTACCAGCGTGAAGACTTTGTGGGCGTGCTGGATGCGATCGCATCAAAGAAGATTGAACGTGTTTTCGACTACCCGAGCAAATGCATTTTCAAAGCCCACCTGCCCGTGTTGCCCGGTGGCAAATACGACATCAACGATGTCTCGCGAGGCTTGGTGCGGCTTTCATTGCCAGGCAAAAACCTCGGTTGGCCAGACGGCACCGCAGAAGAACGCCAAGCGATTTATGACGAGCACCTCCGAGATCAAGTCGGGCTGCTGTATTTCCTGCAAAACGACCCGGAGGTTCCCGAAGCGTTTCGCCAAGAAGCCAAGCAGTGGGGATGGTGCCGCGACGAATTTCTGGACACCAATCATCTGCCACCGCAACTGTATGTGCGAGAAGCTCGCCGCATGCAAGGAGTTTCCATCTACACGCAGACGGACAGCGAGTACGCAGAGGAAGGCACGCGTGCGAAATTCCACCGCGACTCGATCGCCATGGCGGACTACGGGAACAACTGCCACGGCACCCACCACGAAGGGCCCCGTTTCGGCGGCAAACATAGCGGCGAGTTCTACAATCCCGTGCCGCCGTATCAGATCCCCTACGGAGTCTTGCTCCCCAAAGAGATCGACAACTTGTTGGTACCGGGGGCCGTTTCATCCTCCCACGTCGGATTCTGTGCGTTGCGGCTGGAACCGGTCTGGATGTCGTTGGGACAAGCCGCCGGGCACGCTGCAGCTCTGGCCGTGCAGCTAGATCAACCGGTACAGCAAGTCGACGTCGCGAGCCTTCAAAGTCAACTGCACGCCAATGGTTCTGCCACGATCTACGTCAGCGACGTGCTGCCTGATTCACCCGACTTTGCCGGCGTGCAGTGGTGGGGCGCCGCTGGAGGACTGTTGAAACTGTATCCCGAGGGAACACCACGCAAACCACGCGGCAAGAAACTGCACGGGCAATACACCGAGGCCGCACCAGGGCACGCTGTCGAACTTGACCAACCGCTCGACGCCAAACTGGAACAACGCTGGCGAGCGTTGGCCGAGTCGATGAGTGTGCCGCTCGCTGGTCTTCCGAAGGCCAACGGCACCACCACCCGAGGCGATTTCATCCGCGCCGCGGCAACGGCAGCACGTGAATAGCCAGCCGCCTCCCCACCAACATCCCCACCTAAGAAAGCACCATGAAGACACAACTCGGATTGCCCACCTTGCTGATCGCAATGGCTTCGCTCTTTTTCGCTGACGATGCCCGTGCCGATGATCCGGTGACGCTGAACCAAAAGGCCGATGGCTACCGAGGCATTTGGTACATGAACCAGCCCTCGGGCGATGAATACGTCTACAAGTACAGCGGTGGCCTGGGAACTTACTGTGCCAAGCACAAACCGTTTGCGATCCACTGCGAACAAGTCAACAAAACGTTCTTCTGCTTCGGAGGCGCGACGGCAGACGACAGCCGCAAGTTGCTGCACATGGTTTCTTACTACGATCACGAAACCAACACCGTTCCCCGCCCCACGATCCTGCTGGACAAGCAGACCGACGACGCGCATGACAACCCCGTGATTTCCGTCGACGACAAAGGACACATTTGGATCTTCTCGACCTCCCACGGTCAGTCACGCCCGTCCTACATTCACCGCAGCAAACGTCCCTACGACATCGCCGAGTTTGAACTGGTGGAGGCAACTCGCGCCGAGGAAGACGGTCGCACGCCGATCAACAACTTTTCCTACATGCAGATGTGGCACTCGGACAACGGCTTCCAAGGTTTTTTCACCCGCTACAACTACCCCGCTGCCCGAACCATTTGTTTCATGAGCAGTCCTGACGGTCGCCAGTGGAGTTCGTGGCAACGCCTGGCCGCGATCGGGCAAGGCCATTACCAAGTCAGTGGCGTCGGCGCGGCCAAAGCAGGGTCGACGTTCAACTATCACCCGCAAGGCAAAGGACTGAACTGGCGCACCAATCTGTACTACCTCGAAACAGCTGACAACGGAGACACCTGGCGAACGGCCGGCGGCGACGAACTGACGCTGCCGCTCAAGGAAGTCCACAACCAAGCACTGATCCACGATTACGAAGCGGAAGGTCTGAACGTGTACCTGAAAGACCTTCGCTATGACACCAACGACCATCCCGTGCTGCTGTACATCACCAGCAAGGGATACGAATCCGGCCCCAAGAACGATCCTCGCACCTGGATGCTGGCACGCTGGACAGGTAGCGAATGGAAACGCTCGCCCATCACCACATCGGACAACAACTACGACGCCGGCGAACTCTGGTTGCTGGCCAAAGACGACTGGCGAGTCGTCGGCCCAACCGAACCCGGACCGCAGCCCTACAACCCGGGCGGCGAAGTCGCGATGTGGAAGAGCGTCGACCAAGGCGCGACCTGGACCAAGAGGCGGCAAATGACCCAAGGCAGCGAGATGAACCACACCTACGTTCGCCGAGCCCTCAACGCGCACCCGGACTTCTTTGCCATCTGGGCGGATGGACACGGACGAAAACCGTCGCACTCCCACCTGTACTTTTCCAACGCAGCGGGCGACGTGTTCCAACTCCCACGGATCATGACGTCCGAGACAGCTCGACCAACACGTGTTGAGCTGAAGTAACGTCACGGGAAACACCCCAGCTGCAACAATCCAATATCACGCTGTCGCAGCATCAAGAAAAGATCGACAGAGCTCTCGCCACCGTGGAAGTCGTTACGGATGCCAAAGAGCGAAGGTGATCGCGAAGCGACTAACGCAAACACCATTCATCGACCCGGCCCAACTCGAAACACCGTGCCACTGATCGAAAGCGGCCGCCCAAAGCATCGCCCCGAACCGGAACGCGGATAGAGCCCTCCGTCAGAGCAGGCACCAACGGACAAAACCACCAGGGAACGGTCGCCGGCTCGCCCTCACCGCAAAGCGGCTCGCCTTGAATGAGCATTTAGATCCAGGCTCGTAACTCGCTGACCCTAAATCCCGAATAGTTAGGCGACCCTAACGCTACCGGCCGCAACAATATCCAGGACGGCGTTTTGCATGGGCAACTGCAATGACAACGATACGATCATCGTTAACGCGAAAAACTATTTGAAACGGAAACTTGATGACACTACAGGATTGGTGCCGATCGTCAATGCTGAGGAACCGTTTGGGATCGTCCATGATTGGCGCAACCGCTACATCAACTGCCACCAAAAAGTTGCGAGCAGCTCTCGAACTTCGTTCGGCGTACCATTCGGCGGAATCGGAAAGTTCAATTGTCGCATCAGGGTGAAAATCAACCTGCATCGCGGACAGCGTTTTGTTCAAACAACCGGGCGCGAATCGTTGACCAGCTTTCAGTTTCGACAGTTCCAGTGTCAATCTCATTGCTGCGGCGGTCGATCTCAGCAAGCCACTCAGGTGAAAGACGTGGTGGATGGTCGTCGGGAACCGACGAGGCCAAGTCGTCGATCAGTCGAAGACGGTCGTCGATCGGCAGTTGCGTAGCGTTTGCAAGAATGTCTTGATATTCAGACTTGGCTAGGTCGCCTAACGGAAGTTCTTCACGACACCGCTTCACTCAGAAGCCAACAAGCGTCGCAACTCCAAACAGTTTACCAAAGGATTGCCACGTCGCCAAAGAGGCGGTGTCCGCGTCGTTGCCAACCAAAATGCGTCAACGAAGCGAACGACGCGGCAAACCAAACAACGCTCCAACGACGAAGCCGCGGCTCTGCGCAAAAACCCTGTTAGTGGCCACGGTTGCTAGATGAAGATGGTGCAGAAACTGTCGCCAGATTCCAGTTCCCAAGACGGTTTCGAGAAATTGGCAGTGCAGTTTTTGCAGAGGCTGATCCATTGTGGAACTTGACCTTTGACGGAAGCCATCGCGTCGAATTTCATGATGTCACCGCCGCACGCTGGGCACGGGCCAACGGCGTTCGGCAAAGCAGTCGGGCCAGTGTGTTCGTGCCTGAGCAGATTCTGAAGCGGTTGTTTCGCGGCAAGTTGAAACACAAACTGCGATCCGAATCGTTCTTTGATTCGATTCCAGGCGAAGTCTGGAAGGGCCGCTTTGTCGTCGACAGCGAAGCGGTCGGCAAAGGGACTCGTTGCCTCGTCCACAACCAAATGCTGCCCTTCATCAATCGACATCCCCTGCCTGCTGAGGAGGAAATTGATCCAGTTGCGTGTAAACGCGTCTTAACTGGATTCGACCGCATGTTCGCGCATCCAAAATATCGTGACCGTTTCGGTGGGGCTAATATTTAGCGTTCTGAGAGCATCGCAGAAAGCATCGGCGGCGGCGTTGTTCCAGTGATTCATCCAAGTGAAGAAGAAGGATGCGTCTCGCACGAGCTGGGCGGGCCATTCGGTTTGATCGAGGAGCTTGAAGTGGCGATTGCTCGCGCTGACGAGGTGTTTCCAGCGAGTCGATGCGTCAGATTCGTCAAGGACGTTGATTGCGCGCTGGTCTGCATCAGCGATCGGTGGATCGTTGTGGAAGCAGCCGGGAATCACGGTGAAGTCTTGCTATCGCACATCGCCGACTGACAGCAGTGCAACAACAACGCCGATCCCGCTATGGTCGAGATGAACAAATTGTCCGAGCGTGATTTGCATGAGCATTGGATCAGCCAATGACCGACAACGGAAGTCTTTTACGACACCGCGCTGAACGAAGCGAAAAACGTGGCACCTGGGGCGTTTCTACCAATGCCAGCCCAAGTCGCCTACAATCGAGGGCGTGCCAAAGGCCCTTGCGGCAACCCCCTGCTGGGCGAACCGGTCGTGAAAAAGGAACACTGGAATGAATATACAACTACCAGACGATGCGATGCAGTTTGTTGAGGGTCTCGTCACGTCCGGCGAATTTGAGTCGACAAGCGAGGCGATCACCGAAGGGGTTCGGCTATTGATGAGCCGACAACGATTGCGAGCCGATATCCAGAAGGGCATCAACGAACTCGATGCGGGACTGGGAATTGACGGCGACGAAGTGTTTTCAGAACTGCGAGCACGCGCCAAAGCGGCAGTTGAAGACGCCAGCTAGATGGCAAAGCTATTCATTTCGCCGACAACGAAACAGGACTTGTCCGATATCTTTGATTTCATCGCGAGGGACAAGCCGAGCGCGGCAGCGAATTGGATCGAGAAGATCGAAGAGAAGTGCAGGCTCATTTCGACGGTTCCAGATTTCGGTGAATTGCGGAACGAGTACGGTGCCGACATTCGCAGTAGCGTTGTTGGGCGTTATGTCATCTTTTACCGATTAATTCAGGACGGAATCGAAGTCGCGCGGGTCATTCCCGGTGATCGTGACATCAGATCGCTCTAGGGTCGCCCAACGAAAGTCTTTTGCGACACCACCCTAAGCGAAGCGTTGGAGTTTGAATCATCAGAAGGTGCACCATTGCCAACGCGCGTTGCCTACCAACGAAGGTGTGCCGCAGTCCTAGCGTAAAACCCCTGTTGTGCGGCCTACGGTTCTGGGATCCCAAGATCACGGCAGATTTTACGTGCCAAGTGATCAGAAACCTCGCGATGACGCGGCACCGCTGACCGTGCACCAGTAGCGGGATTGCACCACCAAGAATGGTTGCCGCCCTCACGCACTAAAACGCAGCCGCTGTCGTTCAAATGTCGAATGAGGTCACGGCGTTTCACGGTTGAATTGCCACCTCTTCGTATGCTGCGCCAGCAGCCTTACGGGCATCCTCGCGGTTCATTTCGATGGCCTCTGAAAGGGCCTCGCGCAGGTTGTCGATCAGTTCGTCACGGGTCGCACCCTGCGAATTGACGCCGGGCACCTCCTCGATCCACCCGATCCACCATTCGCCGTCTTGGCGGATTACAGCGTTATAATTGGGGGTAAGCATCGGTATTCCTTGGAGGAGTCCGCACAAAGGAAGTTATTCACGACACCGCCTAAACGAACGAAGCGACATCTGAACTACGGGAGATTGTACCAATGCCAGCCCGCGTGCCCAACCAAGGAAGGTGTTCCAAAGGCCATTGCGTATAATCCCTGTTGGCCGACCCTGCGCTACGGATCAGCCACCACCGCAAAACGGTCAAGCAGCAACTGCAAGTCATCGAGAGCGGTGCAAACCTGCGGTTGCAGCTCAGGCCACGGTGCATCGGAATCATCGGTTAGCGGACCAGCATGTGTGCGAATGTGGTCGATAGTTGCACGAAGCGCATCGGCGATGCGACGGGCGAGCTCAGGTGATTCCTGCAGATGGCGGTCGAGTGAGATTCCGCCGCAGTAGCCGCTGATCGTCAGTTGCTCGACGACGTCCGGTTGGTCAGCATGCAAGTCGGCGACACGCGCGACCAGCCATCGGTACACGGCATTGCGGATGATCCACGTGTCCTCGCTGGTCGGCGCAATCGAGATTGTCACGGACATTAGTGATCTCTGGGTCGGCCAACGGAAAGTTTTTACGACACCGCTTCTCTCCGAAGTCAAAAAGCGTCGCAACACAAATCAGTCTACCAAAAAGAAGCCACGTTACCAAAGAGGCGGTGTCCACGGCGTAGCAAACCAAAACGCGACAACGGAGCGATTGCACGTGGCAAACCAAATGATGCTCCAACGACGAAGCCGTGGCCTTGCGTAAAAACCATGTTAGCCGCCGCGGTCAAGCAGAATGGCGACGCTCATAGGCAAGAAAGTCGTCAAACGTGCCATCAGATTCAACCGCTGGATGTTCAGCGTTGACCTCTTCGCGACCACGCCATGATAGATGTATGACGGTGAAACGTTCCGGAGAATCGTGATGCCAGCAGAGGATGTCGTCAGTGGCGTCGCGATGCGCAACCACGGTGACCGGGACGTTGTTGAGCAGGTGTCCGGGCGGTAATTCTCGCTGAAGCTCGGATGCGAGCAACGAAGCGCGATCATCCGGCGTGGTAAACCAACCGTCTGGGAGCAAGTCGTGATATGGTTTGAAGTCAGGGAACACTAGCGGCGGCTAACGGGGTTCTGGACGACAGGGTGTCGTCTATGCTTGGAAATGGGGGAGAACGGGTGTTGACTTTAGCTGAATAGGGCTCGGTCTGCAGCACTTGCGCGACTGGGCGTGGATGGCGTGACGCGGGGTTGCGTTCGCTGCTTCCGAGGCACGGGTGCAAAAGACGGTGTTTTTCACCCGTGCCTCGGTACCAGCGAAGGAAGCGGCCCCAAGCGGAGCGATCGTTTTTGATGGTGTTGACGGCGTAGACAGGTACGCAGGTGTCATCGGGTATGTGAGTCGCTTGGCGTTGGCCACGGTTCCTGCGCTCAACCTAGGCCAACGCTGGACTGCGAAATGCTCTGTGTTGTGAAGCATTGTGGTTGCGCGAGTTTTCATCCCGGCAGGGATTCAAGACGGTAGCCGTCGGCAAGCGATCGCGCCACCGACGGACATGTCAATCCCACCTTCCCGTTCCGCCTCCCGCCGTGGCCGATGGCCACGGCGGGAGGCGGAGTATTTGGGGGTACGTTCGTTTTCCGGTGGTGCGCTGCGTTGCAGCGACCACCGGCTACCGTCTGACATCCCTACCGGGATGAAGACAGCCGGTCTCGCGATCCCGCCCCGAGCTATCAACGCAGACTCCTCCGGAGCCATCCATGCTCATCCCCTCAGATGTGCCTCCGCTTTCAAGCTCCGGGGTCAGGAGATGCTGGCGAGTTCCTGTTGCAGTACCGCCATCGTTTCTCGTTGGCGGTTTTCGACGAATCGGCGTGCCTCCTCCGCCTTGGCTTTGGCCGCGTCCAAGTCATTTGCCAGCTGCAAAACCGCCGGCACGATGCGGTTGCGATCCGTTTCCGAATCCAGATCGAACAACCAGTCTCCCAAACCAATGTCCTCCCACATATAGCCTTTGCTGGTTTGTTCCTCGAACCGACAAACGATCGCGGGGATGCCGTGACCGATGCACATGATCGGCGAATGCATTTCATTGCCGAACAACCCGGCGCTCTTCATGTAAACGCTGACCGCTTCCCCCGTCAGCCAATAGTTCGGACGCCAAACGACTCGCGACAGCACGTCCTGTGGCAATCGATCGATCAGCATCTCCTTGCCCACCGCCATCTGCGTTCGGTCTTCCGGGCACACCAAGACCTTGCGATCGGTTTCGCGAACGACTTGCACGATCGCTTCGCGAAGCTCCGCATGGTCGTGCTCCTTCATCGCTTCGTTGCGAGCGTGCTTGACGGGATCAAATTTGACGTGGGATTTGATCGTCCAGTACGGCGTGTAGCGCAGTCGCGGGATGCAGCATAGAAATCCCTGCGGTTTCAACTGGTTCTCTTCCAAAAAACGATCGGCGGCAGGCTCATCTCGCAAGTCGCAGGCGAAGGCTCCGTCGGGACCGAATTCCATCACCGGCGACGAGGCACCGAGACTCTTCGCGAGAGCGAGCGATTTGCTATCGCGGAAGAACACAAACCGGGCATGACTCAATACTTCGACCGAACGAGCCATCGCGTCCTCGTTGCGAGCCCTGGTCGCGGAGGATTTCTTCATTGGGAAAGTGATCCCGTAGATGCCGTACGGCTTTCCCGTTTCCTCTCGCCATCGGATCAAGTCACGTTCGGCGACGATGGATGCTCCTGATCCGTGCAGTAGGAAATCGCATTCGCGGAAGGCTTGCTTCAATGCTTCGGATCGCGGCTTGGCAATCTTCAGTTTGGGAAATTCCTTTCGCAGCAATTCCTCCACGCCGTTGTCAACATTGGACGGCCAAAGCGTGACCTCCACGTCGGGCAGGTGCTCGCGAAGGATGCTCAGCACGCCTGGCGTGTGAGCGATGTCGCCGATGTTGACGGTTTGCCAGGAGGATCGCAGCAAGACTCGTTTCGGCGGCTTGCCATCGTCGGCGGAGGCCAACGATGGCAACAGCGAACTGTTCAATCCCAGTGTTCCCGCGGCCATCCCTAGCTTGGCAGTGCCGCTCAGGAAAGCTCGTCGATCGAGGGCGGAAGATCGTTTTCCAAATTTTAAATGAGTCATGCAAACGTGCGATAAATGAGGCGGGGACAGGCAAGCAAACGTTTGTTCACGCCAGTCTTTGAGGTGGGAATGAGGGTTCCATCCTACTTCAGCCGCCAAGAATGCTGGGGGACATGGCGGAGCAGAGAATGACAAAATTCAATAAATCCGATCGCTTTCATGTCATGATTGGATTCGAGCGGATAAGGAACTGATGCCAAACCAATTCCAGGAGTTTTGAGTGGACGATTCAACACGCCATGCGACCCGATTGTGGACCTCGGCTCAGCCGGTGGTGGCTGCTTTCGTTGCGTCGGTGGTTCGAGATCGGCGTGACCGTGAAGACGTGCTGCAAGAGACAGCACTCGCGGTTTTGAACTCATTTGAATCCTACGATTCCTCGCAAGCGTTTCAGGGCTGGGCGATCGGCGTCGCTCGCAACCAAATCAGTTTGTACCTGCGCCGCCGACGACGGGACCGCCTGGTCTTCAGCGAGGAAACGATCGCGAATTTGCAGTCCACGTTTGAGCAGTCCTCTCCCCCCGAAGAACTCGATCACCTGCCCACATGCCTCGATCAACTGCCTGGCCGTGCTCGAAAGATCTGCGAATTGCGATATCAAAAAGGACTCAAACCGATTGCGATCAGCGAACAAATCGGCATGACAGCGAACTCGGTCTCCAAAGCCTTGCAGCGGATTCGAGAGCAACTGCGTGAATGCATCGAAGACAAGTTCGTCTCCGAAGGAGCGAACGGATGAACAACCGCCACCCAACCTTGATCGACGGCTACCTGGATGAAACTCTGACGCCGGATCAACTGTCTGAACTGGAAAGCTGGATCAATGCGAATCCGGATCACGCCAAGCAGTTCGCTGACGCGGTTCACTTTGACGAGCGAATGACGGCCGAATTGAGCTGGCAACAGTTCACCCAATCGGGACCTGATGAATCCAATCCCGCGGAGCCCACGTCCAGACCAGTCGCTCTCGCCACACATCGACGAAGTCAGCGACTCACGTGGGGCGTTGCCGCCATCGCGGCGACCGTGTTGCTGGTCACTGGATTGGTGATTCGGACCAAGGTCGATCCTTCGAAGTCTGGCCGACCAACCACCCCGTCCGTCGCACAGAATCCCTCTTCGCCGGCATCCCCCGACAACGAAATCGACACAACGTTCGCGACTCTGGTTCAGTCCATCGATGCCACCTGGGAAAGCGATCACGCGTCCCAATCCGGCGACCGGTTGAACGCTCGAACCATTCGTCTGCGATCCGGCATCGTTCAAGTTCAATTCGACAGCGGCGTCGAAGTCACGCTGGAGGGCCCGGCATCCTACGAACTGCAATCGATGGATCGGACCAAGTTGGCCTACGGCCTTCTGTCCGCCACCGTGCCGCCGGGCGCAGAAGGTTTTCGAGTCGACACACCCTCGGCACAGGTCATCGACTTGGGAACCGCGTTTGGGATTGAACTGGAACGCGATGGACTGTCAAAGGTCTCCGTCTTTGACGGCGAAGTCGAGGTGGTCACGGACAAGGATCATCACAAGCGTTTGCTGACCGAGGGGCAGAGCGTCGAATTGTCTTCGGATGGCAGCATGAGCGACATCGCGTTCGACACCGGGCGTTTTGAAAAGTTGTGGCCGTTTGGGTCGGGAATCGTCAAGTCAACCGGTGCCTTCCGTTTTGCTCCTCCTTGGCCCCGATTGGTCAACCGGATCCAAAGCGACCGTCGGATCTTTGTGTTGCCCGAGGGCTATGCGACTCGACTGCAGTCACCATGCTCCGTCGATCTCACGGTCCCCGGACGGTACACAAAAGCGGCGTTATTGTTGCCCGCAGAGGTTTCAACGGGTCACCGCGTTCGCTCGTTTTTATTGATGTTCAATCCGAAGATTCCGATCGACACCGAGAACAATCGCCAGCGTCCCACGATTCGCGACTTGGAATTGGTCGAAGGCAGCATCACGTTTCAACAGCCGATTCTCGGTGTGATTGTTGAAGACAAAACGCTGTTCGCAACGGATGGCCGATTCTCACTGCGGAGTGCAGCCAGCCTGCCGTTCGGACGAGGCCTGGAACTGGATGCGTCACGCATCGGCGATGTCATCACGCTCAGTGAAGACCGCCAAACAATCGATCTCAGTTTGATGTCATTTGGTCGACGAGGCGATCACGTCCGTGTGATTGTCGACGCGTCCATCCACTCGCGTTTTTCACGACGACCTTCGTCGTCAAAATCCTTGCCTCAGTTCTCATCGAGGAGTCAACCATGAAGACCGAAACCGAAAGCTTGGTTCAATCGGCAGAAGAACATCCCCAGCGACGTCGTTTCTTGTTGAAACTGCTCGCCGGCAGCACGGCGTTGCCGCTGATTTCGTCGGTCGCGTTCGCTCAAAAGCCAAATCGTTTGGACAAAGATGGCGAGCGTGACCCACAAGCCCGGCGTCGCGCGGGGGCAGGGTTGCAATTGAATCCGACCAAGATCGCAGCGAAGCTGATCAAGGACCACGACAAGGATGGTGACGGCGCACTCAATGAAAAAGAACTCGCGGCAGCTCTGACGGCTTTTCGCGAGGGTCGAACGCAAGGCATGCGTGGCCGCCAAGGCGAAGGGCGTGAACGCATGCGACCGGGTGCCGACGGCCAGCGAGCGATGCGAAATCAGGACAAGGGGGTTCAGCCCAAACGTCCCGGTGAATGATTCGCCACGACCGTTTGCTCCGCGTGGACGGATCCCTTCCTTTTCTCCACTTGCCACCATGCTTGCACGTGTCGCTATGAAACCATTCGTCATTCCTCTGTTGGTCACTTCGCTGAGCGTGCTGAGCACGTTTGAGTCGCAGGGTCAAGAGACTGCGGGAATCTCTCCGGAACAACTTGAGTTCTTTGAGAACCGAATTCGCCCGGTGCTGGTCCGCGAATGTTACGAGTGTCACTCGGCCGAGTCCGGCAAGACACGAGGTGGACTGAGACTGGACACCCGTGACGGGTTGATGCTCGGCGGTGAGTCGGGTCCTTCGGTCGTTCCTGGGCACCCGGAAGACAGCCCCTTTTGGGACGCGGTCACGTACAACGGTTGGGAGATGCCACCACGAGGACGGTTGCCCGACGATGTGCTGGCGGATTTCAAACGTTGGATCGAAATGGGTCTGCGCGACCCTCGCGTTCGCGAATCGATCACGGTGGAAAGCAAGGTTGACTTGGAATCCGGACGGGAACACTGGGCATTTCAAAAGCCTCGTGAGCAAGAATTGCCCGAGGTTCAGCACACCCAATGGCCCAAGTCGGACGTGGACGTGCATGTGCTGGCAAAATTAGAAGGCAAGGGTTTGCAACCGGCGCTCGATGCCGACGCGGCAACCCTGTTGCGTCGCCTCTCGTTTGACTTGACCGGGTTGCCCCCCACTCCCGACGAAGTCCAATCCTTCCTCCGTGCAACAGCCAGGGATCGCGACGCGGCAATCGAATCCAAAGTCGACGAACTGCTCGACAGCCCCCGGTTTGGCGAACGCTGGGGTCGTCACTGGATGGACGTCGCTCGCTACGCGGAATCGTGTGGCAACAGCACCAACAACACGTATCCTCATGCGTGGCGCTATCGCGATTATGTGATCGATTCTTTCAACGCAGACACTCCCTACGATCGCTTCATCGCGGAACAGGTCGCCGGTGATTTGTTGCCCGTCAAAACAGATGAACAGTGGCAACGCAACTTGATCGCGACCGGTTTCTTGGCGATCGGAACGAAGAACCTCGTTGAACGCAATCCACGGCAAGTCCAAGCCGACATCGTTGACGAGCAAATTGACACCGTCACCAAAGCCTTCTTGGGTTTGACGGTCGCCTGCGCCCGTTGTCACGATCACAAATTGGATCCGATCCCAACGACGGACTATTACGCGATGGCGGGGATTTTCCAGAGCACCGACACGTACTATGGAACGGCCGAGGGGATCACGAACCGCAACGCATCAGATCTGTTGCAACTGCCGATCGCGGATGACGTGGCTGCCGGCCGAGTGTATTCAACCGACGAGATCGAAGATCTGAACGAACGGATGCGGGACCTTCGTTCCCAAATGGCCGAAGCGGTTCGCGATCGGGAAAATCCATCGCAGCAGCAAACCGTGATTCGGCTGCGGGCTCAAGTCGCGTTGATCCAGGGAGTTTTGTCAGAGATTGATGATGACGGAACGCCGCGAACGTTGGCGATGGGAGTGCAAGAATCCGATTCATGCCAAGACGCCGCCGTCCTGGTTCGTGGCGAGGTAGAAACCCCGGCGCAACGTGTGCCACGCGGGTTTGTCCAAGTCCTACCGCACAGTGCAGACTTCTCGATCCCGGCCGATTCCAGTGGGCGAATCGAATTGGTTCAGTGGATGACGTCGACCGAGAATCCGTTGACCGCACGTGTGATGGTCAATCGCATCTGGTTGCACCTGTTCGGCGAAGGTCTCGTCTCAACACCCAACAACTGGGGAATGACCGGGCAAGCCCCTTCCCATCCCGAGTTGCTCGATCACTTGGCCATCGAGTTTGCCAGGGACTGGTCCGTGAAGTCCATGATCCGCACCCTCGTTCTATCGCGAACCTATCAGATGAGTTCACGAATGAACGAGACCAACTACGAGGTCGATCCAGACAACCGATTGCTTTGGCGTGCCAGTCCGCGTCAGTTGGATGCGGAGTCCATGCGGGACGCGGTCCTCGCCATCGGCGGCGGGTTGAACCTGGAACGTCCGGTTGGATCGCCGATCGCTCGCTATGGCAACAACCGAATTGGGCGAACTCTTGACGCGTCGCTCTTGGACGGCCTGAACGATCGCCGGTCGGTGTACTTGCCCATCGTTCGTGACGCCGTGCCGCGTTCACTCGCATTGTTTGACTTCGCCGATCCGAGTCTTAGCAACGCGAAACGCGACGTGTCGAATGTTCCCACTCAAGCGTTGTACTTGATGAACGATGAATTCGTTTTGCAAAACGCGGAAGGACTCGGCCGACGCCTTTTGAAAGAACACAAGAACGTTCGTGACAGTGTCTCGGCAGCGTTTTTGGCGACGTACGGACGGCCTGCCACCGACTCAGAAATTCGAAGTTGCGTGAACTTCTTTCAAGAGTTCATGGGACCGGCTCGCAGCAAGTCGAATCGTTTTGTGCAAACGCAGCAACTCGCGATGACAGCATTCTGCCAAGCGTTGATCGCCTCGGCCGAATTCCGATGTCTGAACTGAAACCTTGTGGCATAGGCTTCCAGCCTGTGGGTACTCGTTCACAGGCTGGAAGCCTATGCCACATCGAATTGATGCACCGGGCGGCTTGCGCCGCTCCGCTAAGGAACCATTCCGAAACAACTTCGCGATTTCAAAAGATAGCGGAAGGGCGCGAGCCCTCCGGTGACACACCGGGCGGCTCGCGCCGCTCCGCTAAGAAGACTCGATCACTCCACTTCGCTCTCTCATCAGGTTCCGTCATGTCCGATTCAACCACCCTGTCGCGTCGCGGCGCACTCCAAGCCGTCAGCAGTGGATTCGGCTACCTGGCGTTCGCAGCGTTGGCAACCGAGCAAGCGAGAGCGAGCAGCCCGTTGGAAGTGAAAGAACCTCACTTTGAACCGAAAGCGAAACGGGTGATCTTTTTGTCCATGCGTGGTGCACCCTCACATGTCGACACGTTCGATCACAAACCACAACTCACGCGAGACTCCGGCAAGGTCGGCAAGTATGGCGGGACCGGACGGCTGTTGGGATCGCCTTGGGAATTCCGCCAGCGGGGCGAAAGCGGGTTGTGGATCTCGGATCTGTTCCCGGAACTTTCCAAGCAAGCCGATGAACTGTGTTTGCTGAGAGGCATGCATTGCGACCAACCCAACCACCCGCAAGCCACCACGCAGACTCACACGGGTAACTTTCAGTTCCCGCGACCATCGATGGGTGCTTGGACGCTGTATGGACTGGGAACCGAAAACGAGAACTTGCCTGGGTTCATCGTTTTGAATCCCTCGCCTGGTGACAGTGGCAATTACGCCAGCTCGTTCCTGCCGGCGATCTATCAAGGCACCAAGATGAAAGCGGGTGGACGAAGCCGCGGCGGGTTCGCTCAGAACATGATGCGATCAAACACGTCGAATCAACCCGGGCGATCCCGACGCGGGCTGCAATCCGGCATGGGCGGCGACCTCCGCCGGCGCTACGCGGAGTCACGGATGGGCATGTCCGGCGGCCCGGAAGCGCCGATGCAACAACGTCCCTTCGGCCGCCCCCTTCGCGATCAATTCACACAACGCGATGACAGTGCGATCCCCAACTTGACAAACCGCATGCTGGATCCGGAATTGCAACGCATTCAGTTGGATTTGATCCAAAACCTGAATCAGAACAAACTCGATCGCGACGGTCATCAACCGCAAGTCGAAGGCATGATCGAGTCGTTTGAGTTGGCTTATCGCATGCAATCGGAAATGCCCGAGGCCGTCGACTTGTCCGATGAATCGCAGGACACGCTGGAACTGTACGGCATCAACGGTTCGGGGACCGACGACTTTGGTCGCCAGTGTTTGATGGCGAGACGTTTGGCGGAACGCGGCGTCCGCTTCATCGAATGCGTGAGCCCAGGTTGGGATCACCACCGAAACCTACGTGACGAACTGGACGATCACTGTTCGCAGATCGATCAACCCATCGCGGGCTTGCTGCAAGACCTCAAGCAACGTGGCTTGCTCGACGAAACGCTGGTGATTTGGGCCGGTGAATTCGGTCGCACGCCGCACGCCCAAAACGGGGATGGCCGCGACCACAACAACAAGGGCTACACCACCTGGATGGCGGGCGGCGGAGTTCGCGGCGGCTTCAGTTACGGCGCCACCGACGAACATGGGTATGAAGCGGTCGAAGGCAAGTCTCACATCCACGATTGGCACGCCACGATCCTCCACCTGTTGGGGTTGGATCATGAACAGCTGACGTACCGCTATGCCGGACGTGACTTCCGATTGACCGATGTTTATGGAAGTGTGATCCGCGACATCGTTGGCTGAACGGCCTGTCGATTTTGTCAGCCGGAACGTGATCGCGCCCGGTTCATCTCCGGCAAATGTTGGCTAGCGTTGGGCTGCGAAATGTTTGCTATTGGCGTTCTGATAACGGATGCAATTTCCCATCCGGCTTCTGCCTTTCTTCATCCCGGGAGGGATGTCAGATGGTAGCCGTCGGTAAGCGATCGCGCCACCGACGGACATGCAACTCCCGCCTCGCCACTCTCCATCCCGCGGTGGCCATTGGCCACCGCGGGATGGAGAGTGCTTTTTTGGGGCTCGTTTTCCGGGGGTGCGCTGCTACGCAGCAACCCCCGGCTACCATCTGACATCCCTGCCGAGATGAAGACTTGCGCTAACGAAGAGGCTTCACGACACCAAATTTTCAGCAGTCCGGGCTAGCGTCCATCGGCTGATTGCCAAGCGATGAGCAGGTTGCTCATCCAAGCCGTTGGAAACCCAACATTCGTCCATGAACGGGTGCACGGAAGATGTCATGGATCACGGCGTCGACGTGACTTGGTTTCAAGTGATCCGGCAACACCGGCCCGATGAAGGGTTTGTTCTCTGGCGGTGCAAACATGTCCGTTGAGCGAGCAGATTGCATGACAGCACGGTCCGTTGGATCGGGTCCCACCACAGGTTCCGATTCCAACTCAATCGTGCCCTCATTCAACCGCACTTGCTGGAGATCCAGTTTCGGCGGTGTCAGACAGGCCGCGTTTCGCGATTGATCGAGTTCAATTTCGAGGAGGTTGCCGTCGCGACCGAGCACCGGTTGGGTCGAAAACACATAAGCGACCACAATCCCATTTTCTTGATCGACATTGGCGATGAGGGCTGCTTTGTTGTCCCAGATTGCTCCCGGTCGTATGTCTTCCTTTTCGATCTGCACGAGTTTGGGATTGAACTCGAATCGAATCTCAGCTGCCCTGAGAGCGGGAGCGTCTTCGACTCGGATTGAGGCGACTGACTCTTGCTCTGGAGCGGGCCCCAAGGCGTCCAATGAAACACTTGCCATCAAGTGTCGACCTTCCAAGCGTTCGGTCGTCAACACGCGACATGTTTTGGCCATCCTGGCTCCCATGTATGTTTCCGAATGGAATCTTCTGTTCATCGCGAGTGCAATGAACGCCCAGTTCGTTGTTTTGAAAAGCGGTGCTTTCCGTCCAACGCCGGGACTTCAATCGAAGAAGTAATCCAGGCTGAACATTTGTGTCAACGTCACCTAGCCTCACTCTGCAAGAATCAGCCGGCGCAGATTCGAGTTTCATTGACGGGGTTCACACCGACCCAGGAGGATACTTGGCTGGGCAGCACCAAGCCGAGATTTGTGAAGTTGCGTCTACTTTGCTTGCTGGCCAACGGCCATATTCAATCTAAAACGTGTGGGTTGATGGTCGCCGTTGGCCAACGAAACCCACTGCAGAAACGCAATTTCAATACGCGTCCGAAAGGCACGAATGAGTACATTGCGTCAGTTCCACGCCGTCGAAAACATTTGCTCAAAACAGATTGCTTGCAAAGACTTCGTCCACCGCAGCGGTTTCATCTGAGTCGTCGTCGCTGGACCCAACGGGGGATCCCATCGCCGCCGTCTGTGCGGCCGCGACGCTTGACGCGGTGGAAGCAATCGGCGAGGTGGATGCTTCATCGACCAAGGGTTCGCCGCTGGCGGTTGAATCCGATGTCGCGGGGGTCGTGGACTCGGTGCCGCTGGAGGACGAAGTGGATGCCGCCACCACACTGGAACCGGCTGCAACGGAGCTTGCTGAACTGGCACTGGCGGTTGATTCCGCAAACGCATTGATGTCAGTGATCGCGTCCTTCCAGGTGTCGGAACCGACAGGCAACACCGAGGAAGTGTGCAGACGATTGAAGATGTACTGAGGAAGCAAACCCAGTTCGCGGAAGTTCTGATCGTCGAGCGTCGTGCCCTCGACCAGCGTGACGGTCAGCTCATTGACACCACTGTCCAGGTAAGCGACCGGTTGGGACTGAACAATTTCATATTCACCGGGTGCCAAATCCGTGAATTCGTAACTGCCGTCGGAATCAGTGGTTGTCTGCAATTCCGCCCCCGTGGAAGTGTTTGTCAGCGTGATCGTGACGCCCGGAATGGCTTCGCCAGTTCCAACAGCGTTGTCATTGTTGGCGTCCGCGTATACAAATCCAGAGATCGAGTCATCGCCCGTCGCAGCCGCGGTGATCGTGATCAAACCATCGGTCGAATCAGAACCGGACACGGGGGCGGGATCGACTGAGATTTGCCCTTCGTTCAACGTGACAAGTGTCAGGTCGAGCACGGTGGTGCTATCCAGCACCGCATCGCTGGCCACTGAAAATGGAAGTTCCACCAGACTGCCGGAGACGTCAGTCAGTTCACTGGAGGCTGAAACAAAGATGACCACTGTTCCTGCCGCATCGTCCACATTCGCTGTGACTTGGGTGTCGTTCCCGGTCCCCCAAACACTGCCGAAGTCGATGTCATCGGCATCGAGGTCCAACACCGACGTGTCGTAGCTCAGACGGATCTCCGCCGCACGCACTCCGGTTGCCGAGTCAATGTTCACAGGAACGGACACGATTGCATCGGGTGCAGAGGTGAGGTCGTCGGGGACGTTGACAGCCGCTAGCAACCGACGCCCTTCGAGCGATTGAATGGAAAGGCGACGGGATCGAAAAGGTTTCATCAGAGTTTGCCGGAGTCTTTCTGGATTGTTCACAGCCACGATCAAAGGTGGAACGACGCTTGTTCTCACCACCAGCTTGTCGGGCAATTCGCATCGACATCAATCAATCAGCGTGTCTCACACTGGTCTTTGCACCGCACTTGCAACGTTGTTCGTCTTCACCTGACGGTTTCCAACACCAATTCCTCAAAACCGGAATAACCGGATTGATCCGTCAGGACAGGGGTGCAAATGTCACACTCAACGATACCTCTGACGCACGAACTCACAAAAAATTTCTTAGAAAATTTCAAAAGCCCAGTGACGAAAATCATCGAATGACGTCTTAAACTCTCAGTGGGCTCGAATTGAGCACTACGTTTGTCGCCAGGGACCGCGTGACAATCCACACCTCAGCAGGGACGGCAGAATTGCTTTTCTATCGACTTCCGTCGAACAAGGTCCTCCATCGATGAAACCAGTTGTCCAGCGTCTTCTCGCTCGTCTGACTTCGAATCAATCCCGCCATTCCCGTCACAAGAACCGATATCTCGGATCCAGTGATCGACGATTGAAGGTGGAATCGCTGGAGTCACGTCGGGTGCTGGCTGCCACGATTGCTTCCTTTGCTCCCACTCCATCGGGCTTCACCGCCGAACTGAGTGAAGAAGTCAGCATCCCGCAACTCAGCCTTTACGACACCGAAGCAGGCGACGCCGGTGCGGCCGACGTGACATTGCAGGGTGCCACCACCGGCGAAGTGCGTGGTTCACTCGTTGTAAACGGCACAACCGTTACATTCATTGCCACCGATGGACCGCTCGCAGCGGACACTTACACGGCGACCCTTCGAAGTGCCAGTGACGGATTCACGGACCTCGCCGACGGAGAACTTCTGGATGGCGATGGCGACGGAACGGCGGGTGGCAACTACGTCACCACGTTCACGGTTGCCAGCCCCGCCTCGTTGGTCGTTGGTTTGCCTGACATCGTTCGCGGCCCCAGCCAAACGGTTCAGTTGCCGGTCGGCGGCAGCGGAACCGAGTTGCCCGCCGGATTGCCCATTCAACTCAGCAACGCCGATGGCGTGACCTCGGTGACGCTGACAATTCAGTACGACCCGGCCATGCTGGACATCTCCGGTGTCCAACTGGGCGAAGACGCCCCGACCGGAAGCCAAGTCGAAGCGAACCTGGACACCCCCGGTGTCGCCACGATCACCTTCTTCAGCCTGGAGGCAATGGATGCCGGCCAAGCGGACATCATCGATCTCATCGCCACCATTCCTGAGGACGCACCGTATGGCTCGACGGGAACACTGACGATCAGTTCCTTGGAAGTGAATGCCGGGGGCATGACCGCCACCGCGGACGACGCCATTCAAGTCGTGGCGTTTCCTGGCGACGTCAATGCAAACCGCCGCTACGACGCAGAAGACGCGCGTTTGGTTGCTCGAGTTGGAGTTGACCTGGACACCGGCTTCGTCATCACAGATGCAACCGGATCGGGCGAGGCCTTTGTTCCCTTCGCAGCAATCGACCCTGATTTGCTCGGTGATGTGACCGGACAAGACGGATTGAGCCCCTTGGACGCCAGCGACCTGCTGAGACGGGTCGTTGGTTTGTCGACGCCAAACATTCCTGACCTGCCGGATGCCCAAGCGCCGACAAGCATCAGCCTCTCCACCACCACCGTCGCAGAAAATGTGGCAGTCGGGACTTCCGTGGGAACATTCTCCACGATGGACCCGGACTCCGGTGACACGCACACCTATGCCTTGGTTTCTGGAACCGGCAGCACCGACAACGGTTCGTTCACCATCTCAGGCAACACCTTGGTGACCGCGGAAGTGTTCGACGCATCCGTTCAAGACACCTACACCATTCGTGTTCAAACCACCGACTCGACCGGACGCACACTGGAGCGTGTCTTCACGCTCTCCGTCACCGATCAAAATGTCGCTCCCACGGCAATCTCGCTGAGCGACTCATCGATCGCTGAAAACGAAGCAATCAGCACGGCGGTGGGCGATTTGTCGACCACTGACAGCAACACCGGTGACACGTTCACCTACAGCATCGTTTCCATCGATGGCAGCACCACCGACACGACGTTCGCCATCTCCGGCAATTCGTTGGTCGCCACCGAAACGTTCGATTTCGAAACCAAGAGCAGTTATTCCGTCGTCGTTCGCACGACCGACCAAGGCGGGTTGTCATTCGATCAAACCTTCACGATCAATGTCGATGACATCAACGAGGCGCCCACCGCGATCGCTTTGAGCGACGATTCGATTGCCGATGATTCGGTTTCCGGGACCGTGGTTGGCTCCTTCACCACCACCGACGTGGATGCCTCCGACACGTTCACGTATTCGTTGGTTTCCGGCACGGGGGACACCGACAACGCTTCGTTCACCATCGTCGGCAATGAACTGCGAACCGCGACGACGATCGACTTTGACACGCAAAGCAGCTACAGCATTCGGATTCAGACGTCGGATTCAGGCGGCGAAACGTTTGAGCAAGTCTTCACGATCGTTCAAAGCAACGAAGGACCGACCGCGATCACACTCAGTGATTCCACCGTCGCTGAAAATGGATCGGCAGGAGACACCGTTGGCACATTCAGTTCCACCGACCCGACATCTGGCGACACATTCACTTACACCTTTGTGACCGGAGAAGGTGACGACAACAACGCGTTGTTCGCGATTTCGGGCGACGAATTGCAAGCCGCTGGATCGCTCGACGCCGAAACACAAGGCACGTTGACGATCCGAGTTCGCAGCACCGACTCAACCGGCGAATTCATCGAAGAAACCTTCACAATCACGGTCTCCAGCGTCAACGAAGCACCGACCACGATCTCCTTGTCCGGCACGCATGTTGCCACCGGCGAGCCAAGTGGCACGACGGTCGGAACCCTGGGTACCGACGACCCCGATGTCGGCGACACGATCACCTACACATTGGTTTCCGGAACCGGCGACACCGACAACGCCTCCTTCACGATCTCCAATGGAGAACTGATCACCGCGTTTGCCGCCGACCAGTCATCGCAGTCTTCCTACTCGGTCCGAGTGCAGGCTCAAGATGCGGACGGTCTTTCCACCGAAGAGACCTTCACGATCACGATCACGTCCACGAACGTGGCCCCCACCGCGATCGCGATTGACAACAACGACGTGGAAGAAAACGCCGATGTCGGCACCACCGTTGGCACTCTCAGCACGACCGATGCCAACGCGATGGATTCGTTCATCTACACGTTGGTGAGCGGCACGGGTGACACCGACAACGCCTCCTTCGCGATTGACGGCAACGATTTGGTGACCGCAGCATCGCTGGACTTTGAAACGCAATCGTCTTACTCGGTTCGAATCCAAAGCACGGACCCGTTTGGTTTGTCGACCGTGGAAACCTTCACGATCACTGCCACGGACGTGAACGACGCGCCAACTGCGATCGCGATTGACAACGCCACGATCGCCGAAGACACCGCATCGGGAACAACCGTCGGTGCCTTCACCACAACAGACGACGATGCGTCGGACACTTTCACGTACGCCTTGGTTGCGGGAGATGGTGACACTGACAACGCCGCCTTCACGATCAGTGGTGGCAATCTGGTGACGGCAACCACGTTCGATTTTGAAACACAGTCGTCCTACTCGATTCGAGTTCAGTCAACGGACTCCGCTGGCGCGACTTTCGAGCAAGTCCTCACGCTCACGGTGACCGACACCAATGAAGTCCCCACCGCAATTGCGTTGGACAACAGCAGCGTTTCGGAAGACGCCGCCTCCGGAACCACCGTGGGTGCCTTCAGCACGACCGACGCCGATGCGTCGGACACCTTCACCTACACCTTGGCCAGTGGCGATGGGGACACTGACAACGCCGCCTTCACGATCGACGGTGGAAACTTGGTGACGGCCACCACGTTCGACTTCGACACCCAGTCGTCTTATTCGATTCGAGTTCAAACCGAGGATTCTGCGGGAGCCACGTTTGAACAAGTCTTGACGATCACCATCACCGAAAGCGAAGCCAACGTCGCGCCGACCGCGATTTCGATCGACAACACGGACATCGAGGAGCACGCCACCGTCGGAACCACCGTCGGAACGCTCAGCACCACCGACGCGAACGCTTCGGACACATTCACTTATGCCTTGGTCAGCGGCGATGGCGACTCCGACAACGCCGCTTTCACCATCGATGGTAGCAACCTCGTCACGGCAACCTCCTTTGACTTCGAAACACAGTCCTCCTACTCAATACGGGTGCAAACCACTGACTCCGGTGGCGCCACGTTGGAGCAAACCCTGACCCTGTCAGTGACGGACTCCAACGACGCCCCCACATCACTGGCACTGGACAACTCGACGATCGCTGAAGACGTCGCATCGGGAACAACCGTCGGTGAACTCAGCACCACCGACGCGGATACTGGCGACACCTTCACCTACGAACTCGTCAGTGGCGATGGCGACACCGACAACGCTTCCTTCGTCATCGATGGCAGCAATCTGGTGACGGCGACCACCTTCGACTTCGACACCCAGTCGTCCTATTCGGTCCGAGTCAAATCCACGGATTCGAACGGCGCGACCATCACACAAGCTCTGACGATCACGATCACCGACACCAGTGTGAACGCGACTCCCACCGCGATCGCGATTGACAACAGCAGCATCGCAGAAGACACCGCTTCCGGATCCACGGTCGGTGAACTCAGCACCACCGACGCGGATGCCGGTGACACGTTCACATACGCTCTCGTCAGCGGCGATGGCGACACCGACAACGCTGCCTTCACCATCGACGGCAGCAACTTGGTGACGGCGACCACGTTTGACTTCGATACCCAAGCGTCTTATTCGGTTCGGATTCAAACAACCGATTCGGCCGGAGCGACCTTTGAGCAAGCTCTGACGATCACGATCACCGACGCCAGTGTGAACGCGACTCCCACCGCGATCGCGATTGACAACAGCAGCATCGCAGAAGACACCGCATCCGGATCCACGGTCGGTGAACTCAGCACCACCGATGCGGATGCCGGTGACACGTTCACATACGCTCTCGTCAGCGGCGATGGTGACACCGACAACGCGGCCTTCACCATCGACGGCAGCAATTTGGTGACGGCGACCACGTTGGACTTCGAAACTCAATCGTCCTACTCGGTTCGAATTCAAACAACCGATTCTGGCGGAGCCACTTTTGAGCAAGCTCTGACCATCACGATCACCAATGTGAACGAGGATCCCACCGCGGTTTCGATCAGCAGTAGCGTTATCACAGAAGAATCAGCCTCGGGCACCACGGTTGGAACATTTGGGACCGCTGACGTCGATGCATCGGACACCTTCACCTACACCTTGGTCGCTGGTGATGGAGACACCGACAACGCATCGTTCACAGTGGATGGTGAAAATCTGGTGACCGCAACGACGCTCGACATGGAAACTCAACCGTCCTACTCGATTCGAGTGCGAAGCACCGATGCAGGCGGTTCTTTCGTGGAGCAAACGTTCACAATCACCGTGACGGACACCAACGCAGCCCCCACCGCCATTTCGCTTGACGACACCGCGGTCGCGGAAAACGCAGCCATCGGCACGGTCGTGGGTGGTCTCAGCACCACCGACACCGATGTTTCCGACACGTTCACGTATTCTTTGGTCGGTGGTGTGGGTGACACTGACAACACCTTGTTTGCGATCGACGGAGACAACCTGGTGACCGCCGCGACCTTTGACTTTGAAACTCAATCGACGTACTCCGTTCGCATTCAAAGCACCGATGCAGTCGGAGCGACGGTCAGCCAATCCTTCCTGATCGGGGTCACTGATATCAACGAAGCCCCCACTGGATTGGCTTTGGCGTTCCCTGCCGTTGCCAGTGGTCAAGCCAGCGGGTTTCTGATCGGTGAACTGGGAGCGATCGACCAAGACGCCGGCGACACCTTCACGTTTGAATTCGCAGATGGTGATGGTGACCTCGACAACGATAAATTCACATTGATCGACGGGGCCTTGCGAACCGCTGAAGCAACCGATGATGCCATCCAAGCCCTCTACTCGATTCGCGTTCGCGTGACCGACTCCGATGGGCTCACCTTCGAGGACACGGCGGATTTGATTGTCACCGAAGACAACGTTGCACCGACTGGCATCCTGCTGGACAACAGCACCGTCGCGGACGGTGCATTGAGCGGCACGACGGTCGGAAACTTGTCTGCCATCGACGCCAACGACTTCGACGACCACACGTTCGAATTGGTCGCCGGAACCGGTGGCAGCGACAACGCTTCGTTCACCATCGTCGACGGCGTTTTGCAAACCAACTTCGAGGCCGACGAATCGACTCAATCCAGCTACAGCATACGTGTCTTGTCAACTGACCGGTACGGAGCGGCCGTGGAAGAAGTGCTCACGATCACCATTGAGACCACTGTGTGATCGTTGTCGTCCGCCCCACCCACGTTTGACTTCGGCCCAACGTGGGTGGTCGGATGATGAATTGAAACGGGACTGCGAGAGCATCATTCCGCTCGCCCCAGTGCTTTCGCGTGCATGCGAACGTCGCATCAGAACTGGAACGCAGCCCCGATGTTCAATCCGTGAGCAATGAAGCTGCTCGTCGTCAGTTCGTACGCCGGTTGATTGCTTCCCGTCGGTGCTTCCGGTGGGAACTGCGAGACGTTGCGATCGATCGCGTCGTCCACTCGAACGGCATCGGACCAAACCATCAGACTGTATCCGATCGTCAATTTCATGTCGCGATGAACTTGAGTCGTCAAGTTCAATCCGATTTCGGGGAGCGCCATGAACGACGAATCGTCATAGCTCCCGATGTTGGTCGACTGGGCCAGCAAACCGCCCGCGAAAGTTGCTGACCCTCCGGCCGGAACGGTGTTGGTTGTTTGTCCGGCGATGGTTGTTTCGCCTCGATTGACTCCAAA
This sequence comes from Rhodopirellula islandica, assembly GCF_001027925.1. NCBI lineage: Bacteria > Pseudomonadati > Planctomycetota > Planctomycetia > Pirellulales > Pirellulaceae > Rhodopirellula > Rhodopirellula islandica. The sequence continues at coordinate 127,838 of NZ_LECT01000054.1, read as the reverse complement.
CGCGATCTTGGCGTGAGCGTCCCAGGTCGTCGCACCGACGCAGCGCTGAAACTGCAGGCCAATTTGAGCCCCATGGAATTGGTTGTCCGCTTCGAACTGATCAAACAGGTCCACGGTTGTGCCTGAGATGATTGGGCCTTGGGCTGCTGTGTACACCGAGGATTGATCGACCCGCAGCATTTCGTTCAGGTTGCCGTATCGATATCCCACCAGGAAATCCACTCGTTGGCCTCGCATGGAAGACAACACTTGGCGGCGGTTGAACTCAAACGACGCCAACTCGCTTTCCGCTTGGACGTTGACAGACCCTGTCAGAAAATCGGGGTGAGCGATCAACATCGATGACTCGGCTCCCGCTTCGGTGTCAAACACAGGACGAGCCAACAAGCCTCGATTGCTTTGATAGGTCTCGTCGTCTTGGAAGATTCCCAGGCCGCTGAGTTCAAATCCGTTGCCACAATGGTCGTCGCTCCATCCCAGCGTCACACGCAAACCGGACCGCATCGAATCCAGCACGTTGCTGTTTCCAAACAACGTCGTTGTTCCGGATTGCCCCAGCACGCCGGTGTCCTCTGGGTCGGTGCCAGCCGGACTGGTTGTCACCAAAGGTGGCAAGTCCATTCCATCGAGCGACCACAGCAAGTATTCCGCACGGACCCAAAATCGACGTGCCGATCGACGAGAGATGCATTGATCGCAATCACCACATCCGTCACACGAACGGATGCCGTGAAAGGGTTCCTCGTAAACCTCGTACTCGGGTGAATCGAAGTACTGGGGTGAATCAAACGAAACGCCTTCCACCACGGAGTCGGTCGGAACACTCCCGTTGAGGGAATCGGCGGGTGCAGCCTCAGTGCTCTTGCCGTTGATCGACTGGGGATACCAAGTCATCTTTTCAGTTGGCTTCGCCGCTTTGGCCCGACTCGACGCCCCGTTTGGACTTTGAGCCGAGACGTTCTGCGGTGCCAGCATGCACCCCAGAATCGCGAACCACGGTAGGAGTCGGACAATATTCATGAATGAATGGGACACCGGGGGAGACCCGTCGTCGTTCAAGTTCAGAGATTCTGATTCAAAACAGCGGTGAGTCGTGGCGGCCTGATCCGCCTCAACGCTTGGTCCCTCGGATGTTCAGAGAGACCGTGCGTGCGCACCTCGTGCCACGTCAACACTGCAACCATGCTGTACTACACACCAGCGAGCCTCGCCAACAAGAGAGTCTGGTGAAATTCCGACCGGAATCCGATCAACCGGCTCTCACTTTGAGTTTCCCGGGCAGGAAGGTCAGCCGCCTCCCAAGGTCATGCGTGGACACCCCCTTGTCGCCTTTCGAATACAATCGCGGCGTCCCTCCTGCCACAGAGTGTCTCGGACCGAAATCGAAATTCGGTTTCGCGAATCGGTCCCCTGGTCTCTCCTCCCCGCCAGCACGTGCTCCATGATCTCGCTACCCAACTCGCTGCATCTCCGAAAACAGCTGATCGCGTTGCTCGTTGTTTCCTTTGCCTTGCACGCCACTGAATTGGTGCAATCCCAAGACACGCCCGAGGCCGATCTCGTCATCGCTGATTTCGAAGGCGACTCCTACGGCGACTGGATCACCCAAGGCGATGCATTCGGAACGGGCCCCGCCAGGGGAACCTTGCCGGGGCAAATGCAAGTGAGCGGGTACGAAGGCTCCGGATTGGTGAACTCGTTCCGAGGAGGCGACCGGGCAACCGGAACTCTGACGTCGCCACCGTTCGCAGTGGAACGCGATTACCTCACGTTTCTGATCGGAGGCGGTGGGCACGCCAACAAGACTTGCATGAACCTCCTGGTCGACGGACAAGTCGTTCAGACGATCACCGGTGAAAACACCCAATCCGGTGGCAGCGAAGCTCTCGCACCCGCGTTTTGGAATCTCAGCGAGCTTGCTGGCCAGACCGTCCAGCTCCAGATCGTTGATCAAGCGACCGCCGGGTGGGGACACATCAACGTCGACCACCTCGTTCAAACGGATACCAAACCCAACCTGCCCGAATGGGATCGTCGCGAGAAAGCGTTCGTCGTCACGGACACTTACCTGGTCATCCCCATCGAAAACGCGGGACGTGGCAAGGGGCAAATCCAGCTCTTCGCAGATGACAAGGAAGTCCGTCGATACGATTTGACGATCGCCACGTCCGCGGAAACAACCGACTGGCACGCGTACTTCACAATCGACGCCTACCAAGGCCAGAACGCTCGGGTTGTTGCGACCAAGGTGACCGACGAAGGTTTCGCCGCGGTTCGACAGTCGAACAGCGTTCCCGGCGAAGGTGAGTTTTACCGAGAACCGCATCGACCGCAGTTTCACTTCACCCAAAAAGTAGGCTGGATCAATGACCCCAACGGCATGGTCTATCACGACGGAACGTGGCACTTCTTTTTCCAACACAACCCGGTTTCCTTGCCCTGGGGCAACATGACCTGGGGACACGCAACCAGCCAAGACCTGCTGCACTGGGAACAACAACCCAACAAGCTGTTTCCCAAAACTATGGCCACCGGCAATTGTTTTTCAGGCGGAGCCACGGTGGACAAACACAACACCAGTGGGTGGGGCGAAAACACACTGGTGGCGTTTCTCACGGACACCGGTTCCGGCGAAGCGGTGACGTACAGCAACGACGGCGGCAAGACGTTCCAGTGGTACGAAGGCAACCCGATCGTCAAGCACCAAGGCCGCGATCCCAAAGTCATCTGGTACACCTACGATGACGCCGACACCCCGCTGAATGAAGCGGCGAAAGAGCTTGGCGGTCACTGGGTGATGGTCGTTTACGACGAACATCCTGAACACGGACAAAACGCCGCTTTCTACACGTCCATCAACCTCAAGGATTGGACGCTGCAAAGCCATCTCCCCGGCTACTTTGAATGCACCGAGTTGTTCGAATTGCCCATTGATAGCGACCAAGCCAATTCTCGCTGGGTCGTGTTCGCGGCCGATGCCAAGTACGCCATCGGCTCATTTGATGGCAAAACCTTCACGCCGGAACACGTGGGCAAACACCAAGTCCACTGGGGCAACTACTACGCCTCCCAAACCTTCGACAACACGCCCGATGGCCGAAGGATTCAAATGGGCTGGCTGCGAATCAACGCGCCGGGGCCGTACAACCAACACTTCAGCTTCCCTCACGAACTGTCGCTGCGAACCACCGAGGACGGAGTTCGCATGTTTGCTCAACCAATCGATGAAATCGAAGCGTTGAGGTCCAATCGCCATCAGCTTCCGCCGCAAGACTTGACCGCCGACGAAGCGATCTCGCTTCCCGTCGGGTCCGATCTGCTCGACGTTCAATGCACGATTGAGATCGGAACCGCCTCCTCGTTGGAACTGACCGTTGCCGGCCGAACCATCCGGTACGACGCGAAGACACAAAATCTCAACGAAACGCCGCTGAATCCGGTCGATGGCAAGATCAGTGTGCGAGTCCTCGCCGATCGATCACTGACCGAAATCATCGGCAACGAGGGCCGCGTCTTCATCAGCGGGCCGGGACCTGCGAGACAACCGTCCACCTCCATCACGGTCACGGCACGCGGCGGAACGGCCAAGCTTCTCAAGTTGGACGCCCATGAATTGCGATCCATCTGGAGCGACGCCGACGGTTCCCGTTGATCGCGATCGAGCACCCGCCCGCAACAATCACCGTCAGCGACGTTCAAACCAACCCGCGTTCGCGTTGGGACCCCAAAAAAAAGACCTCGCAAAACAAAACGCTTTGCGAGGTCTTTCATAGCAGCGGAGGACACGGGACTCGAACCCGCAATCCATTGCTGGACAACTGATTTCGAATCAGCCTGCTAGCCATTCGCTTATCCTCCGGGCTTGAACGTCATTCTGACAAAAGCCGTCATCCCGTCAAGTCATCGTGAGACGGGACTTCGACGTTGAACTCAAATTGTTGCTGTCCCGGCAGTTGTTGCCGGATCTTCGCCATCAAAGTGCTCTCTCGTGAGAGGCGATCCTCGATCTCAGCGGCTCGGGGGTGGTCCGAGGCCACTCGAATCTCATCGCCGGACAACTGCAGATTCACTTCGGATCCGGGTGCCAATCCCATGTCTCGCAGGAATTTCCCCAGAGTTTCACGGATTGCCTGCAGACCACCCTCGGATTCGTTCGCAGCCGAACCGCCTTCACTTGCGGTGGCGGCAAAAATGTCCGCAAACGAATCGCCCGATTCCTTGGACTCACGCAGATTCTCAACCACGTCCCCCGCTGATTCGATCCACTGCGAGGCAACCTGCCCCGTTGCTTGGACGGCGCGGATCGCCAACCCCGAATAGATCGGCAGCGACATCAGCGGTAGCAATAGAGATCGGTGAGCCATCAAAGCCAGTCTTTCAAGCGAGAGGGTGCGGAGACGTCACTCAGTGTTTGTGCTGAGTCTCGAAGCCGTATTCCTTCAACCAGCTTTCCCACTTGTGGGCTTCTTCGTGCGTTTTCAGTTGCAACGTCTTCCATTCGACGCAGCGGTACTTCAGATCGTCGTGACCGTTGTGAGCGTGACGCTGAGTCTCGCATTTCAGGGTCTTCAGAGTCTTTTCGATCGTGTCAGCCGCTTTTTTATCGTGAATGTGCTTGGCTTTCCATTCTTTGCAGCGATAGTTCACGGTTTCGGCAGCCGAAACTTCTGCGGCGGACGGAGTGGCCAGCGAAAAACCAGCGACCATCAATGACAACAAAACCAGACGAAACATGGGGTGGGAATCCTGGGTAGGGAACACAAGGAGGGAAGTTCACAATGTGTTGATTACCCCACAATCCGTCCTCAGGTCAAGCCAAACTCGTTGCAGGACATCTCCCCGGCTGCCAGTCGGCTGCCAACGCGAGATTCGAATGTCCAGCCGTGTCCAATGCTCTGCTGGCTCAACCGCAACGAAAGGTCGGGATCACTGCCCCCAACCGGCCACGCTGATCAGCATGTCGGTCAGTGCGCTGACAGGAGCCGAGGGCTCCGCGTAGCTCCACATGTTGCGAACCAAGTCGGTCATCAACATGCCGCCCAAGCTCATCACGCTGAGGATCAGCAGCAGTCCAACGGTTTGAAGCAAGGTGAACGGGACTTCGTATCCGCCCCGCATGCCTGCACCCGCTGCTGCGACGGTTGCGTTTTCGTCAATCAAGCCGTCGTCGGCGTCCATCGGGTCGCCCAACGCGTCGACTTCCGCGACGTCATCGTCCATTGCGAAACCGCTGTCGCCAGCATCGCCGAAAGCGTCGACCTGATCGGCAGCGTCGAAATCCACTTCTTCAATGTCGACCGCTCCAGAGTCGACCACTTCGATCACTTGCGAAGCACTCTCCTCGTTGCCATCGAGCTGCATGCCCGAGGCCGACAATTGGAATTCGTCGTCGCCTTTGAAATCGATCCCCGATCCCATTTCGCTGGCGGGAACCAAGCCACTTCCACTGCGACCGCTGCCTGTTCCGGAGCCTTCATTCAGCTCGGCACCCAAATCCAACGCGGAAATGCTGCTGCCAGCCAGATCCAAGGGCTCACTTTCCAGTGACAAACCACTGTCGGAAGGGCTCATCAAGTTGATGCCACTGTCGCCGGCGATGGAAATGTCGCTGCCTGCACCGCTGACCACCAAGTCGTCGTCGTCATCCGCGATGATCAGATCGTCGTCATCAGCCAACGCGTCATCGACGCCGGACGAACCGCCTGATTCCACCGACATCAGCGAGCTGCCCAGCAAATCGCCGCTGCCCGATAGCAAACCGCTTCCGCCAGCATCGCCGGCCAACAAATCCAATTCACTCAAGACGTCACTGCCGGCGTGGCTTTTTGATTCGATGGCAGACGGGCTGCTGTCCAAATCGAGATCGCCCATCAATTCAAGGCTGCTGGCCTGTTCATCCGAGCCGATGTCACCGAGGTCCAGTTCCCCGTCGCTGTCTTCTCCGCCGATCCCCGACAAATCGGACTGACTTTTGGCTGGGGCACCGGGGGTGGTTCCTTTGACAGGTTCCAACGACAGGTCATCCGAATCGCTGTTCAGTTCCAAAGAACTCCCAAGGTTGAACTCGTCGCTATCACTGTCAGCTTGAGGCCCGGGGGTTGCGGATTCCAAGTCGATTTCCCCACTGTCGTGCGACAGGGCCGAACCGGAAAGATTCAGATCATCCAGATCGATCTTCAATGGCGCGTCGCTATCAGCTTTTCCACCAGGCACGATGGTCACGTCGCTGCCGTCACCCGAATCACCGGCGATCAGGTTGACGTCGCTGCCGCCCGCAAGGGAATCGATGTCCAGATCCAACCCACTGTCGTCGCTGGCCGAGTTGTCGCCACCGATCACAGATCCAATCTTGGATCCGCCACCGTCAACCGCCAAGATCCCGGATCCCAGTCCGGACATATTGGGTAGTTCGTCCTTCAGACGCTCGATCTCTGCCTCGGGGAACTTCCAGCTGGAACCATCGCGAAAGCCCCGGACCTGACCTTGGCTGCGAAGATCAATCAGTTTGTCGGCGGGAATTCCGAGTTGTTTGGCGGCGTCTTCGAGAGACAAATAAGAGGCCATGGCAACGCTGAGATGAGGATAGGGGGCGTCGAAAGTAGTCGTTTTGATGTAGCTTCCCTGCCATCCCCATCTTAATGGCCGTCGCGGCGAATCGCCAACAGAAACAGGCCGTTCAGATGCAGAATTGCCGCCTCAACGTGGTTTCGCGTTCCCTTGCATGCGACGAATGTCGTCCGGCAGGGGTGCCGTGGCGTTGAGTTCCAATGAAAAATCGGCATCGATAGCGCGGCTGCTCACCAGTCGGATCTCGCCATCGGGACCCACATGATACACCGCCATCCACAGTTTTCCTGTGTTTACCAAACTAATTACCTGCGTTCCCGATTCATCCACATGGGAAAATCCGATTATTTCGCCTGAAGCCCCCACGTCGCGTCCCGGGCGAGCCTGAATGAGTGTGGGATTCCCCTCCAACGGGCGAGCCCCGTCCAGCAGAGCCTCGGGTTGGCGAATGACGGGAGATTCTTGCGCGAACGCGTCGTCAGCGGAGTCCGAGGCCAAGCCCAGCCCGATCAACACGCCGAGTCCAACGCAAATCATCGAGGCAACCAGGTTCGTACGCACAGCGACTTCTCCAGAAAAGGACCGTTGAGGGAAGGATTTCCCAAGCATTGGGGGGGAGTCCACACAGCTCGTTACCCACTCTAGAACAGCGACTCGGTTCCGGTCCAGATCGCTCGGTTGCATAGCGGATCGATCTTCCTGGCAGAGCGTCCCAATGCCTACTCTCTGCGATTCAACATCAGGCGATTCACCACCAGCAGTTCTGCCCGGATCGCACCGTCGCGAAAACCGAATGTTAAAAAATGCGGATTCGATGGAGTTCGCCGGTTGTAACGGTCGATCCTAGCGACGTGGTGTGTGCGATCGGCTGTGCCGTTCCGCGCCATGAATCGCCGTTCCGTCCGGAAGGAGTCCGATGAAGCCTCACGATTTCAACGTCCACGACACGCTTTCTCCCGCGGATCACTGGGGAGAACCGGTGGAGCCTCCGACGGAATTGCAGGGCGTCGGGCAGGCTGCCGGCAAAAACACTGCTGCGACGTCTTCGACGACGGAGTCAGTGAACCTGGTCGATTCGCCTTCGATGTTTTCCAAAGTCGTCACCGCCGTCGGTCCGATTGGATTGGGCTTGGCCCTTTCCGCGGCGTTCTACGGCGTCGTGTTCGGTGCCAATTGGGCGCCGCTGAATCGCTACTTCCTCGGACACCCCGTGGCGGTCGCTGCGGCAATCCTGTTCTGCGTCGCCGTCGCGATTCTCGCGGTTCGCGCCGTGCAGATCGCTCGGGATCGGCACCAATTGGAATTGTTGCGTGATGAAGACCTGCTGGCACACTCGACGAGTGCCGCGTCGACCTCCCCCGCACAACGATGGTTGCAAGAAAATGACGCTGGGGCGATCGCTCGTGTCTGGCGCAAATCGTTGCGTTCGCTTCCGTCTGCAACACGAAACTCGCTGCTGGTTCGCCGTCTCAACGAAGTGCTGGGACGCCAATCCCATCGCAGCGGGACCGGCGATCTGCCGCAAGATTTGCGAGAGCTGTCCGAACGCGACGCGGATGCCGCTCACGATTCCTACGGCCTGATCCGGATCATCGTCTGGGCCATTCCGATGCTGGGATTTTTGGGGACGGTCATCGGGATCACCCAAACCCTCGGCGGTTTGGACTTCACCGACGGCACCGCCGCCGTGGATCGATTGAAAAGCGGACTGTATGTTGCCTTCGATACCACCGCCTTGGGTCTGGTGTTGTCGGTGCTGGCAATCTTCTTGCAGTTCCCCGTCGAACGCTCCCAACAAACCTTGCTGGCGGACGTCGACCAACGCGTTCGTGACTTGGTTTCGGAAGCATTGCCCAGTGACGATGCGGGCGACAGCCAAACCGCCTTGGTCACCCAGTTGTGCGACGGCATTCGCGTCGCCGTGCAGGAGTCGCTGGCAACGCAAGCCAAACTGTGGCGAGAGACAATCGAAGAGGCCCAAGCCTCCTGGCGAACGCAGCACAACGAAGGCTCCGAGCAATTCCGCAAATTGATGCAGGCCTCCCTGCAACCCGCACTGACCAGCCACGCGGATCGAATCGAAGCCACCGTCTCCCGCTTGGACACGATCGGAAACGGCGTCAGCCAGACGTTGCAGGATCAAACCAAGGCCTGGAACGACGCGATGCATACCACCGCGGTGGAAGTCCAAACGCATCGACGCACATTGATGACCCACACCGAAGCGATGACTGCGTTGGCCGCCCAACAAAGCCTGCAAACCAACCTCGACGCACCCGTCGTGGAATTGGATCCGGTGATGGGGGACGCGATGCGAACCTTGGCTCGCGCCGTTGATTCGTTGTCACAACGTTTGCCCGCCGCGAAGGTTCCTAGCGGCCGTGACGATTCCACCAACAACAGGCGTGCGGCATGAGTCGGCGACGCGCCTCGCTGTCTCCCTCGTTGTTCCCGTTCCTTGCGGTGCTGGTCTGCACGCTGGGTACCTTGATCCTGTTGTTGGCCCTGGTGGCCGAAAAAGCTCAGGACACCTCGGTCCCACAAGTTGCTCAGCAGGCGGGATCGGTCGCACCGGCGCTCGATGAACCAGTCGATGAAGATTCGTCGAACGGGAGCGGTGCGGACTCGCAGACAGACGCAGACGCTCGACCGGCCATGACAGCGGCTTCCGCCGACCAACTGCTTGAAGAAGAACAATTTCGCGTCGACCAATTGGTCGCTCACCGTGAAAAGCAAACGGGCAACGTGGAACGACGTCGCGATGAGTTGACGCAGATTCAAACGGCAACGCAAAAACTGCGTGAACGTTTGAAACAACTCAGCCAGGAAGTCGAGGCCGCCGTCACTCCCGACGAGGCAATCGAAGTCGACGAGCAAGCCATCGTGATGATGCGTGAAGAGATGGAAGCGTTGCGTCGCGAAATCGAAGAACTGGAACAAGTCAAATCCGGCGACAAACCGCGCGTTGTCATTGTGCCTCACCGCGGTCCCAATGGCACTGCTCGACGCCCCGTCTACGCCGAATGCGACGAACACGGGATCACGATTTGGCCCGAGGACACACGGATCACCTACACGCAATTGTTGGCGGGAGTTCAATCGGGATCACCGCGTAGCAATCCGTTGGATGCCGCGCTTCGAGTGGTGCGTCAGCACGCGATGCAAAACTATGGTGATTCCGTTCCGCCCTACCCTTTGTTGATCGTTCGCCCGGATGGGATTGAAACGTTCGTTGCCGCCCGAGCCGCGATGAAGGACTGGGATGACCAATACGGTTACGAATTGGTACCCGCCGAGGTTGATTTGGCGTTCCCCAAAGCGGACCGTGTCTTGAAGCCCAAGATTGAACTGGCTGTCCATGAAGCCGCCAATCGCAACCTCCATCAATACATCGGCGGTTCCGGCAGTGGACGCGGTGACGGTGGCAACGGAACCGGCCGCGGCAGTTTGAGTGGCGGCTCGATGCTTGGCGGTGCTTCGCAACCATCGTCCGGTGGGGAATTTGCAAACGCAGACACTTACAGTGCCAAACCAAGCACCGGTTCCGCTCCCTTCCGCGGCAACGTCACGGACAACACGTTCAGTGGGCAGGCCGCTGGAGCCACCTCACAACTCGGCGATCCAAGTGGCACGTCGAAGCAACAGACTCGCAAACCGCTGCCCACCTTGTCGGCGCGATCCCTTGACCGGCAAGCCAGAGCGAATGGATTCTTGGCACCTCGTGATGCGGGGCCTCCGTTGCCCGCGGGCGGTTTGGCAGAGCCGATTCCTGGATCCAGCCAATCCAGCTTCGGTGCCGTCAATTCCCGGTCCGATGCCCTGAATGACTACTTGGCTCAAAAGGACAATCCACTGCTGGACGATGCCCCAGGCAATTCCAGCCTCCCTCCGTCCGGCGCGGCAGGCTCCATGAGCGATCCATCCGCCGATGGCTCGGATGGCGAGTCCAATGCGGACGAAAGCGATCCTGATTTCCGTGGTTCCAGCTCGCCCGTCAACGGCGAACAAATTGCGGGGATGCAACAAGCAAGCGGTGGTCAATCCGCCTCTGCGTCCGTTTCGCAGTCGTCGGCTTCGCCCCCATCCTCGAACCAAGCTCCCGATTCGTCGAATCAAGCACCGCCGAGTGTCAACATGCAGTCCCAGCAGCAGGCATCCAACACGGTTCGCCGTGAAGGCAAAGACTGGGCACTGCCGCGTTCGATGGCTGGGATCAATGGAACTCAAGTCGTCCGTCCAATCGCGATGGTCTGCTACCACGATCGATACGAACTCGTTCAAAACAACACGGTTGTCGCCACGTTCCCATTCGAAAATGATTCGGTCTACAACGCGACGCTGAAGTTAGCGACCGCCGTCCGCGACCGAGTGGACGGTTGGGGAGCCACGCTCCCCGGAGGCCGTTGGCAACCTCGACTGGATGTCTTGGTTGCGCCCCATGCCGATCAACGTTTCCATGAATTGCAAACGTTGATGCACGACAGCGGCGTTGAAATCACGCGGAGGGTTCGATGAGTCGACGCAGACGCACGACATTGGAACTCGGTCACGATGCCTTCTTGGACATTGTTGCCAACCTCGTTGGGATTCTGATCATCCTGGTGGTGGTGCTGGGAACCCAGACACAACGGATCACCCGTGCGTTGACGTCGCCCGACGAAATCGCTCAAAAACCTGGTGAGCTGGTTTCGCCCGAGGAACCGCTTCCGCCGCAACCCAAGCTGGCAAGCGATGCGCAGCTTTCACAACTGGCGCAAGTGGCCATGCGAGCCGCGTCGGCACAACGCGAATCCATGCGTCTGGAGAACATGGTCAAGCGCTATGACGCGGAATTGGAACAAACCAAACGTGAACGTGGTGCCCTGCTGGACCTGTTGACCTTGGCCGAAGAAGCCTGGGCTGAAAAGCAAAAGCAACTTGACCAAACCAAGGTCAAGGCAGCCAAACTCGGTCGCGAAATGCGAGAGGTCAGCTCCAGCCTGGCGGCATTGGCCGGCACCAAGGAACGGCTCGAAAACCAAGAGTCGCCCGTGGTCGCGGTGGAACACCTCCCGACCCCCATGGCCAAAACCGTCTTCGGCGATGAGATCCATTTGCGACTGAAGAACGACCGAGTCTCTGTCGTTCCGATCGAACCGCTGCTCAAAGCCATCAAAGAAGACTTTGGCCGTGTCATCCGTGGTTCACGAGACGGACGTTCCTCGTCCGCCGTCGGCCCCATTCGCGGGTACGTCGCGCACTACGCGATGGACAAATCCTCCGGGCGAGTCACCCAGGGTGGCAAGACTTCGATGGGCACCCGGGTTCAACTGGCAGGCATGGTCATCGAACCACTCGAAGAACCACACGGGCAGCCGATTGATCAAGTCCTCACATCCAGCCGATTGCTCGACGTCGAACTGGCAGGGCGAGACCCATCCAAAACGACCATCACGGTCTGGGTTTACCCCGAGAGTTTCGCCGCGTTTCGAACGTTGAAAGAACACTTGTACCGACGCGGCTTCGCAACCGCGGCGCGGCCTTTGCCGTCTGACCGAGCGATCACGGGCGGTCCCACTGGTTCTCGCTCGCAAGCTCAATGAGGTGGACTCCCCACTGCGTTGTGAGAAGTCGCGCCGTTTTCTGAGACCGCGCTTCGGCGGATTTCCACATGGCGCACCTCTCCCGAAACGAAGTTGGGGGAGTGGTCGAGCGACGCCGTTCAGGCGTACGTGAGGGTGAGGGCCGGGTATGGGAAGCGGCGCGCACTGCCCTCCCCCGGAAATCTCGCTCAACGCTCGCTTTCCGCCCCCTCCCGCTGAGGACGTTCGAAAAACAAATGGTGGCTAGCGTCTGGGTTTCGCCCCGGATGGGGCCGTCGTGGGAGTTGGGGGCGTCCCTCGCTCACGCTTTTTGAAGTTGCGATTTTTCCTCGAATGGCCAACGGCCAAATTCAATTCAAAACGTGTGAGTTGATGTTGGCCGTTGGCCAACCAATTCCCCTTCATTCTCGATCCCTGGGGCGATGCCCCAGGCTACGATGACGAAGGCCTTTGGCCAAGAAAACCGAATGCAAAAAGCGCAACTTCAAAATGCCAGAGCGAGGTCCGAGGGCAAGAAGCAGTCCAGAACCTCGGTTTCCGGATGTTCGATCAGTTGGTTGCTGGAGTGGAGCAAGATAATTCAAACGGTTGGAACTTGGCTTGGTTGCGATGAAGTTTGGCAATCCTGAACTGCCCGACGGAACAGTTGAGGACAACTGTTCTACTCGGATCCTCCAACGTGTCATGCCCAAAGGACTCGTTGCCTCGTCCACTACGACAGGGATTCCGTGCGTTGCTTAGCAACCGCTTTCCATTTCCGCCAACGTTTGCTTGACGACCTCGGCCGAATGGCGGAACGCCGCCTGTTCATCGTCGGACAAAGTTGGACGCAACACGCGAGTGATTCCCTGGCGTCCGATGACTGCCGGCAAAGACAGGCAAACGTCTTTCACGCCCAAGTATCCATTGACCAACACACTGACCGGCAGGGTGTGTCGCAGGTCATAAACAATGCTGTCCAGGATGGTGATCGTCGCCATGGCGATCCCGTACGAGGTGTGTCCTTTCAGACGAAACACCTCGTATCCCATCGCTTTGGTTTCTTCGAACATTCGCCGGGACGTGTCGCTGGGGTAGAACCGTTCGCCACCTGTCATCGCGATGGATGATGCGGCAAATTGTGAATCACCGTGCTCGCCCAATATGTACGCACGGATGTCTTCGGCGTGGATTTGCAATTCGGTCGACAACAACGCTCGATATCGAATGCTGTCCACCAACGTTCCTGTGCCGATGACGCGAGTGGAATCGAACCCTGTCAACCGGATGGTTTCGTAGGCCAAGGCGTCGACCGGGTTGCTGACCATCACAATGATCGCGTTGGGGCTCGCCTTGGCGAGCGCCGGCATCCATTCCCGAAGGATGGGCATGTTGTCCTGGCCCATTTGCAAACGTGTTTGACCGGGATACCGAAATGGAACCGAGGCGGTGAACACGATCACATCGGAATCTTTCGAATCTGCGATTTCCCCCGCCCAGATTTTCATGTTGCTGTTGACGAGCGCCGCGGCGTGCGTCAAATCCATCGCGTCCCCTTGGGCCTTCTCGCGTGAACGATTGAGCAGCAACAATTCGCTGGCCAGAGGATTGATCGTCAATCCAAATGCAATCGCGGACCCAACCCGTCCTGTGCCAACCAATGTGATCTTCATGCGATTCATCCTTTGCGATGTCCAGTTCGGTTCATTCTAAGCAGGCCTGCAGAGGTCTTCGGGTATGGGAGCCGTTTGGCGTTCGCCACGGTCCTCAAGCACAACCGGAGCGAACACCCAAACGGCTCACATGGTTGCCCCCCATGACTCCTGCCGACCTGCTTCACGCCGCCAAGTCGCGTATCCGAACCAAGCCTTTCGTGCTCGGCAATGCCCCGCCGGACAGGGCCGGTTCCAACGGAGCGAATCCCCGGGCTTCCAACCACATGCGGGGAAGAAGACTGACCTTGGAACTGCGGGCAGAGAGCAGACAAATTGCAACCGAGAACGAAAAAAGGCCAGCAACCCGAAGATTGCTGGCCTCATTCGAACTCACGTGAACGTGAGAGATGGTTTCAATTCGACCGACGGTCGAAGGTCGCTCTTCAGCAGCCACAGCCCGATGCAACTGGTGCGGCCGAACCGCATCCGCTGCATCCGCCACAACCAGCTCCGCCGTTTCCGGCAGCCGATCCACATCCGCTCGAAACGGGGACTTCAACCGTTTGAGGAACCATGATCGTCTTGGTGACTTCGACTTCTTTTTCAACTTGGACTGGCACGCAAACGGTGTAGTCTTCGGTCTTTTCTTCGTTGACTTGGTCCATCACGGTGACGGTGTAAGGGACTTCTTCGGTGACGGTGTCACACTCGGTGACGGTGTACTCACGGGTCTTGGCTTCAGGAACCATGACGGTGACTTCACGAGTCCGAGCTTCCGTTGTCATGGTCGTTTGAGGAACCATGCGAGTGCGAGTTTCGGCAACCATCGTGCACACTTCTTTCGAACGTGTACGAGTTTCGCTGGTGTAGCTGGTGCGTTGCTCTTTGCGAACACGTTGTTCGGTGCGGCACTTGGTGACTTGGTACTCTTGCGTCCGTTGTTCTTGACGGCAACGACGAACAGGGATCTGACGAGTGCGAACTTCACGTGTCATGCGAGTCACTGGAACCATACGAGTACGGGTTTCCAAGTGGCATTTGGTGACGTTGACCATGCGGGTCTTTGTTTCGTTGCGGTACTTGCAAACCGTCACAGGACGGGTGCGAGTTTCGGTGCGGCACTTGTTCACGGTGTACGTGTAAGGCTCTTCCGAACGTTCGCTGACGTACTCGGTGTAAGGAACTTCTTCGCTGACCAAGTTAGGAACCCAAACGCGTTTGGTGATCGTTTGAGTGCATCCGCCACAGCTGCTGCCACATCCGCATGCGTCGGAGCATCCGCCGCACGATCCGCATCCACCACAGCTCGATCCACAACCGTTGCCGGCAGGAACTTCTTCGGTCACACACTGGAAGCTACCCATGTCTTTGCAGACAGTGCGGGTCTTGGTGACAGGAACGCGTTTGCAAACGGTACGCGAAGCGGTCAAGGTTTCCGTGTAAGGAACTTGAACGGTGTAGGTTTGCTCAACCGTTTCGGTGTAAGGCACGCGAACGGTGTAGGTTTGTGCAACTTGCTCGGTGGTTGGGACGCGAACGGTGTAGGTACGCTCGACGTTTTCCGTCACAGGAACGCAAACCGAGTAGTTCTTTTCGACCATTTCGGTGTAAGGAACGTTGACGGTGTAAGTGCGAGTCGCGGTTTCGGTGTAAGGAACCTGAACCGAGTAAGGCACTTCGACTTCGGTCGTGACAGGAACTTGAACCGTGTAGGTTTCTTCCACGGTGCTCGTCTTCGGAACCATCACGGTGTAAGT
The DNA here is from genome assembly GCF_001027925.1 of Rhodopirellula islandica. Classification (NCBI taxonomy): domain Bacteria; kingdom Pseudomonadati; phylum Planctomycetota; class Planctomycetia; order Pirellulales; family Pirellulaceae; genus Rhodopirellula; species Rhodopirellula islandica. The sequence goes on along the minus strand of NZ_LECT01000054.1, from coordinate 112,298 downwards.
CTGTTCGACTTCATTCGTGACAGGAACTTGAACGCTGTATTCTTCGGTCTTGGTCGATGGGACCATGACGGTGTAGTTCTCAGTCTTCACGACTTGGCGAGGAACTTGCTTGGTCACCATCCGAGTGCGAGTTTCAGTGCGAGGCACTGATTTCACAACGGTGTAGTTGCGTTGACGCGTTTCTTGCCGCATCTCCGTCACGGTGACCATCTGTTTTTCGGTAACCTGTTGAGGCACCATGATGGTTTGAGTCGTCATGGCAGGACCACAACCTTCGGCAACCGCGGCGTGAGCAACTGCAGCGTCAGCAGCAGGAGCACCTTCCGCAGGCGATGCTGAAACGACGGCACCACAACCACCACAGGCGGGAGCAGGAACAGGGGCGCCACAACATTGAGCGTTGGCGGTCGTGCCGTAAGCCATTGCGGTCAGTGCAATCGCGAACGAATAGAACAACTTCTTCACAGGGATACCTCAAGAGATTCGAAAAGAGCGATGGCCATGACAAACATGAACCCATCAGCTTGGACGGTTGGTTTTGCCGGAGCCCGAGTCGAACTCCACGTCGCAACTTATATAACTCGCACTCGGGGGGATCGAAATTGATTCCGATCAGGTAGTTCGAATCAAGTCCGGAAAGCTCACCGGTCGCGTCATCCGCACCGGTTGTGACGATTCCCCGGACTCCGGAGGTGATCAACTCGGTGAACATCACAAAAAAACCCCGCCGGATTCAACCGACGGGGCTTTCGTTGTTCTCAAGGTTCGGATTCGAACTCAGCTGTTGCCGAGGATCATGTCGATCGCGTCACGGAACGCAGGGTATTCACTCTCGACCAAATCTTCGAGGCTGGCATCGAAGTCGAAGTCATTGACTCCGCCGAGCAATTGAACCGCGGTTCCACTCGCGTTGACTCGCAGGTGTTCGCCACTCACTTGTGCCGTTCGCACATCGCCATCTTCTTCGATGATGGTGAGCAACGCCGCGTCGTTGTTCCGATTCATGGCCAATTCCGCGTACTCGACGCCTTCAAAGCCGCTGCCGGCCAAGAACATCGATTGACCGCCACCACTGCCGAATGAAACAAATCCGCCTTCGCCATCTTCAACGCCTTCGGGAACACCGCTGCCGCCGTTGGTGTTGGTCGACAGAATCGAGCTGTTGCCTTGGCCGGCGTCACCCAAACTTGCGAACGCGAACGTTCCCACAGGTGAGGCTCCGCCTTCCGATCCGATTTCAATCGGGATGATCCCGTCCGCTGCCTCTCCGGCCGCAACCGCATTGTTAGGCAGGATGTAGATCACTTGGTAACTACCCGGTGCAACGTCCTCAAAGGTGTATTCACCGTCCAGGTTCGTCAGAACAACCAAGTCAACGTCTTCGCCGAGTTCATTGTCGCTGGCAGGTGAGACCAAGCGGACTGCGACACCACCCAAGGCGGTTTCACCAGAATCGCGAACCCCATTGCGGACTGGATCAGCACCGTGGTCGATCACATCCCGAATGTTGGTGATCGCATCAACGAACAACTGACCCGACACAACCGAGGGGCTGAAGTCATTGACGGTGACTTCGACTGTTGCGGTGTCCGTCGACTGACCATCGCTCAGTTGATAGGTGATCGTCACGGTACCGACAAAGTCCGTGTCGGGCGTGAAGACCAATTCGTTGTCGGCGTTGACAGTGACTGTTCCGTCAGCAGGCTGAGTTGGCACCGAAACCGTCGCGGTTTGGTTCTCGTTGGCTGGTCCGAGCGAGTCGTTCGACAAGACGTCGATCGTCACCGCACGGTTGCGTACCGTGGTTGCGGTGTCGTTGCCGGCAACCGGAGCATCGTTCACTCCCGCCACAGAGATGCTGATCGTCCCCGTGTCAGTGGCACCTTGTGAGTTGGTGACTGTGTAAACCAGGGAATCGCTTCCGAAGTAGTCCGCGTCAGGCGTGTACGACAAGGTCGAGTTGGTCAGATCCCCGGAAGTGCCGCTGACACTGGCGTTGCCATTGACAGGCGAGGTGCTGATCGAGATCGTTGCCGAGTCCCCCGCGTCCAAGTTGATCAACGTCGACAGATCCAACGTGACCGTTCCGGCATCTTCCGTGGCCGACAACGAACCGTTGTTAGCAACCGGTGGCGAAACCACGTCGGTGACATTGACGGTGACCGTTGCGGTGGTCGTCCGGTCGCCGTCGGTGACTTGGTAGGTGAATGAGTCGACCCCGTTGTAGTCCGTGTTGGGCGTGTAACGAATCACGCCGTTCCCCAGAGCAGTGGCCGATCCATTGCTAGGATTGACTGCCACCGTGATGGTCAATCCGGTGCTGTCGACATCCGCGACGTTGCCATTCAGATCGATTTCAATGCTGTTGTCTTCCAACACGGTGACGGTCCGATCCGTCGCTGTGGGGGCATCGTTGACGGGCGTCACGTTGATCGTGATGGTGCCCTCATCGGACAACTGCGTGCCTTGCGTGCTGGTCGCACGGTAGACGATCGTCGCGGTGCCGTTGGCGTTCAGAACCGGAGTGAAGGTCAATGTTCCGTTGGCTGCAACCGCGGAAGTTCCAATCGCGTCGGTGCCGCTGACCTTGCTGAACGTGACCGTGTCGCTGCCTTCCAGGGTGACAAAGCTGCTCAGGTCGATGGTCAATGTCCCGGAATCTTCATCGACGGTTTCCGAACCGTTGCCGGCAACCGGAGCGTCCAAGACATCCTGAATGTCAATGTTCACAACAGCGGTTGAGGTACCGCCCTGGCCGTCGCTGATGGTGTAGCTGAACGAGTCATCGCCTTCGGAAACAGAACGGGTCGAGGTGTAGCTGATTCGCGTGCCATTCTCGGTGATCGTCGCCGTTCCCAAGGGAGGCTGGGTCACGGAGGTGATGGTCAACACACCGTTTTCGCCGGGACCGTCGAAATCATTCGCGAGCACATCCAGCGTGACCGTCGCACCTTCGTTGACAGGGAAATCATCCGAGGTGGCAGTCAAATCGGTGTTGTCAGCAGTGATATTGACGGTGATGACGCCGGTGTCACTGCCAACGTCATTGCTGGCCGTGTAGGTGATCGTCGTGGTGCCAAAGTCATCTTGAGCGGGGGTGAACAAGATTTGGTCGCCACTGAAGTCGACGCTTCCGTTGCCGCTCGTGATCACGGCGTTGTCCAGCGTGAACGTGCTGCCACCGGTGTTGATGGTGATCAGGTTGTCGGCGCTGAGGTCAGCGACCAAGACTTCACTGGTGGTCCCGCCACCGTTGTCTTCATCGATCGTGACGGTCTTGTTCGCGGCGTTGATGCCAACTTGGCTGTTCGTGACCGTCACCACCACGTTCGCTGTTGCGGTCAGGGTTCCGTCAGCCACGGTGTAGGTGAAGGAATCGGTTCCGGAATAACCAGCCGCAGCGGTGTAGCTGATCTCACCATTGGAGATGATGGCTGTTCCACCGTTGACGGTGGTGATCGTGGTCGCTGGGTCTTGCAACACCAAGTCAGCGATGTCCTCACCTGGTCCTGCGGAATCATTTGCCAAGACGTCGATCGAAACCGACTCGCCCTGTTCCACGTTGGCGGTGTCGTCGACCAAGGTCGGTGCATCGTTCACACCCGCGATGGTGGCCGCAATGGTGCCGGTGACCGTGTCGGTGCCGTCGCTGGCGGTGTAAACCAATTGATCGCCGGTTCCGAACGCGTCTGCGTCAGGCGTGTAAGTGACGATGCTGCCACTGAGAGTGAAGTCGCCTAGGTTTTCGGTTTCCGACGAGATGGCGTAGGTCGTTCCCGCGGGGTTGCCCGAGTTCAGCGTTGCCAGATCGATCGTCGTCGCAGCGTCGTCTTCGGTCAGGCTGAGGGTGCTGTTGGCAGCCGTCAATCCGGAGCTCACACCAGTGACATTCAGGATGAATCGCGATGATGCGTCCAACTGAATCATGTCATCCGGCACGCTTTCATTGCCGACTTCCGTGCCGTAAATCAGAACCTTGTCGCCCTCATCGGGCACGTCCAGGCTGACCGCCAACCCAGTGGTGGGTGCGACCGCGCGGACGGGAATGCTGAAGACGTCGTAAGCGAGAGCAGGATTGAACTCGGATCCCAACTCATCGGGAATGTTGTTCGTTGGGCCGAGGGCACCGATTTCGTCGAACAAGTCAACGGGCCCACTGCCCAAGTCTTGATTCAGTTCGAAGGAACCAAAGACGCGGTTCTTGCCGTAGATTTGGGCGTTGTCCGCATTGCGGCTGTTCAGTTCCAACGCTGCCAAGATAGGTGCGCTGTTGAACGAGCCGTCTGCGTTCTTGACGTCGACCTGCCCCACGTTGACCGGCCCTGCCGATCCAGACAACAGCACACTGACCTGCAATTGAGGAACATCGACGTTGATCAAATCCATGCCGCTGTAGGTGATGTCCAGCGTGAACGCTCCGCCACCGCTGGGTCCACCCGAGTTCGAGTCGGTATTCGCACTGATGTTGATGTCGTCGACCGAATCAACCAAAGGACTCAATTCAACAATCACTTCCGCCAGATTGGCCTCGGTCGCTGCATTGTTGGCTCCTAAGAAATCGAGCAAGTTCTTCGTGGTCGTCGTCCCTGAACCGTCCGCATAGGAGAAGGTGACCGTGTCGGTAGCACCAGCATCAGAGAAAATGGTGTTGTCAAACACGACCTGTTGCAGCTCACCGACGGCTGGTTCCAGCACACCCGACTGATCGGCGATGATGTCGGTCACAGCACGGAAGACACCCGTTTCCATCCGCGAGCGAAGGTCTTTGACGCCAACTTCCAGCTTGAAGACTTCGTTGACATCGACGTTGTAGGTCAGTTCGACGTTGTCGTCAGGCAGGACATCAGTTGCTCCGGTCGTGTTATCAACCAGCGTGTCATCCAGGTTACGAGCCGCCAACACGAACTCGACCAAGGGCATGTCCGCTTCGCCTTCGCCCCGGTTCAGAGCGTTGATCACGCTCAAGGCGTCCAAGGCTGTCACGCGATTGTCACCGGTCACATCGACAAAACCAGTGAATTCATCGCCTTCGGTCAGGGCTTCGCCTTCCCCACGGCTGTTGAGGTGATTGATCACCATCAAGGCGTCCAACGCCGTCACATATTTATTGTTGTCAACATCGTAGGCCCGCCAGTAATTGTGGGCGACCGCGTGAGTGCTCTCTTCCTGAGGAGCCGTGTCAACCACCGACGGAACGTCACCAGCCAGCAATTGTCGGGCTTCCAGCGATTCGCTGAGCAATCGACGCTTGTTGGAACGGTTAGCACGCGACCGGTCTTCGCTTCGCTTTCGTGATGACGACGGGCTCACGCTGCGAAGCAGTTGACGCAGATTTTTCATCTGTTTTCTCGGCAATTCGAATGGTTGGGCTGGGTCGATGTGATGGGTCTTCGCATTCGTCAAAACGCCCCGATATCGACGGGCATTTCAGCGATCCGCGCAAAGTTAGAACGGGCTCCCGCAAACCGCTTCCACGGCCGGGACCGCCAGCGTAATCCAAAAACTTTGGGCGGGTGCGAAATTTTGAAAAGCAAGTCCATCTTACCTAGCCCACCGTCTTTATCAATCTTTGCTTCAGTGGAGCGAACAAAAACGTGGGGCTGGTCGCGGTTGGACGGATTGTGCGGCCGAATAGTTCCAGTTTGACTCACCAAAAACCAAAAAATTGACGACAAGCGGCTCCACACCCCCTCCTCCATCCAATCGATTCTGATTGCCCGACCCTCACAACTCACAACTCGCTGGTCCGCCACGGCACAGATCGAACGCCCCATCCACTCAAAAACTCCCCCTCGGATTCCAGGCGTTTCAAAGCGTCCCCTGAATCCAGCCCCGCACTTTTCGCCCCCCAAGTTTCGAGGCTGCCGGCAACATTCTGTGACCTACCCTTCAAAAACTCACTCCGTGCCAGCCAATCGATCCGACCTATCTGATGTCACACCGTTCAACTTCGCCATTGAGTCCCACTCAAACGGATTCCGACGCTTTGGAATTGCCGACACCGGCGATCCAACCCTGCGAAGAACGTTTGGCTCTGTCGGCCTCGTTGATGGGAGCTTGGTTGGCAGATTGGGCGGATCCAATCCAACCCCTGCCAGCGTGTTCTGCCGATCATTGGGCGTCCCCCTCCACGGACGCTTCGGCCCCCACCGAAATCCCCATCGCGGCGGCGATTGTCCCTGCCCCCGCGATCGCGGAAAACGAATCCCCTGTTCTTGGTCCCTCGCTCCCGGACACTGCTCTCAATTCGCAGCCGGACGCTTCCCCGGGCAGCCTGACCCCGACCAACGATACGACGCTCAATTTCAATACCCTCCTCGAAGGGCAGTCGGCGGGTTCGCTTTTTGAGCAAGCCCAATCACTTCGTCAAAACGGAGGACTGCTCGGCGAAAGCTCGTTCGGCAGCAACTGGGACGGCAGCGGCCAAACCATCGCAGTCATCGACAGTGGCATCGCCTACGACCACGTGGCGTTGGGCGGAGGCTACGGCCCCGGCTATCGGGTCGTCGGTGGCTATGACTTCGCTGAAAATGATGACAACCCGTACGATGACGCGCCTGCCGGATACCACGGGTCCCACGTCGCTGGGCTGATCGCTGGAAACGGCAACCTGGATTCGGGAGAGGCCTTCCAAGGACTCGCGCCCGGCGCTGACTTGGTCGGACTGCGCGTCTTTGACGACGCCGGCAACGGCAACCTGCAGTGGATCGAGTCCGCTCTGCAATGGGTGATTGAAAACCACGACACGTTCGAGAATCCGATCACCACCGTCAACATGTCGCTCGGCACCGAACTGACCGATGCCAATCGATTCGACGCAATGGGAATGCTGGAAGACGAACTGCAAACGCTCTATGAAGCCAACATCATGGTTTTCGCGGCAGCAGGCAACTCCTTCGGCACGATGGACCATGGCACCGCCGACGAGTTGATGTACCCCGCGTCCAGCCAATACGTCGTGGGCGTCGGATCCGTGGACGCCAATGATGTCCTGAGCAGTTTCTCCCAGCGTGAAGACGGCATCCTGGCCACCGGCGGACAAGCGATCCGAAGCAGCGTCCCCGAACATGTTTATGGCGCAGATGGATTTGTCAATGACTACGCGCTGCTCAGTGGCACCAGCATGGCCAGCCCTCAAATCGCGGGTGCGTCGGTCTTGGTTCGCCAAGCCATGACGGATGCAGGCATGTCGCCCACCGTCGATTCCATCCTGGCTCGACTGCAGGAGACCGCCGATCAACACACCGATCCAGTCACTGGAATGGAATACCAAACCCTGAATCTGGAAGCCGCGCTCGCGTTCTCGGTCTCAGAACCTGAACCCACCCCTTCCCCCGACCCAACTCCCAATCCGACACCGACTCCCGAGCCAGTCCCCACTCCAACGCCAGACCCCACACCAACGCCTCCCAGCGAGCCAGCGAGCTCTTCGCTCAGCGAATACCAAGGCACCTCGGGATCCGATGAAGTTGTCTTGGACCTGCGAGACCTCTCCTCGATCACAAACGGTGGCGTCGACGGGAAAACACTGCTTTCCGATGCAAGCGGCAACTACACGCTCGATACAACGCAAACCATCGTCATTGACGGCGGTGCCGGTGGCGACGTGCTTCGAATCATGGGATCGGCCGAAGCCGAGAGCCTGCTCCTTCGCCCACCGACCAGCGAAGATGGGATCAGCCGTTTGACCTTCCTCGGCGGCGTCATCGAAATTCGCGGCTTTGAAAACATCACCTTCGTCGGCGGCGGCGGACTCGATCTGGCGACCATGTACGACAGCACCGGCGACGACGTGCTGACCGCCTCCAGCCAGACCGCTCGCATGTCCGGCGCTGGCTTTGAATTCCGCGTCGACAACGTTCCCAAACTCTTCGCCCACGCCACCTCCGGCGGTGACGACACCGCGCATTTGAACGATTCCGCCGGCGACGATCGCTTGGTCATCCGGCCACAATTCAGCTCGCTTCGCAACGACACACAGACGCAAGCCGTGTTTGGATTCGAACGCGTCTATGCTTATGCCGAAGCGGGTGGCCACGACACCGCCGACCTCGGGGATTCCGCCTCCGACGACGTGATGTCGATTTCACAAACCCGCGCGACGATCAGCAGCAGCGGCTATCGAGCCACCGCGATCGGCTTCGACGATGTCACCGCCAAAGCATCCGCTGGCGGCGATGACACCGTTCGAATCTATGTCACTCAACCCGGCGGCACCTGGCACACCACCGATTCACTGACCCAGTGGAACGGGGCCGACGGGACCTCGCGAATTGCTCGTGGGTTCGAACACAGCGAAACCTTTGAGCGAATTGAATCCGCCTCGCTATCGACGGACGAACCAGTGCCCGCAGGCGAACCGTTGTACGCAGGCGATCCTCCGTCAGCAGCCAGCGTCTTGCCCAAACCGCTGGCCAACCCATTCGATGAAGACGCCCACCGCGACGCACTTCGCCGCATGTTTGAAACCCTCTGAGGTGGCGTGGCTCGTTCAGTGCCTTGTTTCGCCCACAAAATGTCGTGAGCGGCACCCAGCCTCCGAACTTGCGTGACGGCCCCCCGCTCTTCCAGGTGGCTGGACCCCACCAACAGATCGAGCGACTCGATTCAATTCGATACGGAAACCGACTTGCGTTCTCAACGGTCGCTTTGCAAAGTGATCCGGTCAAACAGAAGGCCAATCCGCGATCGAGCCCTCCCGATTTAAACACTTGTTTAAAACGACTGTTTAAATCATGATTGCGGCAACCGTTCTGCCCGAGACTCTCGTCCCGCTGCTTCATGACTGAATCCCCCGCTCCCGCAACGATCGACCCGACCCAACGTTTGCTGGCGGCCGCTGGCCCCGTCTTTGCCGAGCGAGGTTTCGATCGCGCGACGGTCCGAGAGATTGCCAACGTCGCTGATGTCAATGTGGCCGCGGTCAGCTATTACTTCGGTGACAAGATGGGCCTGTACCGCGCTGTCATCACCGCCATCCGGGAGAAACGCGAGCGTGCCTACCCGACGCCTGAAGTTGGCAAACAGACCCCACAACAGGATCTGGAACGGCTGATCCGCACCCTGCTCTCACGCATGCTCGCCGCCGACGAAACCGGTTGGGAAGCGATGTTGATGATGCGCGAGATGCAGACCCCAACGCCCGCCTTCGAAGGCATGATCCACGGGTATTTCCAACCGCTCTACGAAGCGCTTTGCAAAACCATCGAGTCCTTGCTGCCACCGCTTGATTCAAAGTCCGCGTGGCAAACCAGCGCCCTGGTGCCCCAGATGGCTCTCGGCGTGGTCGGTCAATGCCTTCACTACCGGATCGGGCGCCCCGTGATGGCACATTTGATCTCACCCAAATTGATTCAAACCCACTACGGGTTGGATTCATTGTGCAATCAGATCACCGCGTCCACGCTGGCAGCGTGTGGCGATCTAACTGTGATCGATCAATACAAGCTTCTCTTCCCATCGCCGCTCAACGAGCCTCACGATGTCTCTTGTCAACAATAACGAGTCGACGCCCACGATGACCGACGAAGAAACTTCCGCTGAGGCCAAAACCTCACTGGATTCGACATCGTCCGTGCCGGCGAAAACGGATCCGCCACGCTCGCCGTACGAATCCGGGATCGAAGTCGACTCGACTCGCCGGGACGACAACGTTGTCCAGCTCGTCGATTCGTCCAACACGATGCAGTGGGTGCTGTTCAACATCGGTGCGCCGCTGTTGCTGCTCGCCGTGGCCGGTGGCTTGGTCTACGCACTCGGGTCGGTCCAACCCTCGACCCGTCCGCCTGCCGACAACACACTCGCCGGACGACTCCAAGCCTTGCCGGCCGTGGATGTGGTTCCGATTCAGTCGCTCGCAGACAGCGGCCAGATCCTGCACCTGAACACCGACGGCACCGTCGTCCCGTTTCGCGAAGTCATTCTGGCAACTGAAGTCGCCGGCCGCATTGTCGAAAAGTCGCCGCAATGCGAAGCCGGCCAATACGTCACCGCTGGCACCGTGCTGATGCGGATTGATCCGACCGATTACGAACTCACCGTGCGTCGCTTGGAACAAACTCAGCAATCCGAATATGAAGCGATCAACGAAGTCGACCAGGAACTGATCAACGCGGCTCGTTTGTTGGAAATTGCCAACGCAGACATCGAGCTCCAAAGCCGCGAAGCCAAACGCCTGGATTCATTGCCAGAAGACTTTGCCGCCCGCCGCGACGTCGACGCGGCACGCCGAGGCGTCTTGCAAGCCGAACAGCAAAAGGTGACGGTCCAAAACCAAATTGATTTGCTGAAGAAACGACGCACCCGATTGGAACTGGCCGAACAGCTTGCTGCCACGCAACTCAAACAAGCCAGCATCGATCTGCAACGGACTGAAATCCGAGCCCCGATCGACGGGGTCATCGCCAGCGAACAAGCCGAACTGAACACATTCGTTTCCCGCGGCAATCCCGTCGTCACGATGGAAGACACTTCCAAGGTTGAAGTGGCCACCAGTCTGCGAACCGACCAACTGTACTGGGTGCTGAATCAGAAAACGACGCAATCCCCCATGGAAGAATTGAACGCACCCGCCAACGGCGCTCACCGCGGTTACAAGTTGCCGCCCACGGAAGTGAAGGTGCAATACCAACTGTCCGGCCGCGACGATGTGACGTACGTCTGGGATGGCCAGTTGACCGGCTATGACGGCATTGGGCTGGACGAACAAACTCGGACCGTCCCCGTTCGAGTGGTTGTCGACCAACCTCAGATGTTTGAAATCCAACGCCGAATTGACGATGAGTCGCTCGCCCCGACCACTTCCGAAAACGTCGTTTCGACCGGCCCCACCGCGCTCGTGCGTGGCATGTTCGTGCGTTTGCAATTGCAACTGCACCCCGCTGTGCCACTTGTCATCCTGCCGTCCGAAGCCCTCAAGCCGGGCAATCGGGTTTGGGAATTCATCCCCGACGATTCCGTTCTGGACCTTCCGGCACTCGACGAAAAAACCGCTGACGCCGAGGGTCCAAACTCGGAACAGACGGCCGAAACCGTCGCCGATTCAGAAACGAATCTCGCGGACAACGTCGCCAAGCAGGGCGACGACGAATCAGACGCACCACAGGCCGATTCGGAACTTGCCTTCGTGGCTGAAAATTGGTCCGCGGGACGCTTGGTGATTCGCCATGACGTTCGCCCCATCGATTTGTTGACGGCGGTCGGTGGAAGCTCCGATCAGTGGATCTGCGAAGTGCCGAACCAATCGGTCACCGGCAACAGCTTTGTGGTTGTCTCACCACTGGGCAGCATCGAAGCGGACACGTTCCCAGTTCGCGCCCCCAAGCGAAATCTGACGCCACCAATCGATGCAAAATCGGACGCGTCTCTGACCGCAGCAATCACCGATCTTTGACGCCGCCGAACCTGGACAGCGATCCATACTCCTCTGGAGTTTCGATCCCCTGAGAAAGCGATCGTCTTGACGACCACCGCTGCCGCTCACAAGCACCTTTCGCTGTGCAGCCAACCGACACTCTTCCGCCATTCCTTCCATTCAAAGAACCTTCGATGAAACGTGTCCTCGCTTGGGCCATCGAAAACGCGCCCGGCATGAATGTCATCATGCTGGCGTTGATGATTGTGGGTGCTTCCGCATTCGTCGGCATGCGTCGGGAAGTGTTCCCCGAATTCGAACTCGAAGTCGTGATGATTTCGGTGCCATACCCCGGTGCCACCCCACAAGATGCCGAAGAAGCGATCTGTCAAAAGATTGAAGAAGCCATTCGGTCCATCGACGGGATCAAGAAGGTCACCTCCATCGCCATGGAAGGCCGCGGCTATGTCTTGGCGGAACTGCAAAGCGATATTCAAGACGTCCAAAAGGTGATGTCGGAGATCGATCGCGAAGTCAACCGCATCCCAAGTTTCCCTGATCTCGCCGAAGATCCGGAGATCGAACAGATCACGTTCCGCGACACGGCCATCCGCCTAGGAATCATCGGACCTGATGACCGATCCCGGCGTGGGGAACTGAAACTCCGCGAAGTCGCCGAGTCCGTGCGAGACGAATTGTTGATGCTGCCCAGCGTCACGGTCGCCGAATTGATGGGAACACGCAACTATCAAATCGACGTGGAAATCCCCGAGGCAACTCTGCGTTCCTATGGCCTGACGCTGGATCAAGTCGCCTCCGAGATCCGGCAACACAACGTGGAGTTGCCGGGCGGTCAACTCAAATCATCCGGTCAAGAAATCCTGCTGCGTGCCAAGAACAAAGGCCGCGTCGGCCCCGAGATTGAACGCATCCCGCTGATCACTCGCCAAGACGGCGTCGTCCTGACGGTGGGCGATTTGGGCAGCGTTCGCGATGAATTCGAAGACGTCACGGCGGTGGCGGAGATCAACGGCGAACCCGCGATGGTCATCAATGTTCAACGCACCAAATCAGAGGACCTGCTGAACCTCGTCGACAACGTGCGGGGCTACGTCGCCCGCACCGAACCTCCCCCTGGGTATCGATTCGTCCTATGGGGCGACACCTCGACCGACGTCCGTGACCGGATGGCATTGCTGCTTCGCAACGGTGTCCAAGGTCTGGGACTGGTGTTCTTGGTCCTGGCCCTGTTCTTGGAGGTCCGCTTGGCATTCTGGGTGGCTCTCGGAATTCCAATCTCCATCATGGGTGCCGGTGCCGCTCTCTCCTGGGGCGACCAAACACTCAACATGCTCTCCTTGTTTTCGTTCTTGATCGCTCTTGGGATCGTGGTCGATGACGCGATCGTGATCGGCGAAAACATCTACGCCCACCGGCAGATGGGCAAATCGCTGCACGACGCGGCGGTCGACGGGGCCACCGAAGTGTTGCCCAGCGTGGCGGCCTCGATCACCACGACCGTCATCGCCTTCGCCCCCATGTTCTTCGTGTCTGGGGTGATGGGCAAATTCATGGCGGTGATCCCGTTCGCCGTGATTGCGATGCTGCTGGTCTCGCTCTGGGAAAGCACGTTTGTGTTGCCATGTCACTTGGCCCACAGCCATTCAGGCTTCTTCCGAGTCGCGACGATCGTGACCTACCCGCTGCGTCCATTCATGCTGCTGTTGTTCTGGTTCAATTCGAAAGCCAGCACCGCGATGGAATGGTTCGCTGAAAAAGTTTATGTGCCCACGCTCCACTTCTGCTTGCTCAATCCAGTCCTCCCCATCGCCGTCGCCATCGCGTTGTTTGTCGGCACCATCGGCATGATTCGCGGGGGCGTCGTGACGACCGTGTTGTTCCCCAAATCGGACAACAACTACCTGCAAGCCTCCGTCGTCTTCCCCAACGGCACTCCTGCCACCGCAACCGAAGTTGCCACCCAGCGAATGGAACGAGCCCTTCAAAAGGTCAGCCAAGAGATCGCGTTGGAACGCGCCGCCAAAACGAAGGAGCCGCTCGAATCACTGTACCCGCTCCCAGAAGGTGACTATGTCGGCCCGGTCCGTTTCGCCTACCGCGAAGTCGGCTCGATCAGCAACACCGCCGGCCCGATGGGCGGGCAAGGATCCAGCGGCAGCAACGCCGGCCAGATCTTTGCCGAACTCCACGGCACCGAAATCCGTGACATTCACAGCGACCAACTGATCGCTCGTTGGCGACGTGAAGTGGGCGAAATCGCCGGCGTCGAACGAATCACCTACGGCAGCATCGGCACCGGCCCCGCCGGAACCCCCATTGAATTCAAACTGCTCGCCTCCAGTGAACACGTGGACGAGTTGCTGGCCGCAACCGAAGTCATGAAGCAAAAGGTCGGCACCTTCGCTGGTGTTTTCGACATCAGCGATGACAACACGCCCGGCAAGTGGGAATTCCAATTTCGCGTCAAAGACAGCGCCCTGGCAACCGGTGTCACGCCGACGGATCTCGGACAAACTGTTCGCAACACCTACTTCGGCGCCGAAGTCATGCGTCTGCAACGCGGTCGTCACGAAGTGAAGTTGATGGTCCGCTACCCACCGGAAGAACGCACGTCGCTCGTCAACTTCCGAGAGATTCGCGTCGGAGGTGCCGATGGCATGCAACGTCCCATCAGCGAGTTGGCTGAGATCAATTTGCAACGAGGATTTTCTGAGATCAACCGCGTCGATCAACAACGCAGCATCACCATCTCGGCGGACCTCGATGAGACCACCGCCAACGCCGATTTGATCATCGCCAGCCTGCAAGAACAGATGGATGATTTCAAAGCCCAATTCCCGAACGTTTCCCTTCGTTGGGAAGGTCAACAAGAACAAAGCCGGGAATCGGTGGGCAGCCTGATGGTCGGCTTCGCCATCGCGATTCTGTGCATGTTTGTCTTGCTGGTCCTTCAGTTCCGGTCGTACATGCAGCCGCTGTTGATCTTGGCGATCATTCCCTTTGGCATGATCGGTGCCGTCTGGGGACATGCACTTCTCGACCTGCCGCTGACGCTCTTCAGCATGTTTGGGCTGGTTGCTTTGGCGGGTGTCGTCGTCAATGACTCGATCGTTTTGATCGACTTCATCAACTCACGCGTCCGAGCGGGTGACGACCCCATCCAAGCCTTGCTGGAGTCGGGCCGTCGACGTTTCCGACCGATCATGCTGACCAGCATGACCACGATTGCGGGCTTGGTGCCATTGCTGACCGAGCGATCTTTCCAAGCTCAATTGCTGATCCCAATGGCCAGCAGTCTTGCCTTTGGATTGATGCTCGCCACCGCCTTGGTGCTGCTGCTGATCCCCGTCTTGTACATGCTTTATCTCCTCACCCTCCAATCGCTGAACATCCCGTTCGTCGAAGTCGAGGAATAGACGCTACTGGTCTGTCATAGCTAAAAGTTAGGGTTGATCGTAGTGGACGAGGCCACGAGTCCTTGGATTTGACGCCAGTTCAGGACTCGTGGCCTCGTCCACTACCCTAAAAACAAGTCCTGACAGACCACTACCCAATCTGGGTGATCCGGAAGCCTGTTGGAAAGCTTGCTTCAACAGGCTTCCTTCCGCTACCAGAATCGCCAAAGATTCTCCTTGAGCCACTCAGTGAAGCCGTCACCGCGGAAGTAGCCCAAGGCCATGCCCAAAACTCCACCGGCAACGCCGCCAGCAAAAAATGCAACGACGGCCCATCCGGTGAACGCCAGCGAGACCGAGAATCCCAGCCCCGCACCGCCAACCGATCCCAGCAGTCCCCCTGCAATCAGGTTGACGACTGGGTCTTCGGTTCTCGCTGAGTTCCGCTTGGCGTTCAAATCGGAATCATCCCGATTCTGGTATGAGTCGGGTTCAATCATCCTGCGGTCCTGTCACCGTTGGTTTTCTGCTGCGACGCAACTGCGACGATCCCACAATCGTCAGCACGGATCCAATCAGCGAACACGCAATGTAGGACATGAACGAAACGTTCCATGCTGACCACGGTGAGTCGGATTCTCGACCCAGAGCCAGCAAGTCGCTGCTAATAGAGTCCAACTGGCTTCCTAGCTGATGGATTTCTTGGGCTGTCATCGTGTTTGACTCCGCTTGCGCAACGAAGGCCTCCAAGGCGTCCATCCGATCTCGGACACGCTCTCTCGCATTCCCTAATTGCTGGCGTTGCCAAGCATGCATCAAGAGAAGAAGCAGTCCAAGCACAAACACAGCGATTCCAAACCATTGCAGTCGGTTTCCATTCTTCATCCGCATCAATCGCTTTCGAAGAGAAGCCTCAACCTCTGACAAAACGGTGTCCTCGAGACAATCAGGATGAGGAGGGCGTCCCAAATGTTTCGGCTCATCCGACGGAAGGGTGCGTCCGAGGTTTTCAAGGCATGCACCGATGTCCGAATGTTCAACGATGGACGGCGTCCGTGTTGAAAACAACCCACCGGCATGGCGAGCATGCCGGTGGGCCGCGAAGCACCTTCGGCGCATCGGAGACCAAGCTATTCCTTGGCAAGTTGCTCCTCAGCAGAGCTTGCTTCCGCTTCACTTGGCAACTCAATTCGAACGCCTCGAAATGGTCTGTTCAAACTTCGGGCATCGGAGAAATCCCTCCAAAAACCTGAAGTCAGGGTACCGCGCACGCTTCCGTCGGATGAGCCAATATAAACGTGTTCCTCGAGCTGCGTGATTCTTCCTCGCCAATTCTGAGCCTCGATCACCACCTCGAAACTCGCATCGGACTGGTTCATGCAAATCAGCCGAACCGAAATCTTCGTGCTCTCTGTGCCCTTCGTGGTGAAGAATATTCGCCGGCAAATGCACCACGAAGGACTCGAAGGGCACGAAGGTTCAGTGTGAACGTGAACATGTTGCCAACCGTCCGCGAACGTTATCCTTCGCGTTCGCTGCGTCTCTTCGTGGTGACACGAAGATCTGCATTCGACTCATCCCCCTACTCACGAGCCGGCGACATCAGATTCAAAGCACAAAACGACGAAGCCCGTCCTTGAGCCGTGTCACATTGAAGTTGATCAAAAGCCCCGTCCGGATTCCCGCCAACTTCATGTAAGTCAGCAATTGTGCCTCGTGAATTCCCTTCAATTTCTCGACACTCTTCAGTTCGAGAATGATGGAGCCCTCCACCAACAAATCGATCCGATAGCCACAATCCAACGCCACGTCTTTGTAGCGAACAGGCTGCGGGTGCTGGAGCTGAAACTGAATGGAGCTCTTACGGAGCTCATGGGCAAGGCATTGCTCATAGGCAGACTCCAGCAACCCAGGCCCCAATTCGCGATGCACTTCAATCGCGCACCCAATCACTCGGTGAGACAGTTCATCGAATTCCATCTTTCTCCCCCCTCAACGCACCGCCTCCCCACGCTTGAAACCACCCGACGTGGATGGATCGACGATTGATTCATCGTAGCAAATCTCAAAACCACGAAGGACGCGAAGAGCACGAAGTGGTGGCTCGGGTCTAATCCGTGATCACGATTTCACTTGCATCTTCAGGCTGGAGCAACTTCAGTTTCTGGGCCAGTTTGCCCGGGAAATACGGCGATTCATTGACGTCACCAAAAATCTTCTTGAGCTCATCGCTTTTCGACCGCAGATGCACGTGAAAGTGCTCTTTATCATCAACGGCGGCCGAACCACCCCATCCAACGGTTCAGTGAGTCACCAAGGTCTGGTCGTCACCTACGGGCCAACCCAATGCCCACTGCAAACGGAATTGGGCTTGGTTGTGAGCGGTGACTGCTTGCAGGTAAGCACGGCGTGCAGATTCCAATGCCTGGACCGCTTGCAGCACTTCAATCGGCAAACCCTCGCCATCTTGGATTCGTTCCGAATTGGATTGATAGGATCGTTCGGCGGTGGCGATCGCCTGCTGCGTCAAATCCATTTGCTGGCGACGGAATTCGACCTGACTTGCCGATTCGGAGATTTCCGCAGCGACCTGGTCCATCACACGAAGCTTCTCATACCTGGCTTGCTGAACCCGCGCGGACGTCCGATTGCGAGCCGCTCGTTCACCGAGTCCAAAGTTTCGAATTTCCCAAGTCACCACGGCGTCAAAGTCATAGCGACCGTCCACGTCACTCAGGTCGTTGCCCAAGCCTCCTCCAAAACCGCCAGTGCTGTACCCCAGCAAAACACTTGGAACAAACGGAGCGTACTGTTCGCGTTTGTAGGCTTCACAGGCGGCGGCGACCAACGACTGCGACTCTTTCAGTTCCGGCCGCGAAGCCAAACCGGTGCTGATCAGCGAGGCTTTGTCAGTTCCGGCGGCCATCAACTCCAATGGCACCACGGTGACATCCATGGGTAGAAGCGTCTCGCCCGAGTGCATGCTGATGGCTTGGGCAAGGCGTGCGGACGCAACCGCGACGCGTTCCTGCCCGCCCACCAATCGGCTGTCGATCAATCGGAGTTCCGTTTGCATGCGATCCGCATCCGCTTGCATCCCTTGCCCCGCTTCGGCGAAATCAGATGTGATTCGTGCAAGTTGCCTCACCCGTTCCCGAGACTCTTCCAACACGCGAGCGTCCTGGTACGCCTCCAGCAATTCTGTGTAAGCGGTCGCAGCCCGCAACAGTTGCTGATTCAAAACACCCGCGGCGGCGTGCCCACGTGCCCAGGCCGTTTTCTCTGCGACCTTGGGCTGGAAGATTGCATCCGCCATGTGAAATTGAGCCACCAGCCCTGGTCGCGTGTTGGTGGTTCCCGCACCGGTGGCACCCGCTCCCAACCCGTACTGAAACGAATTCCGGTTGACGTCCACGATGTCACCGTTGCTGGATTGGTAATTGCCATCGTGGCGATGAAAGCTGAACCCGGCTTGAATGGAGGGCAACCACAGTACCTTGGCCTGATCGAGCGCTGCATACGCTTCACGGGTTCGCCACTGTGCCAAGCCGACCGCGGGGTGCTGGGAGTCGATCATCGCGAGCGCCGTTGGAAGGTTCATCTGAACGGTTTGCGGCGAGACCATCGCCACACCGGATGTTTGTCCCATCGAATCAAGGACCACCGGTTCTGGAGTCAGCCCCACCAAACCGCTTTCGGGCACCTCCAACAGAGGTGCACTTTCATAGGCGGCCAACGAATGATCGCTGCTGCGGGCGACGGATTCTTCCACGAGAGGTTGCAACCGGTATCGTTTGCCGTCGATCGTCAGAACCGAGTCGGTCGTCGAAGCTTGATCGGCGGCGGGCTCACCGAAATCACGATGGGCCACCGGGCGAATCTCCGATTTGGCAAGCGTGGTTTCTTCCGTGGCCGCTTCAACACCGGAAACCACCGTGGCGGAACTCCCGGTGATTGCCGCTGGCAGAGGGGAACTCTGCACCGATTCCTGGTTCATGTGCCCCACACACCCGATCGCTGGAACGGTGCTCGAAAGGGCGATCAGCGTGTATAGGAACGAACGGGACATCCATGTTCTCCTGGTTCATCTGTTCGGAAGACAGCGTTCGTTCGCCTTGCTCAGCTCGTCCGGAACGCATCAGTTTCTACTTATGCACTTCGGCAGATGATGATCCAGATGGTAACGATTGAATGCCTTGGAATAGTCAGATCCTGTCCGCTGCGCATCGAAAACGCTCATTGCGCGAACTAGACTGCATCGACCGCTTGGCGAACCGCGCCCGGTCAGATCGATTCTTCCGATTCCCCCAAATATTCCAGCGGAGCCAAGGACGCCAGTCCTCGATTCACACAATGCCTCTCGCAATCCCGCCTCGACTCTCTCCTCCACTCGCGACAGTTGCGGTGCTGTGCTTTCTGACCGGTTGTTCCGACGCGAATCGCGTGGCCAAGAAAACTCAGCCGCAGCCGGCCACCCCGGTCAAAACGGTGGCCGTCACGCCCACCGAGGTCACACGGACCAGCGTTCAGCCCGCGACGGTTCACGCCTACTACCGAGCCGAACTCCGCTCGCAAGCGTCGGGCTATGTCGAATCGTTCACTGCGGACATCGGCGAATACGTCGAAGCAGGCACCGTCCTGGCCACCATTTCGGTTCCAGAGAAGCACCAACAACGGCGGGTGATCGAAGCCAGGATTGGTCGCTTGGAAGCCCAGGAAAAACAAGCTGCCGCAGGAGTCCGATTGGCAGAGGCGTCCAAACGCTCCGCACAAGCCAAGCTGGCTCAAGCCAAGTCGGAAGGCGCCGCCGTGGAAGCTTCCCTGGCCGCAGCCAACGCGGAATTCAATCGAACGGAAGACCTGGTCAATCGAGGCTCCTTGCAAAACCGGATGCTGGACGAGGCCCGGATGAAACGCGACAGCGAGTCGGCTCGCAAACAGGCGGTGGAGTCAGCCGTTGCCTCAGCACAAGCGGACGTCGAAGTCGCGTCCGCCAGGGTCGAGTCAGCACAAGCGGATCTCGAGACGGCACAAGCGGAAACCGAAGTCACGCGGCGAGAACGGGATGAACTGGATGTCTGGATCGACTACGCCGAGATCAAGGCTCCGTTCTCGGGCATCGTCACGGAACGAAATATCGAACCAGGTGACTTGGTCCGCGCCGCCAGCGAAGTCGGACTTGGCAAGCCCCTGTTTGTTCTCTGTCAGATCGACCGAGTCCGCGTGCAAATCCCCGTCCCCGAAAAGGATGCTCCCCTGGTGGATCCAGGCGACGAAGTCCGTCTCACGTTTCCATCCTTCGCATCCGAACCTCCCCTGACCGCGCAGGTCACCCGGCGCAGCGGAAGTCTCGATGCCCAATCACGAACCATGATGGTGGAAGTCGAAATCGACAACACGGATGGCAAGCTGATCCCCGGGATGTTCGGACAAGCCTCGATCGAACTGACCACGCAGACCGCCGCCAACCTGCTGCCCGCCCAAGCGATTCGCTTCGACGAATCTGGCAACGCCTTTGTGTACGTGGTCGCCAGCGACGACACGATTTCGATCCAAGAAATCTCGACCGGAGTGGACGACGGCAACTTCATCGAGGTCCTCTCCGGTGTCGAGCCAGGCCAATCGGTCGTGGACGCTCACCTGAGCCGCTTCATCGACGGGCAAAAAGTCGCCGTCGTGGGGGCCACTCACTGATGTCGTTGATCCAATTTTCCCTTCGCAATCGATTTGCGGTTCTGGCTGCATCCATTGCCTTGTGTGTGCTCGGTGCAACCGTCATCCCGGGCATCACGATTGATATCCTCCCGGATTTCAAAAAGCCGGTTGTTGTCAGCTACTTCTCCTACCCTGGTCTGCCGACCTTGGACATGGAGAAATCGGTCACCTCACGTGTCGAACGTGCGCTAACGCTGGCGGGCAAGATCGAGCACCAAGAATCGAGAACGGTTCCTGGCGCCGCGGTGATCAAAGTCTTCTTCCAACCCGGTGCTGACCCAAGTTCGGCGATGAACGACATCGTCAACTTGGAAGCCAGCGATATGTTCCACCTGCCGCCGGGCATTGAGTGGCCGTTCACGCTGCGGAGCGAACCGTCCAACCTGCCTGTGGTGCTGGCAGCGATCTCCGGCGAGGGACTCAGTGAATCCGAGCTCTACTCGATCGGCTACTACGCAGTTCGCAACAAGATGGGCGGACTGAAAGGCGTGCAGATCCCGCACCCGTTTGGTGGCAAGTTCCGCCAGATGATGGTCTATGTCGATCCCGCTAAACTTCAGGCCTACCACATCAGCGCGACCGATGTGGTCGACGCGCTCAAGAAGTCAAACTTGGTGCTCGCAGGTGGCACCGCAACGATGGGCGGAACGGACTACCAAATTCACCCTCGGAATACCCTGCCTGATATCGAAGAAATCGCAGCGATTCCCATTGCCGTTCGCGACGATCGCCCGATCTTCATCCGCGACGTGGCAACCGTCAAAGACGACGCGGCGTTGCAATACAACATCGTTCGAGTCAACGGAAAACGCAGCGTCTACTGCCCACTGCTTCGAGAACCCGGGGAGAACACCATCGCGGTGGTGGACCGCATCTACGACGGGATCGCGGAAGAGATTCCCAAGATGAAAGAGCGTGGTGACATTCCAGAAGCGACCAGCGTGACGCTGGTCTCGGATCAATCCATTTACATCCGCAAAGCGATGTCGAATTTGATGTCGCAGATTGGTCTCGGTTCCGTGCTGGTCGCGCTCGTGGTGCTCATCTTCTTGCGACGCCTGCTTCCCACCGTGATCATCGTTTCGACCATTTTGCTGGCCATTTTGATTGGTGCCTTGGGATTCGCATTCTCCGGCCAAACCATCAACGTGATGACCTTGGGGGGAATCGCACTGGCGATCGGCACGGTGGTCGACGCCGGAATCGTGGTCGTCGAAAACGTGATCCGTCACGGGCGAATGGGCAAATCCCCCATGGAGGCTGCACGCGATGGCACCCAGGAAGTTTCAGGCGCAATCCTCGCAGGAACCATCACGACCCTGGCCGTCTTCTTGCCTGCAATCTTCTTGACGGGAATGATCAAGTATCTGTTCGCTCCGCTCTCGTTGGCCGCCACCCTCACCATTGGCGCCTCCTACATTTTGGCGTTGACCGTTGTCCCCGCTTTTTGTGCGACCTTCGTCCGGGAACGTGTGCAAGCCAAAACGCAAGCGACGCAGCCAGACGATCAGCAGGCGTCTTCAACCAAGCCCTCGGGGCTGTATGGACGCTTGCTTACAACCGCCATGCGATCACCCGCGTTGTCAGCGTTGATCATCATCATTGGGGTAGGCGGCTCGTTCTTTTTGCTGCCTCACATCGGAACAGAGCTGTTCCCGAATGTTGATTCGGGCAGCTTCGAAATCCGCCTGAAAACAGTCCCCGGAACCTCCTTGCAGAAAACCGAGGAATTGGTCGCCAAGATCGAGGAATCCATCCAACAAGTGATCCCTGAGGAATCCATCGACACCATCATCTCGAACATCGGTTTGCCGGTTGGAAAGGGAGCCGGATTCTCCACCGTCTTGAGTTCCAACTCGGGCCCAGACACAGCCTACTTGATCGTGAATCTGAAGCAGGAAAATCAGTCGGTCGACACTCAGACCTACATTGACACCTTGCGAGAAAAGCTGAACAACGAATACCCGCTGGAACAGTTCCTGTTTGTTTCGGGTGGCATCGTCAACATGGCCCTCAACGATGGTGTTCCCACTCCAATCAATGTCCAAATTTCCGCGGGCACACTGCAACAGTGTCGCGACGCAGCCGAACGAATCGTCAGGGAAATCTCTCCGATCGAAGGCACACGAGATGTCCAGATCGCCCAGTCGCTCGACTATCCCCAATTCGATGTGCAAGTCGATCGAACACGGGCAAAGTACTTGGGGGTCGATCAAGAACAAGTCGCGCAAACCGTGCTGACCGCGTTGGGATCCAGCGTGGGCTATTCACCGACCATTTGGATTGACCCGAAGAGCGGTGTCGACTTCTTCATGGGAGTGCAGTACGCGTCCAATCAGTTCCAATCGCTGGATGAGTTGCGGAACATGCCACTTTCGCTCGACACCCCCGACGGCCCCGTCACGATTCCGCTCTCAAACATTGCCACTGTCAATCGAGTCACGATTCCAGGCGAGATTGCCCACTACAACATTTCACGGGTCAACGACATCCATGTCAACGTCGCGGGGCGAGACCTGGGAAGCGTCGCGGCAGACATTGACGCCGTGCTGGCGGACATGGAATTCGAAAACGGGGTCTCCGTCGCTCTTCGCGGGCCGATTGAAAAGATGCGTGGGGAAATGAACATGCTGGGAACCGGGCTCGCAGTGGCAACGCTGCTTGTTTACCTGGTTCTGATGGCCCAATTCCGATCGTTCCTCGATCCGCTGATCATCATGTTGTCCGTCCCGCTGGGGATCGGAGGTGTTTTGATTTCTCTTTATCTGACGGACACGTACCTCAACATCCAGTCCTTGATGGGCACGTTGATGATGATCGGTGTCGTCGTCAACAATTCGATTCTCCTGGTCGAATTCGCGAATCAACGACTTGCCACTGGGGTGACACCTCGAGAGGCCGCCCTGTCCGCGGCTCAAGTTCGCTTGCGCCCCATCCTGATGACCTCGTTGACGCTGGTCGCCTCGATGTTGCCGCTTTCGTTCCAACTGGCACCGGGAAATGAAGCCATGATTCCGCTCGCTCGTGCGTTGCTGGGCGGGATGGTGGTCTCAACGCTTCTGACGTTGATTCTCGTTCCTTGCGTCTATGTGTTGCTCCATCGCAACCGAAGGTCACCGGTCTAACGCATCCAGTCGAAAACGAGTGACATAGCGGAAGGGCGCGAGCCCTCCGGTTTCACACCGGGCGGCTTGCGCCGCACCGCCTAAATCATCACTCGTTGCTCACAGATTCACGCTCCAGCAGCGCACGAAAAAAACCACCGACACGACTAAGTCGTGCCGGTGGTTTGTGTTCCGGACCTTGCTCTTGTCGAGAGCTATTTATCGACTGAGAACTTCGACCGAGGTTTCGATCAGATCGTCTTCGGCTTGCAGCGACGTGGTGTTGGGGTTGGTGATCGTGACCCAACCTTCGGCGTCGGGTTCCGCACGACTGATCGCCGATGCCAACGCGACGGACTCTTGTTGGTCCAGTTGCATCGTTTCACCAGCGTTGTTGGCGAACGCGGCCGGTGGCAATGACGCGGCGGCTTCGATGCTGGCACAGCATCCCATCTCGCAGCCACCAACATCACAACCGGATTCACATCCCGCATCACAGCTTCCGCTGTCGCAGCAACCGGCGCTGCATCCCTTGCCGCATCCGAAGATACCACGGGCACGGTGACGGCAATCGGGGCAGCAAGTGATGGCAGACCAATCGTAAGTGCAGACCGTCTTTTTCTTCTTGTCCGTGACCAGCTTTTTGACGGTGCGAACCTTGCCGCACTTCTTCAACGGGCCACATTCCCATGGGAAACGCAACGGTGGGATGCAAATGGTTTCGCATTCGACGTCGAAGCAAGTGACCTCCACTTCTTCTTTGTCAACTTCCACGTTGCAGCGTCCGGCTTGGCAGAAACAGCAGGCGGGTCCGAAAGCACTGGCGGTGCTCGAGAAGACAACCGAGGCGGTCAACGCGAAAAGTCCCAGGCAGGCGACACGACCGAATTGAATGGATCGGCTCATTTGAAATTCCTTTTTCAGTTCTGTGCGGTTGGTGTGCGGGGCTGGTGTTCAGCCCCGCACGTAGAATGCTTCTGTGATCAACGGTTTGCTTCTGGCAACTCAGAAGTCGACCATAAAACGAGTTCCGAAGATCAGGAAGTTCCCGGCTTCCACCGGTGCGTCAAGCGAATTGTTGCCATTGGCGGCCAATCCACTCTCGCTGATTTCACCCCATACCAAGTTGTTCTGAACCTTCGAGTAAGGTGTCCAGTGCCAGTTCAAACCAGCCGTGTAGAGATTGCCCACGCCGCCGTTGACACCACCATCGGTTAGATCGAGGTGGTCATATCGGAGAGCGACCTGCCATGCTCCCCAGCCATTGCCGCGACATCCGTTGCAGCGATCCACCAAGAAGAAATTCTCGTGGGGTGTCACGCGTGAGAGCGTTCCCGTCGACCGGTTGTAGGGCATGTGCTCGCCGGTCAAGAAGTACGATGCGTAGATGTAACCACCGTGGAAGAACAAATTGTCATCCACCCCCGCAGCCGGATCCTCCACCTGCATTGGAGTCATGATGTATTCCCCGGTGATTTGCAGCGAACCGAGGTTCAGGATGTTTTCAAACCCAATGTTTTGATACCAGTCTGCACCGTCGATGCGACCGGTGTTCAACCAACGTTGCGAGCTTCGTGCAAGGGGCCGAGTGCGGAACCGCCCTTCGTTGCTGTTGGTGTCGTTCGCTCCGGCATCGCCGTCCGGCTTGGCAACCGCACCAGCCAAACCCCAGTGCCAGTACCCACGTCCGCCGCTGGTGTCGTCGTACCAAGGCGATCCCCAAAGACGCGAGTATCCACCGGCTTGGGCCGAGTCACCAATGAAACGTCCATCCGTGTTGATGTTCTCGAGATTGTAAATCCCGTACGCCCAACCGATCGACTCTTCATTGTTGTGACCATACATGGTCAAACCAAACCGACGAGCGTCTTCGTTGAATGCTTCCACTGCCAAGGGGCGTTCGGCGAACACGTTGAAGCGAGAGCTGTTCAGGTGATCCAAACCGAGCGGCCGCTTCTGGTTGCCAAGCAACAACACCTGATTGTTGGGCAAGTTCGACCAGCCAATGTAGGCGTCCTTGATCTCGGGGGTCTGCGGGTTGTTGAAGTCCACCTGCAAGCGATAACGCATGTTCTGAGGAACGTCCCCGGAAAGTTCCAGACGCAGACGCCGGAACCCAGTGATATTCTCGGGACTCTGATTGGGATCGCCGGCGACTCCACCGATCCGACCGCTTTCGATTTGGTTGATTCCCGGATCGGTGTTGGAGAACGACCAGTGATCGATGTGAACTCGCCCGCCAATTTTGAGCGTGGACTTCTTTTTCTTCGCCTTGGCCTCGGCCGCCAACTCGTCCTGATAGTCCGTCCACTCTTCATCGAGTGTATCAAGGGCATCCAAACGCGAAGCAAACGCTTCCAAACGATCTTCAAACGACTCGTCTTCAGCCAGAGCCTTTTGGTTCTGCTCATCCCTTGCCTGGGAACTGAGACCGGAGGGCTCCTGATCCACGTCGGCAGGCAGCGATTGCACTGAACCTTCGATCAAGCTGTCTTGTGGACGCATCGGTGCGGCGCTGTATCGGCTGGACAGCATGCTGTCAAAACCATTCTGCGTTGGCTCTGTTTCAGGTGCAACGAGAACCGAATCGGTTCCGGCTTGGTTCGCAGGTGCCCACCATTCGTCGGCGTTTGCAATTGCTCCACCGCCGGTGATCAAGCAGACCAAAGCCGCAAGGGTTCGTCTGGCAACGCTTCCGCCGCGTCGCAAGGTTGATGATTCCATCGATTCAAGACTCCGTTCGTTTGATCAAAGCACCAAGCAATCCATTGGTTGATGTCGCCTTACAGAGTTTTCATCGATCGTGTCGTGTCGATTGTGCGGCTGATGATCGCCGAGCAAGAGAATCTCGATATTTCTTAACAATCGTATTTGCTGCATTCCGACTAATCGGCACAATCGCCCCTCCGCAGGGTGACAAATTCAGCGCCATTGTGTCTCCCAGAGAGCATTCACTTGCTCTTTCGGGAGAGCGTGCAGTAGTACGCTCCAACTTCACCGTTTGGAAGTTTGAAAACGGGAGCCAGCTGGTGGGAACCTTCCGCCAATTCGATCTCCATCGTCACGACCAGGTCATCTGATGCGACGCTCGTGCTCGCAATCGACTTCCCATCCACGCGCACCTCGGCGGACTTCACGGGGATCGCCCGGCCTGCTTGGGTTCGATAGGCGCGAGAAGAGCCGGGCACGTCTTGCCCAGGCGGTACAGCCGCTCCAATCGGAATCCCCGACTCTTCCGGCCAACGCCGCAACGCAATTTCAAACGTCCCTGCTTCATGCACTTGGATCGCCCAATGCCCTTGGTGCGTCAGTCGTTGCTTTGCCTTCTTCGGGAAAACAGCCGCTGCGGCACGGATCGCGGACTGATTCCATGGCGGAGCTTGTCCGATCCAGTCATGAGCCGTGAACGTGACCACGGGATGATCGGGATGACCGACGGTCATTTCGGTGGTTTGCGAGAACGTGGGTTCCAGCTCCGCCCACCAAGCATCGTAAAACGCACGCATCGAGGCAACTTGTTCCGGATGATCGCCCGCAACGTCGTTCTCTTGCCCTGCGTCATCGGCAATGTTGTACAGCTCTGTGCCGTTGATCAAACGCCACTTGTTTTGCATCACGGATGACTGACGCCACTTGATCGGGTCGATCACACGCTGCGAATCGGTGATCAGCATGCGCTGCGTGAACGACGATTCTGGTTCGTCCTTCAACAGCGAAACAATCGAGGTGCCATCGAACTTGATTTGTTCGGGAGCGTCGACGTCACACAATTCCAACAGCGTCGGCACCACGTCCACCGCGTGACACAGCGTGTCATTGCTACGAGCAGTGGCAAAGCCGCCTTCGGGATAGTGCATCACAAAGGGAACACGGTGGCCGCCTTCATAGGGACTTCCCTTCCTGCCTCGCATTCCAGCGTTGTAAACCGATGCACCGCCCGCGGTCCCATTGTCCGTCGTGAACAGAAAGATTGTGTTGTCATGCACGCCCAACTCACGCAGCAGTTCGCGGGTCCGTCCGACGTTCTCGTCGATGTTGGTGATCATCCCCAAAAAAGTGGCCACGTTGTCGCTCATCTCGGGATAAAGGTCGATGTACTTCTGCGGGGCGTGCAATGGCCCGTGCGGTGCATTGGTTGCGATGTAAGCGAGAAACGGCTCGTCCGCTTCGACACAATCGCGAATGAATCGATTGCCTTGTTCAAAGAACACGTCGGTGCAGAAGCCTTGGGCTTTGACGGCTTCTCCATTGTGGAAATACGAACCGTCGAAGTACGCGTTGTCCCAGAAGTCAGGCGTTTGCCCGACGCCGCCGCCCCCGTGGCGATAGACCTCGGTGAACCCGTTGTCCTCGGCTCGGTAGGGATAGTTGTCGCCGAGGTGCCATTTGCCAAACATGCCCGTTTGGTAACCGGCATCACGGAAGATCTCACCGAAAGTCACCTCGTTGTCTCGCAACATCGAACGTCCGCTGATCGTGTGCCACACGCCGGTTCGGTTGGTCCAGTGACCGGTCATGAATGCAGACCGGGTCGGCGAGCAGGTTGGTGCGACGTGGTAGTCGGTCAGCGTCGAAGACTCGGCTGCAAGAGCGTCGATGTTGGGCGTCTGAACAACGGTGTTCCCAGTGAACCCACAATCGCCGTAGCCTTGATCATCCGTGATGACGATCACCACGTTGGGACGATCTGCCGCCGAAACAGGTTCCACGAGCAGCCCTCCAGACCACGAACCAACGGACAGCAGGACCAAACAAAACAACCAACGTGACATAGAAGCAACTCAAACTGGAGGGATGAAACGAAGGGGAGACGCACCACAAGCATAGCTGAACCGTGCGGGCCGTCAGTGGAAGATCACGTCTTCGGACGGCAAGAATGCGACGTCTCGAAATTCACGCACTGAGCGTAGCAGTCACGCCAAACGGTGAAGTTGTTCCGACCCTGCCGAATTCGTCTTCGGAATCGGCTGGTATGAAGCGTCTTAAGCAGGTAGGCAGGTGTCATCGGTTATGTGAGCCAATCATTCTTGCTTACCTGCTTAGCGGAACGGCGCAAGCCGTCCGGTGCCGTGATACCGGAGAACTCGCACCCTGCCGCTAAACGACCGGAAAGCCAAAGCTAATTTTGAGGCTTTGCTTTCGATTCGGACTGCTTCGCCTGAACGTACTCATGGGAGATTTCGATCGCCTTCTGACGGTCTTCGTCACTGTCATCCCAGAATTCCTGGACAACCTCTTCCACGGCAGGGTAATGAGACCCATCGTCGCCCACGCGTTGGCGAAGTTGTGCCAAACGTTGCTTGAGGTCCGATGCGACTTCGGCGTACTCAGGATTGTCGATTTGGTTGACCACTTCCGTCGGATCGTTCACCAAATCGTAGAGTTCCCAACCGGGAGGCGTTTGCAGCTTCCCTTCGTAGTTGACGCCGTAGTAGTAAATCAACTTGTGAGTCTTGGTGCGAATCCCAACGTGACCGGGATTGTCATGGTGAGCCATGTGCATCCAGTAGCGGTAGTACGCCTCCTGCTTCCAACCCTCGGGTTCCTGACCGGTCTCGCAAATTTCGCGAAAGCTTTTGCCTTGCATGTACTCAGGGGTTTCCACGCCGGCGAACGCCAACATGGTGGGTCCGTAGTCCACGTTTTCCACGATCGCATTGCTGCGTGAACCGGCAGGAATCGACTTGGGGTAGCGAACCAAGAACGGCATCCGCTGCGACTCGTCGTACATCCATCGCTTGTCCATGTAGTCGTGCTCACCGAGCATGAACCCTTGATCCCCGGTGTAGATGATCACGGTGTTGTCCATTTGCCCGGTCTCTTCCAACTTTGCAAACAAACGAGCCAGGTTGTCGTCGACGCCTTTGACACAGCGAAGGTAGTGCTTCATGTAGATGTTGTACGCCTCACGTTTGGCGTCTTCATCACTGAGCCACGAATCGACTTCATAGTGATCCACATAATTCCGACGCAGGTTACGGCGTCCGATTGAGGTGCCGATGTAGGGCATCAATTCATCGTCTGCACCACGGGTCGCCAGGGAACCGAAGAGCGGCTGACTCCAAAGATTCTTGGGTTCTGGGATCGCGATTTCGGCCAGATACTCTTCATAGCGTGGCGCGTACTCGAAGAAATCGTGTGGCGCCTTGTAGTGATGCATCAAGAAAAACGGCTTGTCATCTTCGCGAACTTCATCAAACCAGTTCAGTGTGATGTCAGTGATCGCATCCGTGCTGTGCATGCCTTCCTTCTTGATCAAATTCTTCGGCCACGGCTTGTCACCTTGAACACGGAACTCAGGATCAAAGTACTTGCCTTGTCCAGGCAGGACACAGTAGTAGTCAAACGCCGCCGGTTCAGCTTTCAAGTGCCACTTGCCAATCATGGCGGTTTGATAACCAGCCTTCTTCATCTCTTTCGCAAGATGCTGATTCTTTGGTTCGATGCGGCCGTTCAGATCAAACACACCGTTGGTGTGGTTGTATTGCCCCGTCATGATGCAAGCGCGACTGGGTGTGCAGATTGAGTTCGTGCAGAATGCATTTTCAAACAACATGCCTTCCTTGGCCAAACGATCCAGGTTCGGCGTCGGATCCAGGTAGGCCAACCGACTGCCATACGCCCCCACCGCTTGGCTGGTGTGGTCATCCGACATGATAAACAGAATGTTGGGTCGCTCATCAGCAACCGCCCAAGGTGCCATCGCAATGGCAAGCATCCAAATCAGGGCACGTGACCCAATCGCAGTGTGTGACATATTCAGTTCATCTCGTGGTGGGGAGGGATGGTGGAGACGTCGACTTTTTGCTGAATGGCAGGGGGGTTCTCGAATCACAGGCTAATGGTCTGTCACGACTCTCGTCTTGGGGTAGTGGACGAGGCCACGAGTCCTGAACTGACGTCAAATCCAAGGACTCGTGGCCTCGTCCACTACGATCACTCCAAACTTTTAGCTGCAACAGAACACTAGCAGCCTATGCGACAAGATTCGCAGGCTGGAAGCCTATGCCACTGTTGGGTCCGACAACTTCAAGCGGTCAAACGTTTGAATGCTTCGATCGTGTTGCGAGCCGCAGTGTCCGAATCGGGCAACGCAAACGCTTCGGCACACAGGTACCCGTCGTAGTCGATGTCTTTGAGAGCCTGGATGATGGGCGCGTGGTTCATGTGCCCCATCCCAGCGGCTTGGCGATTGGAATCGACAAAGTGAATGTGCCCGACGTAGCCCTTGCCAGCACGGATGGCAGCGGCCAAGTCGGCTTCTTCGATGTTCATGTGGAACAAATCGGCCAACAGTTTGACGTTGTCCGTTTTCAATGTCTTGCAAAACTCGACGCCTTCCTCGACTGTGCGAAGCAAGTTGGTCTCGTAGCGGTTCAGTGGCTCGTAGAACAGCGGCACGTGATACTGGGTGGCGTAAAGCCCCAGTTCATCGAGCGATTCTCGCAAGAACCCCAAGGCTTGATCTCGCGAAACATCGCCGCCCCATTTGCCTTGCATGGATCCGATGATGGCGGGAGCGTTGTAGGCGCCACCGAAGTCGATCATTTGTTTGACGAAGTCACGAGCCTTCGAACGATGCTCCGCGTCGGGATGCGTCAGGCTGAGCCCATGCTTGACCATCCCAGCACCGGTGCCGACCGCTGCGACAACCAAGTCATGCTTTTGCAGCAGGCCTTTGAGTTCGGCCTCATCCACCGCGTCAGGCCCGGGGGCGAATATTTCGATCGCGTCAAAACCGAGCGCCGAGGCCTTTTCGCAAGCGTCTCGCAATCCGTCCCAGTAAACGAAGGGACCGCCGCGAGCTTCTTCGACCAGGCTGACCGTGATGGCAGATTGAAACGTCATGTTGTTTCTTTGTGAGAGAGTTTTGAGGGGAGATGGACTCGAAGTGGCATAGGCTGAACTCAGGAGGCGACCGGTTCGTCGTTGTTTTCGGGGCGGCCTTCGATGTAAAACCAATTGTGGATCGGTTTCAAAATTTCTTGGACTTCAGCAACCAAGACTTCGTCGATGGGCTCTTGCGCCCACTCAACCCACTGCGTGACTCGCTTTGGATTGGCCGACCCTGGAATGCAGGTCGCAAAATTTTCGTTGGCAATGCTGAACTGAAGTGCAATTTTCGCGATGTCACTGCCACGGTCCGCGCAGTGCTTGGCGGCGGCGGCAGCGACCTGGCGAACTTCGGGTGTGGCTTTGTGCCAAGGCGGCAATTCTGCGTTGGTCAACAGACGTGCCGAGAACGGAGCGCCGTTCATCAACCCCACTCCTTTCTCCTTGGCCAACGGCACCAAGTCCAACGCCATGTCGTTTTGCAACGTGTAGTGGTTGTAGGTCAGCAGGCAATCGATGTCCGTGTTTTCCATCACGTACTGGAACATCTTCATGGGGTAGCCGCTGACGCCAACGTAGCGGACCTTGCCCTTTTCGATTTCGCGACGGATCGCGGGAATGGTTTCTTCGACGATCTGCGACATCTCGACGAATTCCAAATCGTGACAGAGCACGATGTCGAGGTGGTCGACCTTCATTCGTTCGAGCGACGTGTCGATGCTTTCGGTGACGCGTCGGGCGCTGAAATCGAAGTGCTCGCCGGTGTAGCGTCCCAGTTTGGTGCCCAAGTAGTACTGATCACGCGGGAAATCTGGCAGGACGCGGCCGAGCATCATTTCGCTCATCCCGCGTCCATAGAATGCGGCGGTGTCAATGAAGTTCATCCCACTTTCGAGCGCCACTCGAACCGCTTGCAAACTCTCACCCAAATCGACGCTTCGGAACTCCTGTCCGATCGAAGACGCTCCAAAAGAGAGCGTCGTGAGTTCCATGTCCGTTTGGCCTAAACGTCGACGAGGCAGCATCGTGGCAGTTCTTGGGGTTGAATGGTGGGGATGGATTTCAGGGCAACAAGAATCAGCGAGTGTAACCTCGCGTTGCCACCGATGCCAACGCACCCGGCCCCAAAGAAAACAGGCTCAGGGCTATAGACTTCAGCCCCTTTGCGACGAGAGATCCTCCCGTCGGTTTCCCATCATCAGCCCATGAAAAAAGGCCGGAGGTCGAGGCACGATTGACTCGTGCACCCACCTCCGGCCTTTGCCAGAACGATCGCGTTGAACGCGCCGCCCGTCACTCAACCTGTCGACTCAAACGCACTCGGCGGAATCGACGCAGGATGGAATCGTGATCAACGCAAGCTCGAACCAAACGCGGTCTTGAGCTTGCCAAGATACTGGTCCGCTCCATTGATTTCGCTCAGGATCTTTCGGCTGAGGTCCTCCACCGATTTATCAGCCTTGGCCAGCAACGATTGAGCTTGGTTCTGTTGAGCGAGCATCCACTCATTCAGTTCCAACATCTGCTCACGATGAGCTTCGTTGACCTTGGCGGCGACCTTGGCTTTGGACGCTTCCATTTGGCTGGCGATGGCCGTTTTCGCGGCGTCGTTGAAGACTTGCCCCAAGTTGGTGTTCAACTTCAGATCGATGTCTTCCCAAGTCCCGTTGAACTCGGCATCGATTTCAACTTGATCCACGTTGGCCAGGGACTGGTTCATTTGAATCGCCGCGGCGGAAGATCCCGCCTCACCTTGAACATCCAAACGCATGTTGACGCCGGTTTGCTTGCTGACCAAACGACCTTCGAGTTGTTCACCCCGACTGCTCAGCTGAACCCACACTTCACGAACGCCGCCTGCAATGGCAACGCCAACGTCTTTGCCGCGTCCCAAGTGAATCGGGTCCGCGTCCATTTGTGGCCAATGAAGTGTCAAACGATCCAGTTGCTCACCTTGTCGACGATCACGGATGTAGTCGACATCGACGGTCTCGGGACCTTCCAAACGCAAGCGAGCTCGAGTCGGATCGGCCAACAACTCCGGTGTGGGCGTCATGTTTTCGACCACGCCGGTCAGCGTGAAGACCTTGCCATCGGCACGCATGGTGCCGCTGACGTCGCAGTGACGGATCATCAACTCAGGACGACGATTGCGTCCCAAGAAGTCATAGTCTTCGCCACGAACACGCTCGGTGTCCGGTGCAACGACGGTGTAATTGGCCAGCGTACGACCGCTGTCGAGATAATCTCGAAGTTGGGTGAGCGAACGCCGAATTTCAGCGCTGACCAAATCGACGCCGAAGTTCTTGGACTCACTCAGATCGCCTGGCACAAACGCATCGACTTTGTCGAGGTCGGCTTGCTTGGCACTTTCCAATCGAGCCAAATCGGCCTTCATTTGATCGGGCATCGCGTTCATCGCGTTTCGCAACGAGATCAACTGTTCACGAGCGGCTTCGGATTCCGCCAGCGTGCGTTGCAACTCCGGCCAATCCCGCAACGGGTTGTCGATGCCGCTGGCAGCTTCCCGAATGGTTTCGACGCGTTGTTCCAGTTCTTTGGTTTGTTGCACCAATCGTTCGTATTCGCTTTTCCAACGACGACGAATCTCTTCGCCCGTGCGAACGGTCTCCAGATCTTTGCCGAGTGCTTCGGCGCGATCGCTGAGTCCATTCGTCGCTGATGAAAGCAAGTTCCCGATCATGGATGGACCGGAATCTTCCGTTTCCTCCGGTGCCTCTTCCAGGTGCCCGCTGGATTCCCGGGTGGTGCCGATTTGCAAACCAGCGATGCTGCCCTGGCGAATCACCCAGCGACGACGCAACAACGCATCGCCATCGATGACCAAGTTCACCGAGTCCGCTTGGAAAGCGTTCCGGAATTCCTTGTCATCTCGAGGATCGGCGACATGCACCGAATCGAATTGGATCTGCGGCGGGAACAAGCCCACGCGAGTCGCACCGATATCGGCTCGAGCTCCCGTCGAGGCTTCTAACCCGCGGACCGTGATGTAGCTGGCCATCGGGCCGAGGCCCCAAAACAGCAGCATCAAAATGGTCGCGACAACGATAAGCCGTGTCAGTAAGAATCTCCAACGAATCATGCTGCATCCTTGTCTTGCGAATCGCGCAATTGACGAAGCAAATAACTGAGCGCTTCATCGATTTTGTGTTGGTCGTCGTTCGTCGTAACCGGATCGGGTTGGCGTGAACCGCCAGACACCGATGCCATCGTGTTCGTATTGGAAGCCGTCTGCAGATTGGAATCTGCGTCGAGCACTTCGATGTGGGTGGTTTGCTTTCCATAAGAAGCATCCGAAGTCGACGCTTCATTCACGGCCAAGGCTCGTTTCGCATTCGCGTTTTCGTCACGACCGGGCGTGATCTTGGCGAGCACGGGTTCGGCATCGTCCACGCGGCGAAAATCAAACACACGTCCAGAGTTGGCCTCGATCACTTCGTCGCTTCCCGACACGAACGCTGGTTCAGGCGAGAAGTGAGGCTGACGTGTCTGGGTGTGCGGGGGATCCACAGCGTGCGCTGTCGACGTTTCGCTGGACCGACGCTTGCGAACCGGCGTCACCAGCAACTCCTCTTCGAGATCCTCGTCTTCCCGCCCGTTGCCCGAGACCGCTTTGAAGAGCGGGTACGACACAGCGAAGGTGGGAACAAGCGAAGCCAGTCCAATCAGGAAACTTCCCATCACAACGGTGTTGTTCAAATCCGTCCAAGGCACCAAGGGCAAGTCCCAGGCTCGTGCCATGACTTGTGAGACGCCTTCTTGATCGAAGAACCACTGCGCCAGTTGCTCCGAAATCGGATCCAAACGCGGTGCCACCATCGTCACGCCGATCGCGGTCAAAGCGACCATCGCGTGATTGACACGCAACATCAAAACGCCAAACACCAACGCCACCGCCAGCAGGTTGCCGTGCGGGATTAGCCCGATGAGAAGTCCGAACGCCAATCCCCACGCGAGCTGAGAAGGATACTTCCTCCCCGCAATCGCTTTGCGAAGACTGCTGAGCAGCTTGATCGAAAACAGAATCATAAACCCGGACCACACGGCTGATCGATGGATGTAACAATTGGAATCCTCGTTAGCATCGGCATCTTGAGGACTGATATTTAGTACAACCGTCAAATTCGACGTGGCTAGGTCAATCGGAGACGCGGCGGAGCAGAACCGGCTTTGAAGAACCCGGCCACTCTATAGAGCCAATTGAGTTTCACGCGGTTTCTGCTTGCTTCGCAGATCCATGCAAAGGTGACTGAACTCCAAACGTTTGCGAGAGCATTTGCATCGATCTGCTACAATGAGTTTCCCGCCTGCCATCCTCCCGTCCCGCCCATCGCTGTGGTCTTGCTCTCCATGCGTTCTTCTTTGTTCTTCTTTGATTTTTCCCGGTGGACGGCTGTTTGCCTGTTCGGACTCGCCTGCTCCTTGGGCCTGTCGGCACACGCGGATGAATCACAGATCTCGTTCAATCGCGATATCCGGCCGATCCTGTCGGAGAACTGCTACTTCTGTCACGGCCCTGACGAAAACAACCAGCAATCCGGTTTGCGTTTGGATAGCCGTGAAGCAGCCATCGAATTTGCCGCCATCATTCCGGAAGACGTGGAAGGCAGCGAGTTAGTTGCCCGGATCGACCACGACGATCCAGACGCCGTCATGCCGCCGCCAGCTTCACACAAAACACTGACCGAAGAACAAAAGCAGCTGCTCAAGGACTGGATCGCGGAAGGCGCGATCTATGAAGACCATTGGTCCTTCACCCCCATCCGCCGGCCAGACA
This sequence comes from Rhodopirellula islandica, assembly GCF_001027925.1. Classification (NCBI taxonomy): domain Bacteria; kingdom Pseudomonadati; phylum Planctomycetota; class Planctomycetia; order Pirellulales; family Pirellulaceae; genus Rhodopirellula; species Rhodopirellula islandica. The sequence goes on along the minus strand of NZ_LECT01000054.1, from coordinate 76,079 downwards.
TCCCCAACCTGAGCGAGTGGGACGAGACCGTGGTTTCGGATCCCGTCCATCCGGTCGATGCCTTCATTCGCGCCAGGTTGCTCGCAAAGGGACACGATCTTTCAGGGCCAGCTCGAGCAGACCGTCTGCTCCGACGGATGCACATGGACTTGGTCGGCCTGCCACCCACCTGGAAAGAAACCCAGGACTTCTTCCAGCGTTCTCAAACCTCGCAGGCATCCTCTGATGACCGGGCCGCGTTGATCGATCAGAAGCTGGACGAACTCTTCGCGAATCCTCACCACGGCGAACGCAGGGCGGCGTTCTGGTTGGACCTTGTTCGGTTCGCGGACACCGTTGGCTACCACGGGGACCAAAACCAGCACATCTTCCCTTACCGCGACTGGGTGATCGAAGCGTTCCAGAACAACATGCCGTTCGATGAATTCACCATCAAACAGCTTGCCGGAGATTTGCTTCCCAATCCCAAAACAGACGACTTGATCGCATCCGGATTCAATCGTCTGAACATGATGACTCGCGAAGGTGGTGCGCAACCGGGCGAGTACCTGTCCAAGTACGCGACCGATCGAGTGCGAACCGTTGGCATGGCCTGGATGGGACTGACGACCGGATGCGCCGAATGCCACGATCACAAATTTGATCCCTTCACGGCCAAGGACTTCTATTCCCTCGGTGCGTTCTTTGCTGACATCGAGCAATGGGGTGTCTACAGCGATTACGGTTACACCCCCAACCCGGACCTGAAGGGCTACAACAACAACTTCCCGTTCCCACCCGAAATCGAAGTCACCAGCCAAGCGTTGCTGCGGGAACAAACGCAAGCCAAGCAAGAACTCACCGAACTGGCTCGTTCGCAACACGAGGCATTGCCGGACGATCAGAAAACCGCCGCGAATCAATGGCTGGCGAACGTCCATGATTGGCTTGAACAAAACGCGGACGGATGGCAATCCATTGAGACGACCAACGTCCCGTCGGCCGACAAGAAGCAACGAGCATGGAAACTGGATGCGAGTTCGACCTCGCCTGGATCTTTGTCGCCTCAGTCCATTCAAGTCAGCTTGCCGACCAAGCCGAACCAAACGCCGCTCGCGGTGGAAGTACGTTTCTACATCGAGGAATTGGAAACCGTTCCCGCGGACAAGTCGGCGGAGAACCAAGAGGATGAAAAGAAGCTCAAACGAACCACTGTCGCTGTTTCACTCGCACGAGCGAACCGCTGGATGCCTTCGTTCTCCAACACAGTGGCCCAGCAAAACGTGGCCTCGCGTTGGACGGTTCCCGCGACCGATGCCGACGGGCACGCGGCCAAACAGCGACCGCATCAATTCATGATTGACCAGTCCAAGCACGCGGACGAACCGATGCAAGCCGTGTTTGAATTGTCCGCACCGCTGCAATTGAGAGACGGCCAATCATTGATCGCTGAGATCAAAGGGTTGCCCGCCGACATCGAGGCGACATTCGAAGCGTCACCGCTGATCCGATTGCGGCCGTTTGACCCAACCGAATTGGAAGCGATCCAAGTCTGTGACTCGGTCAGCCAACCCAACGCTTTGTTGAGCTGGATGATGTCCAACCCCAAACAAACCAAAGACGCCGGTGCCAAGAACCATTGGCGCGACCGCTACCTCGCCTGTCGGGAGGGCCGAACGTGGACGATGGTCACGCAGGCCACCGACCCGATCGAAATGCGGGTGCTACCGCGTGGTAACTGGCAAGACGAAACCGGAGAAGTCGTCCAACCGGCCACGCCCAAATTCTTAGGCCAATACGGAATCGACTCCGACAAGAATGCTGATGCCAACCACTCTGATTCGAAACGCTTGACTCGTTTGGACCTGGCTCGCTGGATCGTGCACCGCGACAACCCGTTGACGGCACGCGTCGTGGCCAACCGACTCTGGAAACAATTCTTCGGCGTTGGACTGACCATGGCTGTCGATGACCTCGGAACTCAAGGCGAGCCGCCATCCCATCCAGAACTGCTCGATTATCTCGCGATCGAACTGATCGAATCCGGTTGGGACCTGCGTCATGTGACTCGATTGATTCTGACCAGCCAAACCTACCAACAGGACAGCCGTGTTCGACCGGAACTGTCCGAGATCGATCCTGAAAATCGTCTGCTCGGCTACCACCCGCCGCGACGTTTAGAAGCCGAGATCATTCGGGACAATGCACTTGCCGTTTCTGGATTGTTGAACCTGGAAATCGGTGGTCCCTCGGTCAAACCCTATCAGCCCGGTGGCTACTATTCGAACTTGCAATTCCCCAACCGGACCTATCGCTCGACAACGGGTGACAACCAGTATCGCCGTGGCATTTACATGCACTGGCAGCGCACGTTCTTGCATCCGATGCTCGCGAACTTCGACGCCCCCAGTCGGGAGGACTGCGTCGCAATTCGGGCCAACGCGAACACGCCTCAACAAGCGTTGACGTTGCTCAACGACCCGACGTTCATCGAAGCGGCTAGCGAACTGGCGTGGAGCATGAACGAACAATCCGATTCCGATGAAAATCGGTTGCGAGCCATGATTCGTCGGTCCCTGCAACGCGAAGCGACCAGCGAAGAGATCGAGCGTCTGTCCGTCTTCCTGGACCAGCAACGCGAACTGTTCTTGGCCGACGAAGCCTTGTCAGTGGAATTGACCAGCGTTGGCCAATCCGCCGCACGTCATGGCAAATCGCTCACGCATCCCGAACGAGCGGAATGGGCGGCTTGGACCGCCACGGCTCGAATCGTCTTGAATCTGCACGAAACAATCACCCGCTACTGAGTCACGCTGGAATCTCACCATGAACACATTTCCCTCCATTCAGCGGCGCAGCTTTCTCAAACGCGGCACCTACAGCGTCGGCATGGCCGCGCTCGGTTCGATGCTCGCCCGTGAAGGCCAAGCCAGCCAAACCGGTTCCCCTCAGCCACACTTTCCCGGCACGGCGAAAACGGTCATTCACCTCTGCATGGCCGGCGGCCCCAGCCACATGGAATCGCTGGATCCCAAACCGGAACTGGACAAAATCAACGACCAACCCTTCCCGGCATCAATGACCGACGGCCAGCAGTTGGCTCAGCTTCAAGGTTCGAAGTTGATCGCTCGAGGGTCATTCTGCAAATTCAAAAAGTGGGGCCAATCGGGTCTTGAAATCAGCGAACTGTTTCCCAACATCGGATCGGTCGCCGACGACCTGTGCATCATTCGCTCGATGCACACCGAGCAAATCAACCATGACCCAGCTCATGCGTTCATGAACACGGGCTCGATTCAAAAGGGTCGCCCGAGCATGGGTTCGTGGCTCTTGTACGGACTGGGCGCGGAAACGGAGTCGCTGCCAGGTTTCATCGTCTTCACCAGCCAAGGACGTTACGGGGCGCAACCTGTTTCGGCGCGTCAGTGGAAAGCGGGCTTCCTGCCCAGTCGCTTCCAAGGCGTTCAATTTCAATCGCAAGGCGACGCCGTTCACTTCGTCCGCCCACCAGGTGGCATCACCGACACGACTCAGCGAGCCACGATCGAAGCGGTCAACGCGTTCAACCAAGCCTTGCTGGCCGATCGCGGCGATTCCGAAATCGCGACTCGGATCAGCCAGTACGAAATGGCATTCCGAATGCAAACGTCGGTTCCCGAACTGTCGGACATGTCGGACGAAACCCAAGAAACGTTGAACCTGTACGGGATCACGAAACCCGGCGATGGATCGTTTGCCAGCAACTGTTTGATGGCTCGACGGTTGGCCGAACGCGGCGTTCGTTTCATCCAGCTTTATCATCGTGCGTGGGATCACCACAGCAACCTCGAAGCCGGCATGAAGGACAGCGCAAAGGCAGTCGACCAAGCCTCAGGAGCTTTGATTCAAGATCTCAAGCGACGCGGCATGCTGGACGACACATTGGTGATTTGGGGCGGTGAATTTGGCCGCACTCCGATGAAACAAGGCTCCGGTCGCGATCACCACATCAACGCGTTCTCCCTGTGGATGGCCGGCGGTGGCGTCAAAGGCGGTATCTCCTACGGCAACTCCGACGAACTCGGCTACCGCTACCTGAAAGACGGCGAAGAGACCCACGTTCGCGACTTGCACGCGACGATGCTGCACACCTGCGGACTCGATCACATGAAACTGTCGGCGAAGTATCAGGGTCTCGATGTTCGCTTGACCGGCGTCGAACCCGCTCGTGTCTTGAAACCGATTTTGAAAAATGCTTGATCGAACGCCACCACCACGCGTGCTTTCCGTTGCATTGGTTTTCACGAGCCTGATTCTGCTGCTCGCCGGACCGGTGCTGGCCCAAGACGGCAACGTGTTGTTCCACCAAATGTTGAAAGACGGCCTATCGTTGACCGACGACGTCACGGCTCCCCTTCCGGCACCGACATTCCTGGGTTCATCGAATGACACCTTGCCTCCATCGGAAGTCGAGAAACGACTGCAGAAACTTGCTCGCGCTGGTGGTGTCAAGCGTTTCGTCCGCAACTCGGCCGTCGCTCCCATTGCGATCGACACGGACTCGATTTCCAATTCAGAAGGCCAACGCATCGGGCACCTGTTGGACGTCACCTTCATCGTGCACGCCCCGCTCGATTGGGTGCAAGATTCCGATGCGTTGAATTCATTGCTGGGAGTCGACCCGTCAGCGGATGAAACGGAGGACGCTGGTGCAGCGAGCCAAGTCAGCCCTGAGGAACTCGCCAAGCTTGGAATCGCCCCGACGGCGGAAACAGAATCGTTTGGCAGGATCAGCTTCCCGTTGCTCGATCGAGTCATGGTCGAGGGCGTGATCCATGCGGAAACGCAGCGTCACATCGAAGGTGCCCCAGGTGATTTTGTGACGGTTGCTTGGCACCTGGACCCGCGGTTCGAAAATTCGTGGAGTCCCATCGAACGCGACGACCTGGGAAAAGAAACCACGGGCGACGCGAAACCTTACCGAGGTCTCGGCGGCCTGATCACGGCGACACGATTGCCGGCTGAGATTGCAGGCACGAATTCCGAGGCAACCATTGTGCAAGCCCGATTCGTGGTGCACGAACCGGTGGATTGGTTCGGCGGTCGCAATCAACTGCGAAGCAAACTGCCGCTGATCATCCAAGACCGAGTGCGTGACCTGCGCAGGAAACTCGCGGACAGTCACACCCCGTCACGGTAAGCAGGTACGCAGGACTGATCGGGTTGAATCTCGTGAGCCGTTTGGGCGTTAGCCTGGACCGCGACAAGTTTGGTTTTGTGGCGCGTATTCGTGGACAGTTTCTTGCCTGTTACCTCTCCCCCGACGAAGTTGGGGGAGAGGTGACTTGTTGATGCGAGGCAGAAACTTGCGCACACCAGAAACGCAACCACCCCAAAGATTGAACAGCCCAGCGATCGCCCCGGTTGTGAGTGGGAACCATGGCGAACGCCAAATGACTCAGTAAATCAACAGACCGCTCGCGCCCTTCCGCTCCTACTGACGAGGATACCTTGCGAACGCGCCGGGTTGTGATTGGGAGGCGAGACAATGCCGGAGGCATCGAAGCTCACAAGTACTTGGCCAGCTCATCGCCGCGAGTCGCTCTTGCGTCGACCTTGGCGGTCACTTCGGCGTCTTCCACCAGCAGCGGAGCGTGATGCGGTTTGACGCGAGCGTCGATGATCAGTGGCCCCCGACATCCCCAGTGTTTGTCCACCACCTGGACACCAACACCGTCGACATCCATCGCCGGGTTGCTGCGAGTGAACGTCAGCCACAACCAATTGTTGAGCGTCGCTGCGGCGAACTCGGAATCATCACACAGCGTGATCAGCGGCACGCCGGACAGGTCGCCCTGGCCTGCCAGACGCTCGGCCAAAGCTCTGACGTCCGCCTTCGATGAATCGCCAGTGAATGGTGTGGCGGAAACGGCAATCACACCGGGCATGACCAACCGCGGATCCGACATTCCATCGGGCAAGGACAAGCCCGCAGGGAGCTCCGTCGCCAGTTCTCGAATCGGTTGCCCCGTCGCTGCGACGACCACCTTGGAACCTTGATTCATCCCCGTGCCGCTGTAGTCGAGCGTGTCGATCGTGGTCTTGGTTTGAAAATGCAAATCGCGACGCCAGTCGACTCGGCGAAGGATGTGCTGCATGAACGCGCCAATGTCATGAATCTTGAGCGAGTCGTCCGGGTCGTCCGTGATCCACAGGTACTTCGCCAGCGACAATTGCCCGTTGCCCAAAATCGCATTGGCCTGTGTCAGCAACTCCTGCGGCTCCTTGACTCTTAAATAAGGCATGTAGCGTTCACTGCCGATCGCCAACAACAATGGATGCACGCCCGCCGCATCGACCGCATGAACGGCTTTCACACCCGGGATGACCGTCGGGATGATCGGATCGGTCAGTTCATGGATCAACTGGCCAAACGTCGTGTCTTCTTGCGGAGGGCGGCCAACAACCGTGAACGGCCAGATCGCGTCTTTGCGATGCCAAACGTGGTCGACTTTCATGAACGGGAACGGGTGCTGCAGCGAGTAGTACCCCAGGTGATCCCCGAACGGTCCTTCCGGCATCGTTGCGTTCGGATCAACTCGTCCCACGATCGCGAAATCAGCGTCGGCATACACCGGTGCATGCGAACCTCGAATCATGCGAACTCGTCGCCCGGAAAGAGCCCCCGCGAAGGTCAGCTCGGTCAGGCCTTCGGGAAGCGGCATCACGGCCGCCAGGCTCATCGCCGGAGAGCCACCGACGGTGACGGCGACTTGCAAGGACTCATTGCGATCCATAGCCTCGCGATGATGCACTCCGATGCCGCGGTGGATTTGGTAGTGCAGTCCGACTTGGGCCTCGGGATCGTATTGGTTGCCTGCGAGCTGCACTCGGTACATGCCCAGGTTGACTCGCATCAGATTCTCGGGCGCGGTGGGGTCTGCCGAGAGAACTTGCGGCAACGTCACAAAGGAACCGCCGTCCATCGGCCAGGACTTCAGCCCCGGCAATTCACTGAGCCGGCACTGATTCGCTTGCACAGCCCCTCGGCGAGTGAACCGGGGCAGCATCGTCAGCGCCGTCATCGGCACGCCGGCGTATCGCAGCGGGCTCTTGGGCAGGGCGGATGGATCGAGCTTGACCTCGATCAATCGACGCACACGCTCAAGCGTGTCTCGAAAGAGATAGCGGGCTTGATCCAACGACGCGAACAGGTTCGACGCCATCGGGAACTTGCAGCCGCGAACGTTGGTGAACAGGATCGCAGGTCCGCCTCGCAAGTAAACGCGGCGCTGGATCTCAGCCATTTCCAGATTCGGATCGACTTCGTCTTCGACCGTGATCAGCCGACCTCCGGCGCGCAGATCCTCCACGACGTCTCGGGTGCTTCGATGTTTCAACGCTTCAGCTTTCAGTTGAGAACCAGAATTCCGATGACTCGCCCGAGCCCTCAGGTGATCACCCGAAAGCGTCAGCGGGAAGCAACTCCGAATCCGCTGGTCATTTGAATTCGTCTTCGAACGCCGCGAAGTCGTCACCGCCTTCGGCGACAAACTCCCCGCCGAAATCATCGCCCTCCGCAGGAACGGCCGCGAATTCATCCCCGTCGACCACTTCGATTTCTTCGGCGTCCGCCATCATTTCTTCTTCGCCTTCGGGCATGGCGGCGACGGCAGGTCGAGGCTTGCGGTTTTTGAATCCAACCACGGCCACCGCCAGAATCATCGTGAGCAAGAAAACGACCCAGCAAATGAAATAGATCATGGGAGACAGGTCAGCCGGAAAAGGAGGGGGTCGTGGAGCGAAACAAGAAAGCAGCCCCACATCCTAATTGCCACCGGTCGAGTCGGCAAATTTGACTCCCGCAATCGCTCCCAACCCACTTTCCACGCGTCATTCGCCGAACCGTTCAGCCGAACAACGCACCAGTGACAGCCCCCAGATGGGAGAGATCGACGAAGATCATGACTGCAAATCTGCTTGACGCGGAGTCGCGGCCGACGGCATGCCGTTGACACCAATCGACCAACGAAACAGGCAAACAGGAATGAGCGGGCAGAACCACGCGAGCCGTTTGGGCGATGGCCCCGGTCGCACGTGGGAACAGTCCCGTTTGACAAAACAGCTCGAATGCCGAATGACTCCTGCCGACCTGCTTGGGTCGGCAATCCACTCAGTGGGTGTAACTCAGCCCGAAGTGGATGCCCTGCACGTAGAACGTGCTGTCTCGCATCGCCGATGACGGCAAGACATTGTTGGTGTCGTTGACGTTTCGGTCGAAGATCCCAGAGACCTGAATGGCGTCCGTCATGGCCATCAGGTGATAGCCGACCGTGACATCAAAGTGGTCGAATCGGTGCCAGCCCAAGTTGACGTCGAATTCGGGAACCCAACCAAACGTGTCGCTGGTGAAGGTGCCTTCGTTGGTATCCGCGTCGACAAACAAACCACCCTCTTGCGCGGTGTCGGGAGGACCGACCGTAGTGCTGCCTTGACGATCCGCCGTGCGACGAACGTTGCCAAACGCGGCCTTGGCCAACCAATTGAAGCTCCAGCAACCTTCGCGATAGCGACCGGCCAGACCAAATTGGGCTCCGTGGAATTCGCTGGTCGCTTCAAAGGAATCACGAATCGAGATGTAGTTGCCCGCGTCGGTGCCCTCTGTCAGCGTTGAGCTGGACGCGATATTCAAACCTTCCGACAACCGCATGTATTGGTAACCGTAGAGCACGTCGAACGTGGTTCCCAAACCGCCTCGCCAAAACTGACGCACCGAGATGTCACCACCGTGCAGTTCGCTGTAGGCATTGACGCCGACCGCACCAAAGCGACCGTTGATCGCAGGATCGGCCGGAGCATTGGGGAACACGACCACGTTGGAATCTTCTGCGTCGGTTGCGACGTTGAAGAACGGAATCGCGAGCACCTCAAAGTTTCGTTGATCAGCACCGAAGCTGTAGTTTTCATCGCCCGCGACCCAGCCTCGGAAGACCAGACTGCGGCACTGATGGCGGTCCAGCCACAAACCGAGCGTCAAACGTCCGCCTGCAGCAGCGTCTTTCAACACGGAATCATTCCCAGCCAAAACCGTCCCGGTATCGAGCGATCCAGTGTCCGGCGCGGTATCGGTCGTCACCAACGCTGGCAATCGATCGCCTTTGCGGAACATGATCATCAATTCCGCTGAACCAAACCAACGATTCGGATCGACACAAATCGCTCCACCAGGCCCACACATGCCATCGCAGCCACCATAGCCACAACTGTCGCAGCCATACGATTCCAGCCCACAACCAGGACCTTCCAGCCCACAGCTGACGTCGAAACCACAACCGCAACCTTCCACGCCACACCCCGGGCCTTCCAGACCACAACCGGGACCGTGCAATGCCATGGATGTGCCCGATCCGATGATCGTTTCACCCGAAAACGAGGGGTGTTCCATCACGGTGACCGTGCCAGATGCTTTGCGGATGACACGAGCCGGTCGCATGGAAGCACCACCAGCATTCGCATCGCGATCAATCGACATGACCGAAACAGGCCGGACGATTTGGGCGTTGGCTGGCTGAGCCTTGGAGCCGGCTGTCGCGCCGAGCGTTCGCAACTTCAGTCCGCGAGGTTCTTCCAGAACTTGCAAACCGTTGTCCTCTGCGTCCGCAGGAACTGCCACGTCGTCATAACCGACTTCGTCAATCTGAATGCGACTGAGGTCCGAACTGGCGTCGGGATACAATTCCCAATCGCCCGTCATTGCCGCGTCACCGCCACGGACGGGTGCTTGATAGGTGTTGCGGTCCGGTTTCTTGACACGGACCTGTGCAGCCAACGGTGAGCATGCCAGGCATGCCACGAGGACCACACAGTGTTTCGCTAACCGGGGAAGTCGGCGCCAGATCAAAGAGTTCATGGGGTAGTTCGCTTGGATTCAATCGTCGGGGGTAGTCGCGAATCGAAGTGGCCGGCCCGCGTCTCGGCTGCATGTTGTCCACACGCCACCTCGCGCAACACCAGATGCCACGTGAACTGGTATCGGATGAGACGATCGTGACGGTTGAGTCGTTTTGGCAAACTTTGCCGGTTAGGGCACGAATACGGCCGGCCAGCAGTTTCACGCGGGCGAGGTTTCACGGAACAAACCCCGTCCATCCCGCGAAAAACCACCCGACCTCGGCTCAACGAGTTTGCTACCATGAATTCGCGGACCTCTCGGACTTTCTGTTCGCGCTCCTCATGCCCCACTCACCGCCGGAGTCCACCGATATGTGCTCACGTCGCAAATGCCGTCCGGTTTGTCTGTTTCAATCGCTCGCCAAAATGGGATGGATTGCGGTGGTTGCGGTGATGGGACTTTTGACAGCCTCGGCCCAGCCCGCCATCGCTTGCACGGTCATGCGACTGAATATTCACGGGCAATTGGTCATCGCACGCAATCACGACTGGCCGTTTGGGGAAGCCCTCGTGATCACCAATCTGCGCGGCATCGAGAAAACTTCGCTCGCGCCGATCAAACCCGCGACTTGGACCTCCAAGTACGGCAGTGTTTCGTTCTGCCAATTCGGCCGAGAGATTCCGTTTGCCGGGATGAACGAAAAAGGACTGACCGTGGACTTGTTGCGTTTGCCTCAAGCCACCTTTCCGGATCCCGTGAAAGTGGAAGCAGATCCCGAACTCACCGCGGTCAACGCAATCCAGTGGGTCCAGTATCAACTCGATACCGCCGAAACCGTCGCGGAAGTGGTCGACAGCCTCTCCACCGTCGTGCCCATCCCAATGCTACCGATGGTCGAAACCGTTCACTACTTTGTCACCGATGCACGCGGCGATGTCGCGGTCGTCGAATTCATCAACGGCAAAGCAGTCGTTCGGCACGGCGACGACTACTGCATGGACGACGGCAACCCCAAGACGCGAACCTGCGTGCTGGCAAACTCGTCGTGGGAAGACTCCCAAACCAACCAAGCCAACAACACCAGCCTGTTGCGATACGACCGGGGCATTCGCTTGGTCGAACTGGCAAATGACTTGGGCGATCAACAGGCTCCGATCGAATACGCCCACCGCTGCTTGCAAATCGTGGCGCAAGGCCCTCTGACTCAGTGGAATTTGGTCTATCTGCCGGAGCAGCGTCGGATTCATTTTCGAACCCAAACGTCGCCCCAACAACGATGGATCGATCTGGATGATCTGTCCTTCGAGTCCGATCAGCCCCCGCAAGCAATCGACATCGACCAAGACATTCAGGGCGATGTGGCGTCCCACATGAACGATGTCACTCACGCTGACAACGAACGGATCGTGAACCACGCGTTTGATCACTTTGTCCCCGCTGGCTTGCCGAGCCTGGTGATCAAACAGCTTCTGTTGGACTACCCGAGCAAGCTTCGGGGGCCGCAAACGGCACCCTGAGAGCCGGTTTCACTTCCGGAAATAAAGTTTCCTGGAAAATTTTCTCGATGGACCGAAACCCCGCCACAGGACCAATCGCTTCATTTATGAAGCTTAGCGAAACATTAATCGCACCTGAACGCGGCTAGCACGCACGCAATCCAGACGTCGATTTTCGCTGATTTGTCGCCCACCTCGGTTCATCAAACCTTCACTTAGAGCGTCGACGTTTCTTCACAGGGCTTTCATACAGTCCCGCCAAATCTTCAACGGCGGCTCATCAGCGACCCCGCTTCCCGTCGTTGCCCACCTCACAAAATTTGACGGAAGTTTACGAATGACTTGCCTGACGACCCGATTGAGTCGCCGATCCCCAGCCCAACCCTGCAAGAACCAAACCCCCGCCCGCCAAGCGACCTCACCCCGCGGATTCACGCTGGTTGAATTGCTGGTCGTGATCGCCATCATCGGCGTGTTGGTTGGCTTGCTCTTGCCAGCCGTTCAATCGGCTCGCGAAGCCGCCCGTCGCATGCAGTGCGGCAACAACCTCAAGCAAATTGGCTTGGGACTTCACGTGTATCACGACACGTTCAACAAATTCCCCTACGGCTGGGACAACCGCGGCATGACCTGGAGCGGACACATCCTGCCTCAGATCGAACAAGCCAACCTGTATCAAACCTTGATCTTTCAAGAGTCGGGCCTGGGCAACTGGGCCACCGACGACGGCCCCAACGAAGAGGCCTGCGAGACGGTCATCCCAACCTACCGTTGCCCCAGCATGGCGCTGCCACTGCACATGGATTACAACGGCATCCCACAACGCGTTCCCGCCAGTTACCGCGGTGTCGCCGGAACCTTGGCGACGTCGGATGACACCAGCACCGCTCTGCCCGACACGATCTCGTTGGAAAGCTTGGACCAAGACGGCATCTTCTACGCCTGCAGCAAAACCAAGTTCCGTGACATTCTGGACGGAACTTCGAACACGATCATGATCGGCGAAAGCTACAACAACCCCAAGTTCGTCAAAGACGGTCAGGGGATGGATTACTGGTACATCGGTGCCCCTCAAACAGACCCCTGCGGTTGCAACGGCGGAACGGGAGGCACGGAATTCTCGGAAGTCGCTGGCGTAACAATCACTCCCATCAACGCTATCAAACGAGCCCCATTGATGAGCGGCCGATTGATGGAACTGGCGTTTGGAAGCTACCACGTCGGTGGGGCCCATTTCTTGAAGTGCGATGGCTCGGTGGCATTCCTGACCGAATCGCTGGCAGAAGACGTCTACGACGCTCTTGGCTCGCGTGACGGCGGTGAAATCCCCGGCGAAATTTGATTCGCACCTCCTCTCCATCATTCCACTCAACACTTCTTTGAAACTTCCATGATCGTTCTGTACTCAGCAATCAAGCAAGCAGCCGCTCTAACCCTGGTCGGTTGCCTTGCACTCACCTTGGCAACCAGCACCGGCTGTGGATCAGGTGACGACGCGGATTATGCCTCCATTGGACTGGTTCCGATCACAGGCACAGTCACTCTGGACGGGCAACCTCTCGAAGGCGCCGTCGTGATGTTCGAAGCCCCGGACACGACGTTTTCCTACGGCACCACCAACGCCGATGGCAACTATGAAATCAAATTCAACAGCGAAGTGATGGGCGTTCCACCCGGAGACAAAATTGTGCGAATCAGCACGACCGCGTCGACCGGTGAAGTGGACACCGAAGGCGCGGATGATGATGACGACGACGCAGCTGCTCGACGCAAAAAGAAGAAAAAACGCAATCCCAACGAACAGGTTCCCGAAGCCTACAACGAGGATTCGCAAATCAAGGCGACGATCAGCGACAGCCAAACGGTTTATGACTTCGCCCTGAAGGCCGATGGCTCGCCACTCTAAAGATTCGCTCGGCCAGTCGCCTGGCTGTGGCGAGCCAGACGTCTGATGATTGACTCAACGACAACGGGTGCTTCCCAATGGGAGCACCCGTTTTTCGTGCGCCGAAATGATTCGGCGTTCCCCTGGGCTGCTAAATCCTTTGGTTTGACACTGCTTTGGACGGCGCAGGTTTTGTCCCACGACTTCGCCCCAACCGGGGGCGGTCCGAGCGGGTTTTGAGGACTCTTTCTTAGGGCCGTCCCGCTGGGGCGTAGGACAGAACAAAAATCAACGTCGCATTCTCTGTGGCAACCCTCAAGTTTTAGCGGCCCAACGCTGTCCTAACCATGCAAAAGCGCTTTACGACGTTACTGCTCGAACCGCGTCGATCAAGGCTTGCGGCGAATCGTGCGAGTAGGTCACGTCTTGCGACTCTTTCGACGCGAGCGTTTTGACTTGCACCGTGCCGGCCTCCCATTCGTTGCCGCCCGCGACGAGTGCGACAGCGAATCCTTGCGAGTCCGCGTACTTGAGTTGTTGGCCGAGCTTCTTGGGCTCGGGGTAAACCTCGACGCCGATCCCCGCCGTGCGAAGCTGCGTTGCCAACTTCAAGTAATCGTCGCGGTGCCCCTTGTCGAAGAATGGAACGAACACAGCACACGGCTTGCTCACACCTGACAATCGGCCGAGGCTTTCCAGTGCGGCGAGCAAGCGGTCCAACCCAAGCGACGCTCCGATGCCGGGCAAGTGTTGCTTGGTGTACAGCCCCGCCAAGTTGTCGTAACGACCACCGCTGCAAACGCTGCCGATGCCAGGCAGGTCATCCAGCGTCGTTTCGAAGATCACCCCGGTGTAATAATCCAGCCCGCGAGCGATTGAGACATCGATCTTCAAGCGGTCCGGGCTGACACCGGATGCCAAGGCACCGCGATAGATTTGGGTCAATCGTTCAATGCCCGCGGCGGCGGTTTCGTTGCCGCCCGTGATCTCGGGCAACGATGCCAAAATGGATTCCGCATCGCCATCGCATTCTGCCAATCGCAACACCGCGTCGGCTTGCTCGGCCGTCACCCCCGCCGACTCAATCATCTCGTTGGCTGTTTTTTCACGGCCGATCTTTCCAAGCTTGTCCAGACTTCGCAGCACCGGTGTCGTCTTGTCACCCAGGCCCAACGATTCCAGCAACCCGGTCAAGATCGCCCGGTTGTTGATGCTGATCGTGAACGCGTCGATCCCGATCGCCCGCAGCAACGCATCGATCACACAAACCGCTTCGATGTCAGCGAGTTCCGATGTGGTGCCGATCGTGTCAAAGTCACACTGCACAAATTCGCGGTAACGGCCTTCTTGCGGTTTCTCACCACGCCAAACCGGAGCGATGTGATAACGCTTGAACGGGGTTCCCAACGCGCCGATGTGCTGGGCGGCAAAGCGAGCCAACGGCACCGTCAAGTCAAATCGCATCCCAACCGCACGGCCGCCGTTGTCTTCAAACGAATAGAGCTGACGATCGGTTTCATCGCTGCCTTTGCCAGTCAAGATTTCCAGGTGTTCGAGCGTCGGTGTATCGATCGGAGCGAACCCGAAACTGCGAAACACTTCGCGAGCGGTTTGCATCAATTGTTCCCGCGGAATCATCACGGCGGGCAAGTAATCGCGGAATCCCTTCAGCGTGCGAGGTTGAATCATGGGGGTCGGTGAGTGGGAAGAAGGAAAGTGGAGGGTGTGAGTCGTAGCGGAAGTCGTCAAGACTTTCGGTTTGCATCCAAATTTGCCGAAACTCTTGACGAGTTCCGCTACCCAACGACCGGGAGTCCCGTCGGCCGTCGACTGCGGATCGAGTCGATGTCCCGGTCGGCTCCTTCGGGAAACTGCGGGCCAAACAGGGCATCAGCGTACTCGTCGATTTGCTCCGGCGTTTCGAAGTACTTCTCGTAGCACCAGTCGTCCTCGAACTCACATTCCTTCGTGGTGTACTCACGACAGATTTGAGGCCGGGTTTCGTAGATGCCGCATCGATAATCGTCTTGCAAGTGCTTGCAAGTCGTGTGAACGAGCAAGTACCACGTGTCCTCGTCCACAAACACGGTGGCTCGATCGTGCAGCAAATACCACCGCATGAAGTCAAAATCTTTTCGCGTCACCGGCTCGTCGATCGGCAGCGCGAAGTAATGACAGCACTTCGCTGTGCAATGATCGCACAAATTCGCATCGGCGGGAAAATCGGATCGGCGACGGCCAGTGACCGAGGGCGGCGTGGCGACGGGCAACTTGGATGCGGTGGGCATGATTGGGTCGAATGTGATAATTTGCAAATTCGTCGGGCCAACAGTTTCCTCGCAAAAGCCTCCACATGGAAGTCGTCATCACCGCCTTGGGACCGGATCACTCCGGTTTGGCAGATCCGATCATTCACCACGTCACCGCGCGAGGGGCTCGGATTTCCGAAATCCAGATGTATGACCACGACGAGGAAGAACTTTTCGCGATGCTCTGCCGCCTGCAGTTCGACGCTGGCCCCGACCCGCAACGATTGTTCACGCAGTTGCAGGACGAAATGAAACAAATCGGCGAACACACCGGGTTGTCCATCCGGGCCTGGAGCCCCGACGCTCGTTCGAGTCGCCCACGATTGGCCGTGGCCTGCACCTATGTGGAGCACACACCACGAGCCGTTTTGGAGGCAGTTGCCTCCGGCCAAATAGCCGCCGAAGTGCCGGTGATCATCTCCAACCGAAAGAAACTCGGGTTTCTCGCGGACGAATTCGACTCTGACTTCCGGATGATCGGCGATGGCACGGGAGCGGTCGATGACGCCGCACTCCTGGCCACCCTGGATGAATACGACATCGACTACCTGATTCTCGCTCGCTACATGCGGATTCTGCCTGCCGACGCCTGCTGGCAATTCGCAGGCGGACGGATCATCAACCTTCACCACGGGTTGCTGCCTGGTTTCCCAGGATTCCGCCCGTATCACGACGCCCACAACGCCCGGATGCTGACGTTTGGGGCCACCTGCCATTTCATCATTCCCGAACTGGATGCTGGCAATCAAACGATCAACCAGCGAACGTTCTCAGTCGTTCCAGGCACTCCCCTGGACAAAATCATTGCTCAGGGCGAGTCCGAGAATGAACCGGCGTGTTTGGTCGAAGGCTTGCGCCGCGTGGTCGATCGCGAAGTCCACCTGCACTTTCACCGCGTCGTGCCCCGCAAGGATGTGGTGACCGCGGCCCAGAATGCCCAGTAGCTGGGATCCAGATTGAGAAGCTGGGGATCCAGATTGAGAAATTCTGGCCGACGCTGCGTTTTTTGCTGAAGCGGCGGCGATCCGGAGCAACCAACGCGGGTGAACCGTCTGATCGACTGGAGTGGCTCCCCCCGTCTAATCGCGCAAGACTGCCACAACGGGTGCAATAGGAATGAATTTCAATCGGGTTGGCCGCACGACCGGACCTGAACCAGATCGCCCCGAAGATTCTCCGCCCGGCGCGTCGATACCGTCGGCGTCTGATGCTCGCAGTGACCAGATGGCCCCTGTTACCCAGGGACAAACTGTCACGCCGTGGAGGCGTGACACCATCGGCATCAGACTCCCCGTTGGACGAAAGGATGTTGATGATCGGGTATTCTCTCGAAACGATCGATTTGCCGCTACTGCGTCGCCAAGTCGAAGACAAACTGTGCGAATTGGGACACCTTGAACCCCATCAGTTCCCGCTGACTCAGCGGGAAGTGGTTCGGCGAGGAGCCACCTGCGGCCTTTACTTCTGCTTGCACGGTCCCCGAAGCGTCAAACTCACCGCGATTGCTGACCTCAAAACCAAATCCATGGTTTATTACGGGGTCGACGGAGTCCGGTGTGAAACGGTTCCGATGGAAAACCTCACGAGAGCCGCTGCCTGAACCCGATAAACCAGAAACTGGTGAATCACGCCTCGGCTAACAAGCGTCTTGGCGGCCCCGCAGCATTGCGACGCGGCCGTTCAAGGCTCGATGAACCGAGATGACTCAGCGACGCCAAAACGCCCAGGTTCACGCACGATCGAAACAGTGGTTTCAGATCAAGGTTGAAAGCGGCGTTTTCGGCATAAAACGGCCGTACTTTCCGTTTCCTCGGTTGTGGGGTGCGGTGTTAGGTCGTTATGATTCGCGGCCTTCACCGCGACGAGTGTGGTATTTACTGCTGCTCGGACGCGACACTTCATTCCTCGACTTGGAGGATTTGGACCATGCAAACGATTGAATTGAAAGGGTTTACGGAGCGGCAATGGTAAAGTTATTGGTGCGTGATCGGGAAACGATTCAGGAGGCAGTCCGCCGGTTTAGAAAATTGGTCGAGCGAAGCGGTATCAAAAAAGAGATGCGTCGCCGCGAGTTCTACGAAAAGCCGAGCGAAACCAATCGCCGCGCCCGCCTGCGTGCCGAACGCCGCAACAAACGCACCCGCATGTTGTCCCGCTGATCGGCTGTCGCACGTCAAGTTGCGACCGTGCGAACAGAACCACCAGCGCCGAGTCACTCCGTTGTTAAAACGGAACCTGGCCGATGCCACAGGCCTGGACTGCTGAACCAGTCCGGGCACACCCCAGAAAAGTCCATGACTTTCTGAACGGGCGATTAGCTCAGTTGGCTAGAGCGCCTCGTTTACACCGAGGATGTCGGGGGTTCGAGTCCCTCATCGCCCATCAAGCTCCGCTTTTTAGCGGGGCTTTTTTCATGCGCCAACAACGCCACCCTGCAAGGTGCCACCCACCATTCGGCACCTGAAGGAACGGCCGGTTTCACGCCAGATCCAGGCACCTGCCGCCCCTCCGGGGCTTGCTGAATGTGGTTTGCCTCAACTCCACGGGCTGACGCCCGTGGCCACTGCGTGTCGTCCCTTCAGGACTGAAGCAACTTCGCCTCCCGGATGGTGGGTGGCACCATCCAGAAAATCCTGCAAGGTGCCACCCAACGTCTGCATCTGAAGGAACGGCCGGTTCCACGCCAGATCCAGGCACCTGTCGCCCCTCCGGGGCTTGCTGAATGTGGCTTGCCTCAACTCCACGGGCTGACGCCCGTGGCCACTGCGTGTCGTCCCTTCGGGACTGAAGCAACTTCGTCTCCCGGATGGTGCGCCTCCCGGATGGTGCGCCTCCCGGATGGTGCGCCTTCCGGATGGTGGGTGGCACCATCCAGAAAATCGCTCCGAGCAGTGGATTCACTCCCGACACGCTCAATTCGACTTTGCTTTTTCCAGCATGGCCTGCACTCGCTGCTGCTCCTTCGCCAGTGCCGCTGGCGGTATTGGCATCGGCTGGAAATCGGGCGATGGGCGAAGGGTCTCGCCACTTGGAATTTCTCGCCAACGTAGGTTGCGATACCAAACCGGCTGACCGTGGTCCTGGAGCCAAAGCTCGCCGCCACGGCCAGTGAGATCGCCACCCCGGATCGCCAACAACTCCACCATCTCGGCCCACTTTGGATCCGTGTAGTCAAAGTCCAGAACCTTTTGCCCGTTGAGCCAATGCTGAATCACGGTTCCCTGGCAGACCACCCTCCCTCGATTCCATTCGCCCACGGGACGTGTTGCATCCTTGGAAGGCGCCATGCAGAAGAACAACGAAGCCGCGGATTGCCGTGGGTTCTCTCCGTAGGGACTGTCCACGTTATCAAGCACCTGATATTCGACTTGACCGGGCCGGTAATAGACGCCGCTGTTGCAAGCCTTGGAAACTTTCCAATCGAACCGTAGCTCGAAGTCTTCCGGAACGGATTGGTGCTTGTAAGTGAGTGGTCCACCGCCAGCAGCACGAAAGAAAGCCCGGTTTTCGATTCGCCAGTTGCCACTGTGCTCCCAACCGTCGAACGTTTTGCCATCAAACAACTCAACAAAGCCCTGGCGATCATCGGCTTGCTTGGCTTGGCCACCGGCCTCCAAAGGAGGTGCGGCAGCCACAGGGTTGCCTGCGGCGTTCAAAAGCGAGCATGCCAAGACGCTCGCCATCCAGAACATCCCATCGGTCAACACGAGTTTCCGACGGAGTTGATTCGAGCACGTCACGGCAAATCCTAGGCTACAAAAGGGAGAGACACAAAAACGTCCTCCACTTTATCAGCCCGCGAAAGCTGCGGGGAAGCGGAACGACCACAAACGCCAACGACAAGGATCGGCTTCCACGGCATGGCCACAAAGGCGATGGACGGCGAACCGTCCGCGATGCCCTGCGGCATCCGTGGCACAGTGCCCCAGGACCATCGCTCGACTGCAGCCTCAAACCTGGCGATGATGCGTGCCACTCACGCGGCTCGCAACAGGACCCGGCTGCGGGGGACTTGGTCGAGCGATTCCCCACCGTAGCGAGCCAGCGTTCCGTTGGCGACTTCGTAGCCATGCCGAAACAGCAGGCTGAACTCTTGGTGGTTCAACCGGCGAAGGGTCGTCTCAATTCTGGAGACGCGATCGACTTCTTCGTCCGTGAGCGAGGGCTGCTCCGTCCAATGAGATTCGCGAATTCCGGAAGTGCTGGCGGCAGCATCCGCGGGTTGATGGGCACGCAGCGTTGACCGCTTGCTCTTCAGGCCGAGTCGCAGGTAGGCGCCGCTGCCGGGGTTTTTCTTGAAGTGATCAATCAGCATCCGAGCACGCAGGCTGCGGACTTGATCGGTGGCCACATCGACCAGTCGCATCGAGGCCTTGAGGTACCCGGGACGCCACTTGGATCGACGCGATTCACTGCCCAGTGGTCGCGAGGCATCGCAGACGATCAGGAAATCGGTGCCGTCGACCAAACCAGTGCCCGGCTTGAACAAGGCTTCCACACCGAGGTTGTCGTACACGCCACCATCCCAAAGGTGAAGCCGTTTGTACTTGGCCGGGATGGTGTGCCATTCATCGTTTCGCATTTCTTGCCAGCGATGGTGCTTGGCCTTCACAATCAACGGGCCGATCAAACCAGGCACGGCGGCGGAAGCTGCCAGTGCGTGTGAGAGCCGAAACTTGGGATCCACTATGTACTTGGTTTGATAGTCGCCCATCAAATCACGCTGGAACCGCCAGTTCTTTCCCGTTTGATAACAAGTCGCGTTGATCAACCAGCGAGGCGATTCGGGCAGGTCGGCCAAGTCACCTTGAATTTGCCAGCGGCGTTCCAGCTCGTCGCCCAAAACTGCGGCGCGACCACTGAGAATTTGCCAGGGGAACATCAACGACTTGATCACATAGGATCGCTGCAGGTTTTGGGTGGTCAGCAGACGCAGGATTTTGGGGACGACTTCGTGAAGATACTCCTCGCTGCTTGGCCAGCGATTGTTCGTTGCAGAAAACACCAGCCCTGCGGCGAGGCTGCCGCCAGAAACGCTGGAAATCATCTGGACGTTTCCCAGCAAGCCTTCGCGTGCGAGTCGCGCAAGCACACCCAAGTGAAACACGGTGGCGCGAACGCCACCACCAGAGAAAGCCAGGGCGATTTTCATCTTGGTTTGCGAGTGGATATCCGGGAAGTCGAGGCGGAATGGCTCGGTGAGATTACCGGGAAGCGAGGCTTCATCGCCACGGCAATCCGTCGGATTCGAGGGGCGAGGGAACGTGGCTAGTTGCGGAAATCGCACGAAAAAGGGCACCCATCGAAATGGATGCCCTGGGTGGGGGTTGCCCGAACTTCACATCGTTCGGTTCGCAGAGGACGATCACAGGCTGGACGCCTATGCCACATCAGAGGCCAAGCGACTCGAGCGTCGGTGCCAAGGCGTCGGCCCAGATTTCGTACCCCTTTTCAGACAGGTGCAAGTAATCAGGCATGATCGCGGGATCGATCGTGCCGTCTTCGTTGAGGAAGTGATCGCCCAAGTCGACGTAAACAATGTTCTCGCCATCGGCCATCTTCGCGATCCGATCGTTGACGGCGATGTTGTTCAGCCGCATCAAGTCCATCTTGGTTTTGCCTCGCGGCATGATGGCTTGCAACACGATCTTGGTTTCCGGCAATTTCTCTTGCAGGATCGACAAGATTTCTTCCACGCCTTCCGCGATCTGGGTTGGGTCCTGCATGAAGTGACCGGTGTTGTTGGTGCCGATCATCAGCACGGCGACTTCCGGTTGAATTTTGCCGAGGTTGCCATGTGTGAGCCGCCACACGATGTGCTCGGTGCGATCGCCTCCGATGCCCAAGTTGATCGTGTCGAACGGGGCGTAATTGTCTTCCCAGACTTTCTTGCCACGGCCTTCCCAGCCTTGGGTGATCGAATCGCCGATGAAGGCCAATTTGGGCTTCGCTGTTTTCGCCAGCCTGGACATTGCCATGTTACGCTTTTGCCAGCCCGGTTCATCGCCACGCGTGGCGGGAATGACGGCTGTGTTGACGTCATACAAATCACGCAGGTCGACGTAACGTTTTTTCAAGCCGGCCAAAATTTCGGCGTATTCTGGTTCGCCGTGGACGGACTTCAATTCGAGGGGGTCCGTTTCCAAATCGAACAAGTTCCATTCGCGGCTTCGCGGGAAGAACATCAGCTTGTAGCGCTCGGTTCGCACGCCATCGTGAACGGGGACCATGTGCACAGCCGCGTTCTCGTAGTACGCGTAGTACACCGCATCCCGCCAAGTCGAGGATGCACGGCAGCCATCGTTCATCATCGACACCATGCTGCGTCCCTGGATGGCCTCAGGGATTTCTGCTCCGGCGGCCTCCAAAAAGGTGGGCGCGTAGTCGATGTTCTGGATCGGCGCGGTGCTCTGGGTGCCAGGTTCGATCACGCCGGGCCAGCGAATCAGGAACGGCATGCGAAGCGATTCTTCAAACATCCAGCGTTTGTCGTACCAACCATGTTCGCCGAGGTAGAACCCTTGGTCGCTGCTGTAGATCACGATCGTGTTTTCGGCGAGGCCTGATTCATCGAGGTAGGCCAGCAATTCACCAACGCTGTCGTCGACCGCCTGAACGGTACCGAGATAATCCTTGATGTAGCGTTGATACTTCCATTTGGTGACGTCTTTGCTGGACAGTTTGCCAGCTTTCATGTCAGCGATGAACTTCTGGTTCTCGGGCTCGTAAGCGGCGTCCCACGCGGCTTTTTGCTCCTCGTTCATGCGGCCATATTCCGCGTTGCCCAGACGTGGCAAGAATTGTTCAGGGAACAAACTCTCGCCATGGAACTTCATGTCGTGCCCCCAATAGAAATGGTTTTCCAGCGACATCTCGCTTTCGTGCAGCAACTTGGAGCGGCCCGCATAATCGTCGAACAACGTTTCTGGTTCGGCGACCTCCACACCCTTGTACAAATCAAAGTGACGTGGTGGAGGCGACCAGTTTCGGTGAGGAGCTTTGTGCTGGCACATCAACACGAACGGCTGGTCTTCGTCGCGATCGTTCTGCAACCAATTCAACGTGTTCTCGGTGATGATGTCGGTGACGTAACCGGTGTATCGTTTACGTGATCCATCCATCTGGATGAAGTCAGGGTTGTAGTAATTGCCTTGTCCGGGCAGGATTTCCCAGTGATTGAAACCGACAGGATCGGTGCCCAAGTGCCACTTGCCGATCAGCGCGGTTTGGTAGCCGACGTCCTGCAGCAGTTTGGGAAACGTGACTTGCGATCCATCAAAGCGGTTGCCGTTGCGAAGGAAACCGTTGATGTGGCTGTGCTTGCCCGTCAGGATGCAGGCTCGCGAAGGGCCACAGATCGAATTGGCACAGAACGAATTGTGGAACACGGCGCCTTCGTTGGCGATTCGATCCAGATTTGGCGTTTGATTGATTTTGGATCCATACGCGCCGATGGCTTGCAATGCATGGTCATCGGAAAACACAAAGACGATGTTGGGCCGCTTGGCTTTGCCGGGCTCATCGGCGGAGGTCGCGAGAGGCTGAATCCCCCCGAGCAACGCGGATGCGAGGAGAACAAACGCGACGTGGCGTTGTGTCCAGCGAGGAACGTGGCGAGAAACCAGGAGTTGATTCATGGTGATGCCGGAGTCAGAGGTGGGAAGGTCGGTTGGAAGCGGCTAGTTTAAACCGAAACCGATTCTCTGTTGTGGCGCCGTCAGGTGTTTCTCGTTCATCCATTGGGTGAATCAAGCCCAACGGAACTGACATTCACACCGGAACCTGATGAAGTGAAAATCTGGATCGATGCTGATGCGGCACCGCGAGACGTCAAGGACGTTGTGTTCCGTGCCGCAAAACGTTTGGACGTGGTAACGATTTTGGTCGCGAACGCCCCGGTGGGAGTGCCTGCCAACGCGACGACCGTTCGGTCGGTGGTGGTTCGCGAGGGAGCCGATCAAGCGGATCGGTACATCGTCCACCACGGTGAAAAAGGGGACTTGGCGGTGACAGCGGACCTGCCCCTGGCGGGATTGCTGGTCGAAAAAGGTCTGTTTGTGATCGATCCCCGCGGCGAAGAGTATTCTCCCGCGACCATCACCAGTCGCCTTTCGATGCGAAATTTCATGGACGATCTTCGCGGTGCGGGGGTCGAAACCGGCGGCAGCGCCCCTTATGGCCCCAAGGACAAAAAGGCGTTTGCGTCCACGTTCGATCGGTTGCTCACCAAGGCTCTGCGGAGGGCTCAAACGCCCTCGGAGTGAGCGGTTCGCGTTGAACTGCAGGAGCGATTATCCTGCGACGGCCCAATCTGTTCTCGACCGTTGCGTTTCTGGCGGACCTACCGCGCTCGGTGCAGACGGATTGCATGTGCCTGGCGATCGTTGTCCGCAAACCTCAATCGAGTGAGTTCATTGAGATCTACCAATTGTTTGGGTCGGCTGATGCTGACCATTTCGGTGGCGTGTCTCGCCGTCGTTGCTCACGGCCAAGACATTCGTGGAGTGGCCCCCGTCGTGGGGCTTCGCACCCATTCTCCCACCGACGTGTTGCTGACCGGAGCAACGCTGGTGGCCAATCCCGATCACTACCTGAAAGACCTGGGGTCGGAGGATTCAGCCAAGGACTCGGATGAGAACGCGTCCACGGGCGATGTTCTGATCCGCGCTGGTCGCATTGTCGCGGTGAGTGATTCGATCGAACCACCACCTGGGTGTCGCGTCGTGGATTGCTCGGGCAAGACCATTTACGCCGGATGGATCAACGCTTGGCAAGAGGTTCCCAGTGACTCATTGACCTCAGGCGATGACTATTGGAATGCAAATATCGTGGCCAATCGCGAGGTTCGCGATTTGTCGAGCGTTCCAGATGCCGGCAAGCTTCGCAGCCAAGGGTTCACGACGACGGTGCTGGCACCAAAAGGACGCATCCTTGGCGGGCAGCCTTCGGTGTGGTCGCTGAATGAATCCAAGGACGACCCCGACAACTCGCACGCAGGGCCGCAACGCATTGCGGATCTGAAATGGATGACGGCCGCGCTGTCCGTGCCACGCGGAAACGATTCCGGGGAACGATATCCCAACTCACCGATGGGCGCGGTGGCTCTGCTTCGCCAGTCGCTGTACGACGCGCAGTGGTACCGTGATGCGTCAGCGGCCCATGACGCGAATCCGTCGTTGCCGCAACCGGATCACAGCGAAACGTTGCAGACATTGCATCAGGCGTTGGTTGGATCGACGTTCGTGTTTGATTGCCCGAACGAACGAATGGCACTGCGAGCTCAGAAGATTGCGAACGAGTTCTCGCTGCGATCCATCGTCCGCGGGTCCGGCCGAGAGTACCGCGAGGCGGCAGCGATCGCGGCTCTGGATCGTGTGCTGTTGTTGCCGTTGGATTTTCCAGAGGCCCCCGACGTGGCGACGCCCGAGTCCGCTCGTGAAGTGGACCTGGTCAACCTGATGGATTGGAAGTTCGCTCCCACGAACCCAGCCGAAATGGTTCGCCAAGGCGCGACCATTTGTTTGACCACCGATCGGCTGGATGATCCGGGCAAGTTCCTGGCTCGCTTGCGAACGGCAGTCAAACGAGGGTTGTCACGTCGCGACGCCATCGCCGCGCTCACCACCACACCGGCTGGAATGCTGGGGCTGGAGCGGTCGCATGGCCGCATCGCCGCCGGGATGTCTGCGAACTTGATTGTCGCGAGTGGCGATCTGTTTGAAAAAGACACGAAGGTTTGGAAGGTCCTGGTCGACGGCCAAGAGTTCGTTGTCAACGAGGAACCCGAGACCAAAGTGGCGTCGCTGGTCGGCTCGTGGAAGCTTCGGATGCCGGCGGATTCGGCAACCCAAGTGAAGCTCGCGATCACACAAAAAGACGGCCGCTTGTCGGCAGAATTGATCGGCACCACCCCCAAGGAAGAGACGGACGAAGAAGTGCTCGAAGGCGAGAAAGAAAACCTGAAGGAGTCGAGCGACGAATCGGTTGATGGCGACACCGCCAGCAGCAAAACGGACGACGAAGAGTCGGACACTGAAAGCGAGTCCGATGCCTCAGACGAAACGAAATCGGAAGAGGAAGGCTCGAAAGAGAACAAGGACGAGGAACCCAAGGAGCAGACCAGCAAGCAAAAACTGAAGAAGATCGTTCAACGATTGGATCAGTTCGCTGGCCAGATCACTTGCGAGGATTCGGAAGACGCTTTGTGCCAGGCTCTTGGATTGCCCGAAGGCACGCACCGAGTGGTGATTCGTTCGGGTGCCAAATCGTTGGAGAAGGTATCCGAATCCGAGCCGCTGTCGATCGAGTTCTATCCGATCGGGAAGCCAGCCCGGCGTTTTGAGACCAGTTGGGTTGAACCCGAAACGGACTCCGACAAGACACCCGAAGAAGAGTCAACGGATGAAAAGGCGTCTGAGGACGAGGCCCCTGAAGACAAGGACGTCGAAAGCGATGACTCTGACGATTCAAAGGATGCGGATGGCGAACAACCTCCAGAAGTTGAGGTCGCATCGGCAGAGCCCGAGCAGGCCCCCGAAGAATCCGCGGCGGACGAACCTGTTGTTGAAGAACTGCAAGTTGTTCGTCCTCTCGGGGTTTATGGGCGAAGCGAACCGGTCGCTCCCGTGACGCGAGTCTTATTTCAAGGGGCTTTGGTTTGGACCTGTGAGGATCGCGACGACCTCCGAGTCCCGGAAACACCGATGGATGTGCTGGTTGAAAACGGCCGAATCGTCGCCGTCGACGAACACATCACGGTGCCGACGGGGGAAGACTGCACGATCATCGATGCATCGGGCAAACACATCACTCCGGGCCTGATCGATTGCCACTCGCACGCGGCGACTGACGGGGGCATCAATGAATCCGGACAAGTCGTCACGTCGGAAGTTCGCGTCGGTGACTTCATCGACAACACCGACATCACGATCTATCGGCAGTTGGCCGGTGGGGTGACGACCGCGAATATCCTGCACGGCTCTGCGAATCCGATCGGAGGCCAAAACCAAGTGGTGAAGTTCCGTTGGGGAGATTCGATGGATGACTTCCGGTTCCAAGACGCTCCGCTGGGGATCAAGTTCGCACTCGGCGAAAACGTCAAGCGAAACACGTCGCGCTATCCCAACACGCGAATGGGAGTCGAGCAATTGCTCCGCGACCAATTCCTGGCGGCCCGCGAGTATGCCGGGGCGCATCGTCGCTGGAGTTCGGGGCAACGCGACACGTTGCCGCCACGAGTGGATTTGCAGCTGCAGACGCTGGTGGAGATTCAGGATGGCAAGCGTTGGATTCACTGTCACAGTTATCGCCAGGACGAGATCATGGCGACGCTGGATGTGCTTGATGAATTCGGGATTCGGATTGGATCTTTGCAGCACATCTTGGAAGGCTACAAAGTGGCTGACCGCATGGTGGAGCACGGTGCAATGGCATCCTCCTTCGCAGATTGGTGGGCCTACAAGTTCGAGGTCTACGATGCGATTCCTTACAACGGTGTTTTGATGCACAACAAAGGCATCGTGGTTTCTTACAACAGCGATGATGCTGAGATGGGACGGCACCTCAACACCGAGGCTGGCAAGGCCATCAAGTATGGCGGCGTGCCACCAACGGAAGCGTTGAAGTTCGTCACGCTGAATCCGGCCAAACAACTTCGGATCGAAGACCGTGTGGGTTCGATCGAAGTCGGCAAAGAGGCGGACTTGGTCGTTTGGAGTGGCCCCCCGATGTCGACGACTTCGCGTTGCGAACAGACATGGATCGACGGTCGTCCGATGTTCCGATTGCAGGACGAGGCGAAACTGCGTGCTCGCGACGAGGCCTGGCGAAACGAACTGATTCAGGAATTGCTTGATGGCAAGCCGAAGACCGATTCGGAAGAACCGTCCAAGGACGACGATGAGAAAGCATTGGCAGACCACCAAACGATGGAACTGAAGGAGGAGGAACGCTGGCTGCGTTACGACGAGTTCTGCAATTCTCGCGGTGCTCAACAAAGTGTTCAACAAAACGCCCGGCAAGCTGCCCAACAAGCGGCGAAGTCACAACGATCGGAGGAAGTCCAATGAGCCATTCCATGAACAAGAATTGCATGAACAACCGGTCATTTTCGACGTTGCTCGTTGTCGCGTTCGCGGTGGTCTGCAGCCAGACAGGCTGGCAAGTCAACCTCCGGGCGCATGACATCGTTCCTGGTTCGCCCCAAAAGCAACCCATCGTGATCCGCAATACCACGCTGCACTTGGGCAACGGATCGATCGTATCCAATGGCTCGATTCTGTTTGAGGACGGAATGATCAGCGAAGTCGGCGATTCAGTCCGGCTACCCGATTCGGCTCGCGTGATCGATGGAAAGGGCAAACACGTGTACCCAGGTTTGATCGACTCGTACACCGACATCGGACTGCGAGAAATCACGGCGGTGGATGTGACGGTCGACAATGTCGAACGTGGCGAACTGAATCCGAATGTTCGTTCCTGGGTCGCGTTCAATCCGGACAGTGAACTGATTCCGGTGGCACGAGCGGGCGGCGTGATGTTGGCACACGTGGTTCCGGGCGGACGTTTGTTGCAAGGGCAATCCGGCGTGATGCAGCTCGATGGTTGGTCGTACCAAGACATGTTGGTCAAAGGCCCGGCCGGTTTGTGCGTGAATTGGGAATCCGTGATGCCTCGCGGCGGTGATTCCAAGGACAAGGCAAAACGTTATGACGAACAGATTCAGGAACTGGATGATTTGCTCGAACGAGCCCGCCGGTATGGTGAATCGATTGCGGCGGACGACAGCGGTTCCACGGATTTGCGATTGGAAAGCTTGCTTCCAGTGATTCGTGGTGAGCGTCCTGTGTTCGTTCAAGCGGATCGTTTGGGCGCGATCGAATCAGCGATTTCGTTCTTCACGTCGCGACGGATTCCGATGGTGTTGTGTGGCGGTGCCGACGCGATGCACTGCGTCGATCGCTTGGCCGCTCACGATATCCCGGTGATCTTGATCGCCACGTATCGCTTGCCACGCCGGCGTTCAGACCCCGTCGATGCACTGTATTCATTGCCAGCTCAACTCCGTGAGTCCGGCGTGCGTTTCGCAATTGCTGGAGAGGGTGCGGGCTATCCCGGTGGTGCGTCGAATCTTCGCAACCTGGCCTATCAGGCGGGTGTTGCGGTCGCACATGGTTTGCCACATGAAGAAGCCGTCCGAGCCATCACGCAGTCTCCCGCCGAGATCCTAGGCGTGGCAGATCTGGTCGGGACATTGGCAGCAAAGCATCATGCGACGCTGATCATTGCCGATGGCGACGTCTTCGAATCAGGCACGCGAGTGGTGGATGCCTATGTGCAAGGTCGCCAAGTCGACTTGGGAAACAAGCACAAGCAGTTGTACCGCAAGTACGAACAGTTGCCCTGACGCATCGTGTGTCATGAGAACGAATTGACCTTGCTTCACTCGCCGCGTTCCAGGCTGTTGATTGACTCAACCGGGACGCGATTGCGTCCGGTTCGTCTCCGGGAACCGTGCGTTAACGCTGGGCTGCAACATGTTTGGAGTTGTGGCGTTCATTTTGGTTCTGTCCCACACCCCAACGGGGCTTTGCAATCTTGGTCCCGCCGTAACCCAGGGCGTTGCCTGGGCTGATAAAAATGAAATCAACCAGGCGGTTTGGGCGGTTTCCGACGAATGGTATTGATACGGCGTTTGTCGTTATTGAAAAAGTTAAAGTGCAAATTGACAATTGTAAAATGCCGGAATGCGTGGATGAAATCGCATCAATTTGCATTTTTCAATTGTCAATTTAACTTTTTCAATGAGTTGCATTCGGTTTGCACACTTACCACCCTGCCAACATTTCCATCAGCCCAGGGCAACGCCCTGGGTTACGGCGGGGCCAAGATTGCAAAGCCCCAACGGGGGCGGCCCTAACGTTTTTTGGGGGACTGTCTGCTAGGGCTGCCCCGTTGGGGCGTGGGGCTGACGAAGGAATGAGCGGTCAATAAGTGTCGTAGTGGACGAGGTTACGAGTCCAGCAGTCCTAGACTCGTGACCTCGTCCACTACGAAAGCCGACAATTAAACACCGCTTGATGCTAAATCATCAGGATGCGAAGCAAGTCCGCCTCGAGGGTTCTTGGCCGAGGGCCAAGCTCATCCTCAGCACCCGTCAGGCCACCCGGTAGCCGGATTCGCCAGAATTCGGATGTCTCTGCTCGTCGCCCCTCCGAATTCTTGGCGAATCCGGCTACGTCCGGAACAACATCAGATCCGCGGCCAGCGTCACTGGCATCGCGGTGGCGGTCTGCACGCGAGCGTTCTGGGAAAAACGCACGCCGCGATAGGTCATTGCCATTGCATCGGCAATCGCTTCACTGTCCAGGTCAACCTGTTCTTGCCACAGCCGATGTTCGACCAGTTTCAATCCCGCAACCGCCATCTCGTCGACGACCTTCTCCCATCGACTTCGGCGCTGCCCGGATTGCTGCACGTGTTCACGCAGCTCGATCAAGTCCTCTTCACCCGGAACGGCAACGATCAGCATGCCATCTTCCGTCAGCACCCGAGCGATCTCGGCAACCGGCCGACGGCCGAACAACGACAGCACACACGACACACTGGCATCCGCCACCGGCAGCGATCGGTCCGCGTTGGCCCAAACCCAAGTCGCCTCCGGCCACCCGCGAGCGGCCAGCTTGATCGCTTTCTTTGACAGATCGATCCCGCAGTAACTGCCCGGCGAATCGCCAAACAAAGCCGGCCCAAAGGTGCCTTCGCCGCAACCTAGGTCGATCGTTCGGGAGTTGCCGTTTCCCGCTTGCATCGCCGTCCAAGGCCGCAAGGCATCGATCAATCCGCTGGCATGCCCACGCTGTAGCCAACGATGACGAGCCAGCACAGCGGCATCGGCGTCGCCCGGTTGTTTGGACTTGCGATCCTGTGGCTGGGACAAGCTGTAATAGCCCTCGCGAGCCCGATCGAAATGGTGCCGCTTCTCACAGCGCAGCCCACCCTCCACCGGCGACAAAGCCAACCCGCAATTTCGAACTGTACAGCGCAACTCAAACAAACCTGTTTTCCTTTTCATTCCGGTCTCGCCCGTAGCCGGATTCGCCAGAATTCGGACGCAGACGCATTCCCGGCGCACCGGCGAGGTATGGTTCCCGGCACCAATGTAGGCCATGTCTCACATGGCACCCAGCCGATGCTTCGCCAGAAGCGAGGCGTCCAGCAGATTCCCAATCTCGCCCACTGCATGTCGTTTGCCACAAAGAGCACAGAGCTCACCGAGATGATGCAGCCAGCTCACCTCACTGGCCAACAGACTGTTGATTCAAGACGTTTCAAAGATTGAACGATCAGACGACGGGCGCTCGCCTGGACCGCGAAATGTTTGATGTTGTGGAGCGTCTTGGTTTGCGCAAGTTCTGTTCCACGACTTCGCCCCAACGGGGCAGCCCTATGACAGCCCAGGGCAACGCCCTGGGTTACGGCTGACGAAGGAATGAGCGGTCAATAAGTGTCGTCCACTACGAAAGCCGACAATTAAACACCGTTTGATGCTAAATCAACAGGATGCGAAGCAAGTCCGCCTCGAGGGTTCTTGGCCGAGGGCCAAACTCATCCTCAGCACCCGTCAGGCCACCGTAGCCGGATTCGACAGAATCCGGATGTTCCTGATTGTTGCCCGTCCGAATTCTTGGCGAATCCGGCTACGTTTTAGGAATCCGGCTACACCGCTCACACGTCAAACAGCTCGTACTCCACCTCTTTCAGGATCCCTGGCTGTGGAACCGGGTACGAGCCATCTGCATTGGCGATCACGGGGGCTGGACCGTCGACGGTCAACTCCGCCACGCCGGGAGCAAACTCATGCGGGCAATTCAGCATCTGTTCGAAGCTGATCTCTTGGCCCGTGTGAGCCGCCATTCGGCCCATGCTGGTCACCAAGCTCGCTTGCACACCACGTGGCACCTCGTTGTAGGGCTTGTTGTGGATGATCGCGTCGACCAAGTCCGTCCATTCCAGACGGTACGGATTCTTCTCCGGTTGCGGGTACGCCCAAGCCACCTCGCGGCGACTTTGGTTTTGGCCTTCAAAGATCCGCACCTTGCCCGGCGTGTGCCCGGACGTGCTCACGATCGCCGACCCCTTGCTGCCATGCACCGTGCTGGACATGTCATTGCGGCACCCGGTCATGCAGCGCCCGTCGAAGAACAGCTTGCTGCCGTCGGGATAGGTGTACTCCACCGCGTAGGTGTCAAAGTTTTGGTCGATCCAATCGCCGCGGTAGTGCCGTCCGCCGAGAGCCTGAGCCTTGACCGGCCAAGCATTCTTCATCCAAGACGTTTCGTCGATTTGGTGGATGTAGAAATCGCTGAAGCAACCACCGCTGGCCCACAGGAAGCTATGAAAATTCTTGATCTGCCACAGGGTTTCTGGCATGTCGTCCGAGCGGCGTTTCGTGAACGCTGACGCGATCGGGCCGTGCATCCGGTAAGCACGCATCATGATGATGTCGCCAATCTGGCCGTCTTGAATGCGTTCGAACAACTCTTGTCGTCCGCGGCAATGCCGCACCATCAAACCCACGCCGCACTTCAGATTCTTCGCGTCGGCCTTGGCCGAAAGTTCCAGCATCCGCTTGGACGAAGGCCCGTCCGCCGTCAGCGGTTTTTCCATGAACACGTTCAGCCCCTTGTCGATCGCGTACTGGAAGTGCACCCATCGAAACGCCAGCGGAGTCGCCAGGATCACGATGTCGCCAGGATTGAGCGCGTCCATGGCGTGCTTGTAAGCATCGAAGCCAACGAACTGCCGTTCCTCCGGCACGTCCACTTTCTCCGGCGCATCGATGTGTTCATTCGAAAGAGCCTTCACGCTGCGAGCGACATTCTCCGGAAAGACATCGGCGACCGCGACCACTTTCAGCTTCGCGTTGTCGACATGCAGCGCATCGTTGGCAGCACCCGTCCCACGGCCGCCCGCCCCAACCAAAGCGACTTGAATCACATCCGGAGTCTCCTGCCCATGCACGGCAGGCGCATTCAGAGTCAATCCTGCTGCAACACCACCAGCCAGCGTCGCTGATTTCAGAAAGCCGCGACGAGCCAACGCGTCCCCATCGTTAGCGGAACGGCGCAAGCCGTCCGGTGCCAAGGATTCGGATGATGTTCCCGTAGCCGGATTCGCCAAGAATTCGGAATTCATATTGGAAAGTTCGGGGCCGTCAACAGCATTCACGTCACGATTCATCAGCTCTGCTCCAAGGGTGGGAAGTGGGGTGGGGAAAGCGTCCTGCGACCGCGGTTCGGATCGCGAGCGCGAGAACGCTTCCGCCCCATCTTAGCCGATCTCCCGGCCCCCATTTCTCGCGTCAGCCATCGTCCGTTGGCGGTCATGTGCCGGGCCCCACGCTCTCGGAGGTCGTGCGGTTTTCATTGCTCAAATCGCCAGGCCTTTCATCAACAAGCTCCCATCGGGAGGGGGAAGCAAAGCCGCACAACCTCCTCGTGTGTGAGGGGCGAAGTGAGGGTCAGCCGGCGCCAAGTTGAGTGGGCTGCGAGAGCGTTGATTTCGAACCATCATCAGTGGCATTCCCGGCCTTTCGTCAACGCTGAATAGAGATGTGAACGGGCGTGCAGGTGGTTCGCTGGGTGTGCGTCGATTGGCGATGCTGTGCGTTCCATCACAGAGGGGGCCCGTGTGGAAGCGAGAAATTTGTGTCAACTCAACGGATGGGTGTGATCGGAAGGTTTCGCTAAATGGGCGGTGAATTACGTTCAGGATTCGGGTGAACACTGCCTGAAAGGGGGTTCGTGAGCGGTGGTGGCTGGTTGTTTCGAAGCCTCGTACGCTCGATCACTCGAAATGTACTCAAGAAAAATTTTTTTCTTGAAGCGGTGTATATTCAAAAAGACTGCAAAACTAAGGGTCAAATTGATTTTGGTCGTGTTTTGTGCAGTGTCGCTGAATCTCTTCGCGGGAACTTTTTCGAACGGGGGAACAGTTCTTCCGGATTTATCAATCCAAATGCTTGTTTCCCCTAGAA
This sequence comes from Rhodopirellula islandica, assembly GCF_001027925.1. NCBI lineage: Bacteria > Pseudomonadati > Planctomycetota > Planctomycetia > Pirellulales > Pirellulaceae > Rhodopirellula > Rhodopirellula islandica. Next base: position 42,502 of record NZ_LECT01000054.1, on the reverse strand, counting down.
CCCCCAGTTAGGATCTTCCGCTAAGCTCGGCTGGTTCCCCCCATCAAGGGGTTGCCAGGTCGTTTTCAGTGCTAGCAAGCATTGGGGGTGTGTCTGGTCGGGCTGGTTCGATTGAAGCCGCTTTTCGGGCGGTTGGTATCTTCCTCGAGTGAGAAGACGCAATGGTTGAGTGCATCGATACGACCGCGATTCCTGAGCGGCGCCGCATGGTGTTCGATGGGGCGGGAAAACAAGATTTCGAGCAGTCGCTGCCTCCCTTTTTATCGCTCTCGCAGGGGCCAATCTGCCAGTCACGCTGGCAAGTCTTCCGGCCGCCTCATCCGCCTCGGGGCGGCACGTGAGTGAGGCGTGTCCGAACGATTTGTCCCCAAGTGAGGGGCCGCGTTCGCCAAAATTCGCTTCGCGACCGCTGACGAGTGTTGAATTCTCGTCGACAGCTAATCAAAGCCTGCCGTTTGCCCAACGCTCCAGGCTTCATCCCCCCATGCATTTGACTTTCATAATCAGAGAATACCCATGTCGATTCGCCCCAGTCATCACAACTTCGCCGGCAACACCCAGAACACCTCGGTCGCACGCATGCAGAAAATGCGAGAGCGTTTCAATCGCTGGGAGCACAAAGCCAACGAACGCAAGTCCATGTTCATCGAGCGTCAAAAAGCTCGGATCGAGCGTTATCGCGACGCCTTCCGCGGCAGCTGGATCACGAAGATCGGTTTGGGCATGTTGGCGATTTGGAACTTCATCACCAACCCGCCGTTTGTCGTCTCGATTGAAAAGCGAACCACGGTTCCCTTCACTGCCATGTTGCCGTTTGGCTTGAGCTTGAAGCACAAGAAGAAGGTTAAGTGTCGTAAAGCCAATAGAAGGCAAAGCACAACACGCAACCGCCTAAGTCCTGAAATGCTTGAGCAACGACAATTGCTTGCAGCGGATATTTCCGGGAGCAACAGCTGGGATAACACTCCGTTGAATGGTGATACCGTAGGAGATAAGACACCATCATTTGAGTTTTCAACGGACGCGAGTGACACGAAAGTGGATTTCGTTTTACTGGACAGCTCCAGCAACGTTGTTCAGTACGATAGCGATGTGGCGATTGGTGATACGGTTACGCCACTTGGCTTAGCGGACGGAACTTTCACAGCACATGTCGTCGCTGATGATTCCGACTCAATCACCGACGCGGCGGCGGCTGTTTTAGCCTCTGAAGCTTCGATCACTTTCACGATCGATAGCAATCATCCGACTTATCCGATCCCTGGCGGCTATGTATTCTCGGCAAGCGGCGTGAGTCCGGCGCACCCTGGCGGTCGTACTTTTACCTATGATTTTTCGGCGAACCCGTTCAAGGATGATTTGGAAGATTTCAGTTGGGCGATTTCAGAAGGGTCCGGGTATGGTGATACCGTTTTTAGTCTCGCAAAGTTCAGTAACGCGGTACCTTTCGATTCAACCCACCTGGCCTCGGCAGCCGGTTCGTCTGCTACGTGGGTGCGTTCAGGTGTGCCTGTAGAAACGACATCCAACGGCGTCGTGAGTTATACGGTGCTCGGTCGGCTCACCCTGACCGCTGAGAGTGGCGGTTCATGGGTGGGTGCGCGGACGGCGATGGAAAACGATATGGGGGCTGAGCTCCCAGTTACCCTTAATGGGAGCGACGAGTTTAAGGTCAACGTCACATTCGAAATTGACGCCGGCAGTGGGTGGATGCCAGCATCAACCTATTACGACAGTGTGACAGGTGCGGGCGTTTCTGGCGGTTTGGTTTCTAGCTTTAATCCCGGCTTCTGGGCCTTCGACCCAACCGCTGACGTCGACAGCGACCTGACTGTCACGATTGGCGATACTGATGAATACATCGATGACAGCGAGAAGGCGTCAGTCGGGTTTACCGTATCTGGACTAGATAGCGATGCCACTGCGGAAGTCACTTTTAGTGATGGAACGACCAGCACCAAGTTAACAGTCACAAACGGATCGGACACAGTCAATTTGAGTTCGTTTGCCGATGGCCCCATCACGGCCACGATTGTGGCATCGGACAACGGCGGGAATACAGCGACCGCCAGTGACTCAAGCACGAAGGACAGCGTTGCCCCCGTCATCGATTCCGTCGCTGCGATCTCTGTTCAAGAGCATTCAGCGAACTTCTCTGCTCCTTTCTTGCTTACTGCGACGGAAACGTCTGGCCTGCAAAACTGGCAAATCGCGGGGGGCAATCTTGATATTGATGGCGACTCAAACCTTCCATTTGCAATCGACTCCAGTGGTGAAATTACGATCGCGGATGCTGATGATTTGGACTTCGAGTTTCAGCCGTCGTTTGATCTGATGGTCACCGTTGACGATTCGGCCGGGCAGACAAGTGCTGCCGAAACGGTGACGATCAACTTGAGCGACGTTTCCGAGTCGGTTGTACTCGGTGCAGCTTTGTTCGTGACCGGCAATGGTCATGTGACGGTCCTCAAGTCACCCGCGGGCAACATTGAATTCTACGGCGAAGACGCTGGTGGAAATCCAGTTCTCATCACTAGTCACGTCGCTTCCAATGTCGAGGGTATCAGTGTCACTGGGCAGGATAATGTTAGCGATCTGCTGACGATTGACATCGGTGATTTGACCGACGGCACAAGTCCAATCGATGTTGTCTTCGAGGGTGGACTCAATGGAGTCGACACGCTGGAGATCATCGACTCTAGCAGTACGTCTCACACCTTGGGAACGCACAACTTCGTCACAGAAAGCGATGGCAGTGTCGTGATCGATGGCGGATCCACAATCACTTACACCGGTTTGGAGCCAATCACAGATGCGGCGGTCATCGCGAATCGAGTGTTTGACTTTGCCGGCGGAGCCGAAACGATTTCGCTGACCACTTCGTCCAATCCCAGTTTCGACCTGTTCATTGATTCAGACACATTCGGCGAGTCGGTCGATTTCCTGATCCCGACGGCCACGCTCAGTATCACCAATAGCGGGTCTGGTGCGGACACTATCAATCTGTCGGACATCAGCTCCGAGTACACGGGGCCGATTAGCGTCACCGGCGGCGATGGAAATGACGACCTGAACGGCTCAGTAACCAGCAACGAAACGGCTGTTTTCAGCGGCAACCTGGCGGATTACACGCTGACGATGGCATCGGGTGACATCACGGTTGCTGACACCGTTGGCACCGACGGGACGGATACGGTCGCCGATTTTGAAAATCTAGAGTTTGCTGACGTCACGATAAGCACTGCCGCGCCCGTGATCACCTCGGTTGCGGTCCCCGCCAACAACACATATGTCGCGGGTGACGCCCTCGATTTTACGGTGACTTTCGATAAAGACATTTCGGTATCGGGAACACCGACGCTTGGGTTGACGATCGGATCGACCGCGGTTTCCGCTAGCTTGTTGGGCCCAGTCTCCGGTTCAACAGCCACGTTCCGCTATACGGTCATGACGGGCGAGCTTGATACAAACGGCATCGAGGTCGATTCGCTGTCCGCGGGTCTGGAAGACGCCAATATTAACGGAAACGCCGCAGACAACACGTTGGTTTCCGTTGGATCCACCACCGCCGTGTTGGTGGACGCAGTCGCTCCTACCGTCGTTTTGTCGACTTCACAGAGCAGTCCAACCAATGCGAATCCGATCCCCTTTGAAGCCTTGTTTAGCGAGAGCGTCCTTGGCCTCCAAGAAAACGAAATCACGGTCACCGGTGGCGTGGTTCAGCCCGGGTCCCTTGGCGGCAGCGGCAACAACTACAGTTTCTTTGTCGTCCCGTCCGGCCAAGGGCCGATCACGGTCCAGATTGATGCTGCGGCAGCATACGACTACCCGGCCAACAACGACAGCGTTGCTTCCAATATTGTATCGATCACTTATGACAGTGTCGCGCCAACGGTCACCATCACTGACGATGAGGCTGGCGTGGCAAACATTGCTGGTGGAGACGTGATTTTCACGTTTGAATTCAGCGAGGATGTGATTGGTTTTGATGCCACCGATGTGGTTGTTGCCGGAGGAACCAAGAGCACGTTCACAGCTGTCGACGGCAACACCTACACGCTGGCTGTGACACCTGACCCGAATTCGACCACGGACATCACCGTGGATGTGGCTGCCAGCGTGGCTGCAGACGCAGCCAGCAATCCCAATGTTGCGGCAACCCAAGCGGTACAGGCGGTCGACACAACGGCGCCATCCGTCGCCATCACTGATGACGAAGCGGGCGTTGCCAATATCGCAGGTGGTGACGTGGTCTTCACGTTTGAGTTCAGCGAGGATGTGATTGGTTTTGATGCCACTGATGTGGTTGTTGCCGGCGGAACCAAGGGCGCCTTCACGGCTGTCGACGGTAACACGTACACGCTTGCCGTAACGCCCGATGCCGGCTCGACCACGGACATCACGGTCGATGTCGCCGCCAGCGTGGCTGTGGATGCCGCTAGCAATCCCAATCTAGCCGCGACTCAAGCCGTTCAGGCCGTTGATACCGTTGCTCCAACGGTCGTCATCACCGACGATGAGGCCGGAGTTGCAAACATCGCTGGTGGAGACGTGGTTTTCACGTTTGAGTTCAGCGAAGATGTCACCGGATTTGACGCAACCGATGTGGTCGTTGCCGGAGGAACCAAGAGCACGTTCACGGCTGTTGACGGTAACACTTACACGCTGGCTGTGACGCCCGATCCGAATTCGACCACGGACATCACCGTGGATGTTGCTGCCAGCGTGGCTGCAGACGCAGCCAGCAATCCCAATGTTACGGCAACCCAAGCGGTACAGGCGGTCGACACAACGGCGCCTTCCGTCGCCATCACTGATGACGAAGCGGGCGTTGCCAACATCGCTGGTGGTGATGTGATCTTCACGTTTGAGTTCAGCGAAGACATGACTGGATTTGACGCATCCGATGTGAATGTTGTCGGTGGCACCAAGGGCACATTCACGGCTGTCGACGGCAACACGTACACGCTCGCTGTAACGCCCGATGCTGGCTCAACCACGGATATCACGGTCGATGTCGCCGCCAGCGTGGCAGTGGATGCTGCTAGCAATCCCAATCTAGCCGCGACTCAAGCCGTTCAGGCCGTTGACACCGAAGCGCCCGATGTCGGTTCGGTCAACCTCACCAGCGGTCTGGGCACCTACAAAATCGGTGACACCATTGAGTTTGTTGTGAACTTTGCTGAGCCCGTGACGATTGACGAAACCGGTGGTTCGCCTCAACTGAACATGTTCTTCGGAAGTGGATTTGGCGGTGACAATCGAGTCATGGCGATGACGTCTTCCACTGCCACCTCAGCAACGTTCCAGTACACGGTTGTCGAAGGCGATTTGGACACAGATGGCGTTCGTCGTCGTGGGCTGCGATCCGATTTGGTTCAGGTCAATGAGTTCCTGCAAGGATCCGTCATCACCGATGCGGCCGGCAACAACCTGGCAACAGTTGCCACCAACCTGTACTTCCTGAACCAGGACTTCGCTGGATTGCAAGTCGATGGCGTGAAACCAACGATTAGCAGTTTGTCTTTGGATGACACTGCCATCAGCGAGGCAGATGATTCAAACACAGCGACGCTGACGGTTACATTCAGTGAGCCGATGGACACAGGTGTGCTTCCAACGGTCACCTCGAATGCTGGCACGACTTTGACGCTTGGTTCGGGCTCCTGGGCCACTCCCAAGAAGTACGAAGTCGCCTACACCGTCGTTGATGCAGACGTTGAACTAGCAGACGTTCAATTCGATATTTCCGGTGCCAAAGACGCCGCTGGCATTGGCGGTGCTGGATCGGGCAACGAGATGGTTGCCGTGACGGGCCTCTCCACAACTCTTGCATCGGCAATCGATACGATCGCCCCCGCGGGTTATGGAATCATGGCCGCCGGCGATGGCAACCTGACCGCGGCCGAAGCGGCCGCCGACAGCGTGGATGTGACAGGCGCTGAGGTCGGCACCGGCTACACGTTGACGGTCAGCAGTGACGGTGGTGGAACAGACGTTGTCGCGTCGGGAACTGTCGTTTCTGCCGCGTTCAATATTCCCGTTGACGTCAGCAGCCTCAACAATGGCAATCTGACTTACAGCCTGACCCTGACCGATTCGTTCGGCAACGAAGGCGTCGCTGCAACCGACACATCGGTGTTGGACAAGGACACGCCTACCGTCACCAGCGTGACGGCCACGCCGATCACGATTCACGATTCGAATGTGGGCAGTGGCTTGGAAGTTGTCATCGTCTTCGACACCACCATGGACACCGCGGTTGCACCGAATATCTCGTTCGTCTCCCCGTCGATCACTGGCACGACAACGCAAACATCCAGCACTTGGTCAGCCGCCGATACAACGCTGACGTTGGTTTACTCGGTCACGGACGCCGATGAATTCACGCCGGATGTCGATATTGCCGTCGCGGACGGCCAAGACATCGCTGGCAACGTTCAAGCGGCATATACCGAAACCGATGCGTTCTCGATCAACACAGCGGGTTACGTCTATGCGACGGTTCTGGAAGAGGAATCGGTCGATTTCAACATCAGCGTTGACGGCACCAACATCACTGCTTTTGATTCCACTGCCGCGACCCATGGAACACTGTTCAACCTTGGCAGTGGCACCGTACGCTTCGTGCCCGACAGCGATTACTTTGGGCCCGCCAGCTTTGGGTTCACCCTGGCCAGTGGCCTGGTGGGCACCGCATTCGTAACCGTGACGCCGGTCAACGACGTGCCTAGCTTCACGGTCGGTCCCGACCAAACCGTTCTGGAGGATGCCGGCCCCACGACCGTCAACGGCTTCTTGGGGGCGATTTCGAAGGGACCGTCCAACGAGTCAGGGCAGTCGCTGACGACCATCATCAGCAACACGAACGCTGGATTGTTCAGTGCTCAGCCAGCGATTGATCCCGTGACCGGTGACTTGACGTTCACGCCAACTGCGGATGCGAACGGCACGTCGACGGTGACCGTCCAGTTGATGGATAGCGGCGGGACCCTGAACGGTGGTTTCGACACGACAGCCACGCAAACGTTCGTCATCAATGTCACCGCAGTCAACGATGAACCGAGCTTCACGATCGGGGGCAGCCAAACGGTGACCGAAGATGCGGCGCCTCAAACGGTCCCCGGTTTTGTCTCTGCCCAATCGGCGGGACCTGCTGACGAAAGTGGGCAGGTGCTGACCTACACCGTCACCAATAGCGACAACGCGCTGTTTACCGTCCAGCCGTCGATCGACTCGGTGACGGGTGATTTGACCTACACTTTGGCACCCGATGCCTTTGGTACCGCGACCGTCACCGTTGTCTTGAGCGACAATGGCGGGACTGCCAATGTCGGCGCCGATGACACTGCCGACGCACAAATGTTCGATATCAACATCACGGCGGACAACGATGCCCCGGATGCCGGGAACGTGACGCTCACGTCAGGAACAGAAGACACGGCGAAAACAATCACCGAAGCCGAACTGCTAGCAAGTTCTTCGGATACCGAAGGCGATACGATGTCGGTCGGTTCGGTCGTGGTTTTCAGTGGCGGGGGAGACATTGCACTGACCAGTCCTGGTGTTTGGACCTACACACCAGCGGCCAATTACAACGGCCCTGTCGTGTTGGGCTTCACGGTCAGCGATGATGGTACCCCGATGGGATCGGATACCGCGCAGGCCAGCTTCAACTTGGCAGCAGTGAACGATTCGCCGGTCAACGACGTTCCTGGGGCACAAACGGTTGTTGAAGATGGGACGCTGACATTCGAAAGCCTCACTTCAAATGAAATCACGGTTTCGGACGTGGATGTCGTGGCCGGCACCAATCTGTTGGAAGTCACGCTGTCCGTGTCTCATGGTGCCCTGACGTTGAGCGGGATCGGTGGATTGTTCCTCTCCAGTGGTACAGGATCTGCCGATTCGGCGATGACATTCCAAGGGACGGCACTGGCAATCAACACAGCGTTGGAAGGGCTGACCTACAGCCCAACCGCCAACTACAACGGCGCCGACCTGCTGACGATTGTCACCAGCGACCTGGGCAACACCGGCGATGTTGTCAATGTCCTGGTTGATACGGACACTGTCGCAATCACAGTGACCCCAGTGAATGACGATCCGACGGTCGCGAATCCAATCACAGACGTCACCGTGAATGAAGACTCCGCTGACGTGACGATTGATCTAAGCGGTGTATTCGCTGACTTGGAAGACGACGCAATGTCCACACCGTTGACATTGACGGCGATCAGTGCGGACGGCTCGCTCGTGACGGCCAACATTGTTGGCACCGATCTGATCTTGGATTTCCAAGCGAACCAGAACGGGGCGACCACGGTCACAGTGACCGCAGAGGACAGTGGTGGTTTGACGGTCGATAGCACGTTCAATGTGGTTGTCGATCCGGTCAATGACGCCCCGGTCGCTGTCGATGTCACGCTTGCCAACACCAACGAAGACACCCCGCTGGCAATCACCAGCGCCGAATTGACGGCCAATAGCACCGATCCGGAATTCGATAACTTGATCGCGACCACGCCAGTCATATCGGTAGGGTCTGGATCGATCAGCGGCGACGCACTCACTGGATTCACCTTCACGCCGGCAACCGATTACAACGGGCCGGTCGAGTTGACGTTCCAGGTGACGGACGATGGAACCCCATCGGCGGCGACTTCGGCCAACACGGCGACCGCCAGCTTCACAGTCAATGCTGTCAATGATGCTCCCTACAATGCGGGGACGTTGCCCGCGGCTCAAAGCGTCAACGAAGACATTGCATCGGGATTGAACTTGGCGGCAATTGAAGTCGCGGATGTGGATTCCACCAATCTTTCCGTGATCCTTGCAGTCGGCTCCGGAATCCTGACGGCCACCACTGGCGGTGGTGTGACGGTGACCAACCCCGGCACCAGCACTGTAACGCTGGTGGGTACCAAGTCCGCCATCAATGCGTTCCTGGATGGCCCTGGAGCGGTTGTCTATCAGGGTGCGGCCGATGACTTTGGGGCACCCGGCGATACGCTTACCATCTCGTTGAGCGATGGAGTCGCGGCGGCTGTCGCGCTGCCATCGATCGATATCAACATCGCAGCGGTCAATGACGCTCCCAACTTCACACTGGGGGCTGATCAGTCCAATACGGAAGACGATGGATCCATTTCAGTTCCAGGTTTCTTGACAGGACTGGATGCCGGGGCTGCGAATGAGTCGTCCCAGACGCTCACCGTCGCGGTTTCCAACGATAGTTCAAGCTTGTTCACAGCAACCGGACAACCAGCAATCAGTCTGGTGACCGGGGAACTGACCTACGAACTAGCGGATAATCAAAACGGCACAGCGGTTGTGACGGTTGTGGTCAGCGATGATGGTGCGACTTCCAATGGCGGCTTTGACTCGACAACCCACACCTTTGAAATCGAAGTTGCCCCTGCCAATGATGATCCCGATGCGGGCGACGTAACGCTGTCGGACACGACCGAAGACAACGCGTTGACCTTCACCGACATCGATTTGCTGGCCAATACGGACGACATTGATTTGCCAGGCGACACGTTAACCGTGACAGCAGTCAACGTGGTGACTGGCTCTGGATCGATCTCAGGTTCAAGCCCCAACTGGACGTTCACGCCCGCTGGCAATTTCAAAGGCCTCGTCGAACTTTCGTTCGCGGTCAGTGACGGAAACGGTGGTAATGACACGGCGATCGCCAGTTTCAATGTCACCTCGGTCAACGACGATCCTTACCTCGTCGGGTCACTCCCCGCAACGATCACCGTTGACGAAGATGTGTTAACGACCATCGGGTTGAACACGGCTCAACTTGACGACGTGGATGTCGGCCTTGGAAATCTGACCGTCACATTCTCATCCAGTGCTGGTGGCAAGGTGTTTGTGACCAATCCTGCACTGACGATCACCGGCAGCGGAAGTTCAACGGTCAACGTCACCGGAACACTCGCGAACTTGAACAGCTTCTTGGCAGGATCTACAGGATCACTCCAGTTCCAAGGTGCACTCAACGCCAACGGGTCGCCAACACACTTCTTGACGTTGATTGTCACGGACAACGGCAACACGGGTGCTGGCGGTGGTGGTAGCGTGATCCTGGGAACCGTCCCGATCAATATCACACCCGTCAATGATGCCCCCACCTTCACTGGCAGCTTCCCGACCGGCCAAACGGTTGGCGAAGACGACAGTGCCGCACTCGACCTGTCCGGTGTCACACTGCAAGACGTCGACGCGGGGACCGACGACATGGAACTGTCGTTGTCCGCTGCGTCAGGATCACTTTCGGTTGCCGGCACATCGCTAGCCGTTAGCGGGTCTGCCAGCGTGTTGACGGTCACCGGTTCACGAGCCGATATCAATGCGTTGCTAGCAGGCACGAACGGCGCGGTCACGTTCACGCCAGACGCGAACGACGACACCGATGTGGACATCACGGTCAGTGCGAACGATTTGGGGCACAACCCCGGGGCTGCGTTGCCCAGCGTGACCAATCTGACCTTGTCGCTTGATATTCTGCCGCAGAACGATCCGCCGACGTCCACTGGCACGCCAGCGGACATCACCGTGGACGAAGAAACCGATACGAATGTCGACTTGTCCTCGATTGTGTTGGCCGACATTGATGCGGGCAGTGAAGACACCGAATTGACAATTTCATCGGGTGCCGGTGCCGGGATCATCTCCGTTGATCTTGCATCACACACAAACGTTGCGACGGCTTCCGCATCGGGAACGTCGGTCGTCCTGACCGGTTCGCTGGCTGATCTCAATGCTCTTTTGCAAGACACTTCGGCAGTTAGCTACGAAGGAGCCACGGACGTTGTCGGAACGAACGTCGACACCATCACGGTCGACTTCAGTGACTTGGGGAACACGGGCACTGGAGCAACAGGGACGATCACCGCGGCCACCGTCAATGTTTCGATTGACGGCATCAATGATGGCCCGACCGTAACGGGTTCGTTGCCAGCCGATATCACCGTGTTCGAAGAAACCACCACGGCAGTCGACATGTCGGGCGCTGTCATCAGTGACGTCGATGCAGGTGCTGGAACGACCATGCTGACGCTCACGACAGGTGCGGGGAACGGTGCGGTCTCGATCGCGATTCCCGGCCCGCTCGTCGGCTTGATTACGCTGGGGGGAACACCACAGGCTCTGACTGCAAGTGGAACCTTGGCCGATTTGAATGCCCTGCTGCAAAGCGTGGGTGCGATCAAGTACACCGGGGCAACGGACACGATCGGCACCGACGCCGACACGATCACGGTCGAATTTGATGACCTGGGCAACACCGGCATCGGTGGTGCACTCGATGTGACTGTCGGAGTGATCAGTGTTGACATTGACGCGGTCAACGACGCACCGACCGTGACGATGCCGGCCAGTCTGCCAAACGTTGCCGAAGACAGCATTGGCAGTCTCTCGCCAAGCGTTGTCAATGCGATCACTGGCATCACCGTTTCGGACGTTGACGCCGGAGCGGCCCCACTGGACCTGGAACTTTCGGTCGCAAACGGATCGCTGACGGCGGTTGGATCGGGCGGAGTGACGGTCGCTGATTCTGGCACCGGCACGATCACGTTGACCGGATCGCAAACGGACTTGAATGCCTACTTGTCGGCTGCCAACGTCACCTACTCGCCGACCGGCGATTTCAACGGCACCGAAACGCTCTCTGCTACCGTCAATGACGGGGGCGCCAGCGGATTTGACGGCACGCCGCTGACGGGCACAGGGTCAGTCGGCTTCACCGTCACCGAAGTCAATGATCTTCCGATCGCACCACCATTGAACGCGTACTCGACGGACGAAGACATTCCGCTGCTAGATGCAGACATGCTTGTCGGTGCGACTCCAGGGCCAGCGAATGAAGTCTCTCAGTCGTTGACCCTGATTGGTGGTACACAGCCGGCAAACGGCACCGTGGTCTATGACCTTCTCAGTGGTGAGATTGACTACACGCCGGACCTGAATTTCAACGGCACGGATACGTTCACGATCACGTTGCAGGACAACGGGACGACCAACGGTGTCGCTGATCCATTGACGATCACTCGAGTCGTGAATATCACGGTTGATCCGATCAACGATGATCCGAGCGACAGCAATTCGGGTGGTTTCCCAACCACATTGACTGTGAACGAAGATGAACCAGGGGACTTGGATCTATCCTCGGTCAACTTGGTGGATGTCGACGCGGGGACCGACCCAATCGTCGTGACGATTTCATCGACGGCGACTGGTCAACTATCGGCAACAACCGGTGGTGGGGTGACGGTTGGTGGTGATGGCACTGCGACTTTGACTTTGACGGGTACCGTTGGCGACCTGAACACGTTCCTCGGCGACTCTTCGTCGGTTCAATACACCAATGTCGTGCTGAATGCGAACGGACCTGCATTCGACACCATTGATGTCAAGGTCAACGATCAAGGCAACAACGGTGCTGGTGGCGGAGCCGATGTCGCCCTTGGTTCCATCGATGTCACGGTCACCCCCGTCAACGACGCCCCGACATTTGACTTGCTTGGTGATCAAACCGCGAATGAAAATAGCGGTGCGGCTTCGATCAGCGGATTCTTGAGCAATGCTTCGGTTGGTCCGGCCGATGAAGTGTTGGAACCTCAGACGTTGGATCCCGTCGTTGTATCGAACAACAACACATTGCTATTTTCCGTTCAACCTGCCATCGATGGGAGTGGGACGCTGACCTTCACGCCCGCGTTGGACGCCAACGGAACCGCGACGGTGACGGTGTCACTGTCCGATGACGGTGGGTCTGCCCACAGTGGCAATGACACCGGGACGATGACATTTGTGATCACCATTGAATCGGTGAACTCCGCGCCGGAGATTTCCGTGCCAATGACAGGTCCCGTCGTGACTCCAGTTTCGGTTTTGGAAGACGAAACCACTCCGACCGGCTTTGGTACTGTTTCGATCAGCGATGTTGATGCAGGGGCCGATGACTTGGAAGTCACCCTGGCCGTTGCCAGTGGAACATTGACGCTTGGTACAAGCACAGGCTTGGATTTCACCGTCGGTGACGGGGTAGCAAATTTGACGATGACCTTCACTGGAGATCTGACTGATATCAACGCCGCTTTGGCAACGTTGACCTATCTACCGTCGGCCAACTTCAACGGGATGGACGCCCTGACGATCGACGTCGACGACCAGGGCAACAACGGATTGACGGGCGGTGATTTGACCGACACAGAGACGATTCCCATCAACGTGATCGCGGTCAACGACAATCCGACCAATACCGTGCCGGCGGGGCCGATTGACGTGGACGAAAACGGGATGCTGGCTTTGACCACGATCACCGTTTCCGATGTCGACGTTGATCCGGCAGTCGATGCGGTGGAAGTCGAACTGACTGTTGCCCAAGGCACACTTTCGCTGGGCACCTTGCCAGCGGGTGTTTCGATCACGTCGGGTGCCGAGGCATCGGCGACCGTGACGATCATGGGGACGTTTGACGATGTCAACTTGGCACTTGCCAATTTGGAATACACCCCGACGACAAACTACGAAGGCCCCGACAGTTTGGTCGTTACCACGAATGACCTTGGCAACACCGGAGTCAGTTCAAGTGTCTTACCGGGAGGTGCGCTCAACGACGTTGATACGATCTCGTTGAACGTCACACCGATCAACACGCCACCGGAGTTCACCGGCGCGTTGCCAACCAGCGTTTCCATGGAGGAAGATGCCACCGAAGACCTGGACTTCGGAACGCTGCAAATCGACGATTCGGATGACGCAGGCGGTTTGATGACCATGACAATCACGGCTTCGGCCGGGACGTTGTCGACACTGCTCGCCACCGAAGCGGGGTCGACGCCCACGTCGCTGATCTTCAGCGGCACGGAAGCGGCCCTGAATGCGATTCTTTCGACGGCAGGCCAAATCCAGTATCAAGGGCCCACTGACCAGAACAACATCAACACGGCGGCTGCTCCCGAGATCGAAGTCCTCGTCAGCGACGAGGGCAACACCGGTGCGGGACCTGTTGGTGGATACGAAGTGTCCGCGGGAACGTTTGAGGTCGACCTAACGGCCACCAACGACGCTCCTGTGATCACGGCTCCCTTGATGGTCTCGGTCGGCGAAGATTCGCCCCTGAGCTTCACCGCTGGCGATGCCATTTCGATTGCCGATGTCGATATTGACGAAACCGCTTCGGCGGTCGCGACGGTCACCTTAACGGCGACCAATGGCACGCTGACACTGGACAACACTGGACTGGCATTTGCCACCGGTGACGGGGACAGTGACACAACGATGACGTTTGACGGTTCGCTGGCGGACATCAACGCGGCATTGGCGACCTTGGTGTTCAATCCAGATGCGGACTACTTTGGTCCAGCCACGCTGGACATCGATGTGGATGACAACGGCAACACGGGCACTGGAGCGGGAACTGTTTCGGAAACGGTGAACATCTCCGTGGTGGCGGACGACGATGCCCCGGCGATTACCGTTCCTGCTGCAGAAACACTGGCGGAGGACTCCTCGAAAACGTTCTCGGTCGCAAATTCCAATGCGATCTCGGTCAGCGACGTGGATTCATCTCCAGAAGCGACCCTGTCTGTCGCCCACGGTGTTCTGACGCTGGCCTCGACAACGGGACTAGTCTTCACTGTCGGTGATGGCACAGCGGACTCGACAATGACCTTCTCGGGAACTCCAGCGGCCATCACGGCAGCCCTGGATGGCCTGCTGTACACACCGACAATCAACTACAACGGTACCGACACACTCAGCATCACAGCTGCCGATGGAACCGGTTCGGTTTCTGATTCGGTTGGGTTGATCGTGACTCCAGTGAACGATCCCCCGCAAAACCTGGGTACGCTGCCTGTTTCTGTTAGCGTTGTCGAAGATCTGCCAGGCGACGTTGACTTGTCAGCGATCAACCTGTTCGATGTCGACGCCAGTGGCGGTTCGCTGACGGTGACCTTGGCAACCACTGGCGGCGGAACGCTGTCAGCAGTGGATGCCGGCGGCGTCACCGTGGGCAGCACAGGCACGTCAACGATCACTTTGACGGGCACCACGGCAGCGTTGAACACCTTCTTGGACAACGCTTCGGCGGTTCAGTTCACCGGCGACACAGATGCCAACGGCTTGCCAGCGGATTCGATTGACGTGTCGGTCACCGACAACGGCAGCACCGGCAGCGGTGCGATGCCGAACGTCGCACTTGGCAACGTGGCGGTGAACATCACCCCGGTCAACGATGCTCCGACGTTTGACGTTGGACCGGATCCGACAGTCGCCGAAGACTCCGCCGGACCAATCGCCGGCTTTGTCAGCAACGTGTTGGCTGGTCCTGCCGATGAGATGGAAGCGGTCGCTCTTTCGATCGTCGACTTGGATGACAGCTCTTCGAGCCTGTTCGCATCGGGGCCGACCATCAATGCCGCTGGCGACTTGGTTTACACGCTGAATCCAGATGCAAACGGAACGGCAACCTTCAAGGTGAAAGCGGAAGACGCGGGCACGCCTGCTGAGTCAACGACGTCCAGCGTGATCACCTTCACCGTGACGCCAGACGACGATCCGACATCGGTGGTTGCCTTGAATCTGGGGCCATTCGACGAAGACGAGGTGGTGACGTTCAATGTGTCTGAATTGGAGTTGCAAGCCACTGATGTGGATAGCACAGTCACAGTGACAGATGTCGATTACGCGGGCAGCGACGGTGTTCTTTCAGGCCCGGATGGATCAGGTGAATACACGTTCACGCCGAACGCCAACTTCATTGGCTCGGTGTCGATCGACTTCACCGTGACCGGTAGCAATGCCGCCTCTTCGACGATCGACTTCACGTACGAAGCAGTCAATGATGCTCCATCGATCACAATCCCAACGACCGGTCTGCCCACGGGGACCGAAGGCGATGTTCTGACGGTCACTGGAGTCTCGGTTGATGATGCCGACTCCGATGACGCGGGATCATTGAACTCCAATGTCATTCAGCTGGACATCACTTCCACGGATGGTGCGGTTGGCTTGGCGTCCGATCTTGGGCTGGTCTCCGAGTCTTCGGTGGCTGGCGGCATCCGACTGACAGGGACCAAAGCGGACATCAACACCGTGCTGGCAACCGAGCTTCGCTTTGAGGTTGGGGATGTCGATCCAGGTGCCGCGGTAAGCGACACGGCGACATTGACCTTCACGGTCGATGACCTTGGCAATGTTGGTAGTGGCGGAGCTCAGAGTACCACCGAAACGCTCGATTTGGTGGTCACGGACAAAGCCCCCGCTTTGACCTTGTCCGACAACAGCACCGCAGGTGTTCACAATGAGGGTCCGAGTGACTACCTCTTGACGATCACCGGTTACGCCGATGGATTGGTCGACCCATTGACTTCGCTTCTAATTCGCTGGGGCGACGGGACGACGACCACGGTTGACGATGTTGATGACATTGATGACCTGAACAACGGGTTGTCGATCACGGTGGATCATGTGTTCGACGATGACTCGGACTATTCACCTGACCTGGAAGTCGACGCCTTCACGCAGGGCAACTTGTTGCAGTTCCAAGCCGTTGGGTCGTTCCTCGACAGCCGAACACAGAACCTGGATGTCGCCAATGTCGCACCCAGTGTCACTCAAGCGGCAGCGTTGAGCCCCTTTGTGGTTGGTCAGGACGGATCTTTCCAAATCTTGGCAACGGATCCCTCTGTCTCCGACACGGGGGATTTGATTTACAGCGTCGATTGGGACGGCGATTTGATTTTTGATGACTTTGGTTTCAGTCCGATTCTCACCATCCCTGGATCGGTGATCAGCGCACCTGGACCATTGACGATCAACTGGCAGGTGGACGATCAAGATGGAGGAGTCGTCGCAGGGACGACCACCGAAGATGTCTTGACGCCCTTCACATTCACGATCGAGGATGTCGAAGTCAACGAAGATGACGGAACGGCTGTCTTCGTCGTGACGGTTGACAACGCGATTCCTGCTGCGGCTGGCGATATCGATGTCACACTCAATTTCCTTGACTCCGGAAACAGTGCCTTCACAGCGACCCTTGGCAGTGATTTCAATCTCCCGGCCTCGACGACTTTGACTTTCAACTCCCTGAGTTCCCTGACTCAGAGCGTCGCTGTGCCGATCGTTGACAACGGGGATGTTGAGCCCATCGAAGTCTTCGGCATCTCGATGTCAGCAACAACCAGTGTGGTTGGCATTGTGGCAAATGTGTCCGACCTCGCGTTTGGGACCATCCTGGATGACGACAGCCTGGCGACTCTGCAAGTGTCAGGTGTGCAGGTGAGTTCAACGACCTGGGCTCCGGACTTCAAAGACGCCGCGGACATGGATCTGATTGGCAGCGGCGATGGAAAGGGATACACCATCCCAACGGGCCTGAATCAGACAAAGGTGTTGCCATGGAGCGGTATCAATCAATTGCGAGTTCAGTTCACCGAAGATGTCGACCTGTCGACCGTCGTGGTGGCCGGGGCGTCCGCGAATGTGATCCTGCACAGCACCGTCAATGCAGGGACTCCGCCGATCATTGTGGGAACGCCTTTCGTTGACACGGATGGTGCCCTGGTCCTCACGCTGAACAAGGCAATTCCCGCCGCCAATCTGCGTCTGGAATTGCTGGACACGGTGTTGAGTACCTCGGGTGCCCAGCTTGATGGCGAGTTCAATACAGGGGACTCGCTCCCGTCAGGCGACCTGATGGAAGGTTTCGCTTTCAATTTTGAGTTCTCGGTCAATCCCGGTGATGCCAACCAGAACGGCGTGGTCAACGGGAGCGACGCTGGGAACATCTACTTCGCCTTTGACAAAAAGCCAGGGGAGGTCTTCTACTCGATTTTCTCTGATATCAATGGCAATGGGGTCTTGAATGGCTCGGACGCAGGGATTGTGTTCTTCTTGTTCAATGGGATGCCACCGGCCAGTTTCCCCAGTTCGATTGCAAGTCTGCAGTCAAGTGTTTCAGGGGGAATCGATGCATCAGAAGAGAGCGATCCTGAATTGGACGCCGCTTCCGAGTCAACCTTGGTAGCAGCACCCAACCAAGGAACGGAATCCGACTTGGACGCCATTTCCGGAGGTTCCAGCCTAGGAGAGTACGCCTCCGCCGTGGATGAAGTGCTTTCTGATCTGGATGGTCAGCTGGATTCAGAAGTGCTGCTGCTGAGCGATTCTGCGAACTGAAGGCGAGCGATCATTTCGCAATAAAATGACACTCGGGTGGGCCATGGCTTACCCGGGTGGCTATGATTGTCACTTATAACCACCAACCCACAAAGAGATTATTCGATGCACATGATACGATTCTTCACGGTGCTGAGCATGACGCTGGTGACCAGCAATGCATTTGCTGCCTTTGTTTTTGAGATTGATACACTCAACGGCGTCGATTCAACGACATCGTTCGTGTCCGGCGACGTCGTGACCGTGCGGGTGAACTTGGTTGATCTTGGTGTATCGGATCCCGACTTCACCGATGACACGCTGCAAGCGTTCACGGCGACGATTTCGAGCAGCAATGCAGAGCCCAACATAGGTTTGCCCGTGGCGTTCAACCCGCTGTTCGCTGCCTCCACCAACGCCACCGGGGCCGATTTGACGGCTGTCGGCGGGATTGGCTTCGCGGGGATTGCTCCTGGGTACGGTTTCTCGGCGGGTACCAGCACCAGCCTCTTTGAGTTCAGTTACGTGGCCGGTGCGGTCGGCGACACCACCTTTGATTTCGTCGCCGGGGTGGGGCGTAACAGCGCCAATTTCTCGGAAGATGGCGAGACATTTCCCTTCAACGAGTTCGACGCGAGCTTGGGCGCCGCTCGTACGATCAGCGTGACTGCCGTGCCTGAACCGGCCAGCTTTGTCATGCTGGGAATGATCGGGTCCGGTGTCGTAGCCTACCGACGCCGTCGAGGACAGAAGGCATTGGCCTGCTAGGCCTGGGATCAAATCTTCGAGTGGATCAAGCAGGGGTTGGAAACAGCCCCTGCTTTTTTCGTTTCTCCCTGTCGCCGAATTCGCGAGGAATTCGGGGTGGTCGATCGCTCACCAGGCTGTTGATTCAGTACGTTTCGCAGATCCTGTCTTTCTTCATCCCGGTAGGGATGTCAGATGGTAGCTGGGGGGCGCTGCGTAGCAGCGCACTTCCGGAAACCGTGCCTCCCAAAAAACTCTCCATCCCGCCGTGGCCATCGGCCACGGCGGGATGGAGAGTGGCGGCGTGGGGTTTGCATGTCCATCGGTGGCGCGATCGCTTACCGACGGCTACCATCTTGCATCCCTACCGGGATGAAAACTCGCGCAAGCGACCATACTCTCCAAGCCCAAGCGTTCAGCAGTCCAGCGCTAGCCCACGGTTACCGGAAACGAACCGGACGCTGTCGCGTTCCGGCTGACTAAATCAACAAGCCGTTGCGCGTTCGGGGTGTGATGGGCAGTTAGCAGTTAGCAGTTAGCAGTTAGCAGTTAGCAGTTAGCAGTTAGCAGTTAGCAGTTAGCAGTTAGCAGTTAGCTCGTAGCTCGTAGCTCGTAGCTCGTAGCTCGTAGCTCGTAGCTCGTAGCTCGTAGCTCGTAGCTCGTAGCTCGTAGCTCGTAGCTCGAATGGGGAGTGAGCGGATGTGCACGGGGGTGTCGTGCTGGTGGGATCGGAATCGCGTCTGAATTTGGGGAGGATCAGTCCCCCTTGTCTCACGACGCTGCGAAATCGTCGCCCTTATTCCTGAATCCCCCAATTGGCCCCAGATGGGGATTGAATCTTGGTCATTCCGGTCTATTCTCGTTTCGACTCGATGGGGTTCGGAGACGAGCCCGCCGAAGGTGGGGTGTGGTGTCACCCAAGAGCACGAAGTGCGCGCAAAATGAAGGCATTTCAATACTTCACGCTCGTTTGGCACCTAGAATCAGAGATGCAATCCCTGCAGCGGCAGTTCTTCTTGGCGACCAAAGGTGCGGTGCTGGGTTGAATTTGACGCGTTTCCCTTCTGAGGGGGCTCCACAACCTGTACAAATGATGTGTGGCTCTTGCCCAAGTTCCAAACATCCTTTCGCGTGATCTGTTCGCCGGAACGGAACGGACTTGAGAGTTCCTTGGTCGCGAGCCGCGGTCAGTGCTCTTCGCCGACCAGTCAATCGAGTTTCTAAAAATCATGATTCGATCCAACCCATCTGCTGACGACGTCAACGGCGACGAACTGGACATTGATCTGGATCTGCTGGGGA
Source organism: Rhodopirellula islandica (assembly GCF_001027925.1). Lineage (NCBI taxonomy): Bacteria > Pseudomonadati > Planctomycetota > Planctomycetia > Pirellulales > Pirellulaceae > Rhodopirellula > Rhodopirellula islandica. Next base: position 22,273 of record NZ_LECT01000054.1, on the reverse strand, counting down.
TTGTCCGGCGACGCTACCACCTGATCGCCCTGGGGATCTTTGTCGGCGTTACCCTGGCGACGATCTACTTCGTCAACCAAGTCCCGATCTACGAATCCAAGCTTGCCGTTTTAGTGGGCCAGCGTTCCGGGGAAGTGGCCAACACGGGGGTGAATAACGGGGCCAAAGACATGGCGTCCATGCAGGAGGACGTGCTCTCGACCCACATGGAATTGTTTGCCAGTCCCAAAATTCTGGAAAACGCGATTCAGATTGCTGGTCTCAACGTCAAAGTTGGTGATTTGGCGGAGAATCTGTCCGTCAGCAAAGGTGGGGACGGACTAGCAAAAAGTGCAAGTGTTTTGAAGGCAACTTACCAGGACCCCGATCCTGAGGTGGCTGCGGCTGCTCTGCAAGCGATCTTCGATAGCTACCAAGACTACATCGACGAGCAAACCAGCAGTGTCGGGAACGAAGCGGCGGAATTGATTGCGAGAGCTCAGGTTCAGAATGAGAAGGCCCTGCGAGAAGCGGATCAAGCATACCGTGAGTTCGTGGCGTCAGTCCCCGCGCTCATCTCCAGCAACATCAACGGCCGGGATTCTCTGGAAGATGTCCACCGACTACGCCTCAATAACATCGAACAGCAATTGGGTGGGATTCGTGAATCGCTTTCCCATGCGAAGTCGCGTCGAGTTGTGATTCGAGAGTTTGTGAAGGGCAAGGATCCGGATTCGTTGTCGGATGTGCACGTGATGTCGCTGCTGGACGCTGACGAAATTGACCGGGTGAATGCGTTTTTGGCGATCTCTGCCAATCGCGATGATCAAACCAATGATGAGATGCTCTCTCGTGCGGTCATGCAGGAATCGACGCGGACCGAGTATCAACAGTTGCTTACACTCTCCAGCAAAGAACGTCTGATGGCGGCGGAGTTCGGTGAAAATCACCCCAGCGTTCGTGCCCTGCGTACCGAACTAGATAATATGCGGCGTTTTGTGGATGAGAGCCGGGAGAACCGCCCCGAGGAAGACAAGCGAGTCGAAGCCAAGCCGGCTGATATTCTGGCTAGCTACTATCAAGTCCTTCAGAGCGATATCTCCGAGATGGAGAAGCGTGAAGAGCAGTTGCTGGAACTTTCCGAAAAGGAGTCCAAGCTGGCCAAAGAAGTCGAAACGACGTTTCTGCTCGGCAGTTCCTTGAAAGCCAATCTGGATCGTGCTCAAGCACGCTATGACGAGGTGTTTCAACGCTTGCACGAAATCAACCTCACCAATGACTACTCGGGTTTCTCAACGGACTTGATTGTGATGCCCCTGCCCGCGAGTGTTCCTGTTTGGCCATCGAGAACGAAAATTGCGGCCCTGGGGATTTTGGCCGGAGGGATGTTGGGGCTGGCGTTGGCCCTGCTGGCGGAAATGACGGACCGCACCTTCCACGATCCCGCGGAAGTCGAACGCATCGTTGGGGCTTCCATTCTGGCACACGTGCCCCGGTTGAAGGAATCCGCTCTCAAAAAGAAGGTCAAAGAAGGGTCGGGCATCTCAGCGATGATCCCGACTTTCCACCTGCCCCGAGGCACGGAGGCGGAAACGTTCCGAGTTTTGCGGACGTCCCTGTTGTTCCTGACCAAGAGCCAATCCAAGAAGGTGTTCTTGCTGACCAGCCCCAGTCCTTCGGATGGGAAGTCGACCACGATTGCGAACCTGGCCGTTTCGGTCGCCCAGACGGGCAAACGCGTGCTGCTGATCGACGCGGACATGCGTCGCCCGACGGTGGCCGCTAACTTCGGTGTCGAACGATCGCCTGGCCTGTCGGATTTGCTCAGTCACGATGGCCCGATCAACCCGGCAACGCTCGCCGAATGTGTTCAGGCGAGTGAGCAAGACAGCCTGACGCTGTGCACCTCCGGATCACGGACGTCCGAGCCCTCGGAGTTGCTGGAATCGGACCAGTGGGTGGCGTTCTTGGATTTGGCCCGCAAAACCTACGACGTGATCTTGATCGACACGCCGCCGTTGCTCGCCGTGGCCGACCCCTCGATCGTGGCGGACGAAGTCGATGGTGTCTTCCTGGCGGTCCGAATCGAAAAGAACAATCGCACGTTGGTCGAACGGGCCACGGAAGTCTTGACCGACAAAGGCATCGCGATCGAAGGCGTGATCGTCAACAGCCGTGACTCGCGTAGCAACCATTACGCGTACAGTTCGTACGATTACTACGGCAAGAAACAATACGGCTACGTGGCCAATTACCGTCGGTACTACGAAGCGAATGACGATGATGATGCCGGCTCTGCCCCGCGTCGCAAACGTTCATCCAGCAAACGAACTGCGGCCGCGTCAACCCGTTCGCTTCCCATCCCCGAAGCCGCCTCCAGCAACGGCCACGTCGCCAACGGTTCCACCGTCAACGGATCCTCCAACGGCCACCCCACCACGTAGTGGTCTGTCAGGACTTGTTTTTAGGGTAGTGGACGAGGCCACGAGTCCTGAACTGGCGTCGAATCCAAGGACTCGTGGCCTCGTCCACTACGACCAACCCTCACTTTTAGCTTTGACAGTGATTCCCCACCCGTAGCCGGATTCGCCAGAATTCGGCCCCTGCGGCATAGGCTTCCAGCCTGTGATTCCAAAGCCCACCCCGATGCAATCCCGCATCACCAGCATTCGGCCCAGCGTCCCACCAAAGCCGATCCGAATTCTGCGCGAGTCCGGCTACCAAGCCCGTTCCGAATTCTGCGTGAATCCAGCTACACGCAACCGCCAACGAGTGGTCTGTCACGACTTGTTTTTAGGGTAGTGGACGAGGCAACGAGTCCTGAACTGGCGTCAAAACCAAGGACTCGTCGCCTCGTCCACTACGATCAACCCTCACTTTCAACTTTGACAGACCACGAGCGACTAGCCCTACCGAATTCTTGGCGAATCCGGCTACTCGCCGCTCGCAACTCGCCACTCGCAACTTTGCCTTCTTCTCCCCAACTTCTTCCGTCAGCACGCTTCCACTTCATCCAAGGATGAGAACAGTATGAGCGCCATCGCGTTAGACGATTCGACCGATTCCGGTGTGGTTCACGCGGATGTGCCGCCGAGCCGCGTGGTCATGCGGCATGCGGAGCATGCTCGCCCCCGCCCGGCTGGCCAGTCCCAACGGATCAGCACCCCGGTTGCGATTCAGATGGGCCGGCTGCAAGCCTGGTACGACGTTCGGACGACGCTGCCCTTGCTGGTGGCGGACATGATCGCCGCCGCCGCCGCCGCTGGTTTGTCGATTCTGGCCGGGATCGGGACCGGTTCCCTGGCCGGGACTTGGTTTGCCGTCGCCGTGGTGACGCTCTCCGTGATGCTGCACCACATGCACGGTCTGTATCCCGGGGTCGGGATCACCTACTCGGTCGAATTCCGGCGGATTCTCAAAACCACGGTGGAAGTCTGCGTGGCCCTGGGGCTGGGGATGTTGTTCACAACCGGCCTGTTGGAATTCCCTTGGCTGGGATGGTCGGTCCTGAGTGTTTCATTGTGCTTCCTGCTCAGCGCCGTCCGGCCAATGATGCGACGCTGGTTGTGTCAGTTTCAGTGGTGGACCCAGCCCGTGATTGTGGTTGGCAATGGCGAGCGGGCAGCGCGATTGTTCGAGCGTGTTTCGGGTGCCAAAACAGAAGGCGTCCGCCCCGTGGGAATCGTCTTCGATCCGATGCCGCACTGGGATTCCGATCGCCACGAAAGCGGTGTTGCCGACACGCGGCAATCGATGCAGCGAGAGATGCAGTGGTGTCAATCCATCGCCCAGCGGGCCGGCGGCGACCACCGCGTCCACATTGGGCCAATCGGCGCCCTCGAAGAAATCCTACAAGACGCGCAGGCGTGCCGCGTCGTGATCGCAGAACGCAATCGAGCTGCCCGCAACGCGTTCCAGCAGTTCCATGGCATCCCGCATGTCGCAATTCCAACCGAGATCGAACGGCATCCCACCGAGCGAGTCCGCTTGATCGAAGCCGACGGCAAGATCGAAATGCACTGCCGGACGACGCTGACCTGCCCGAAAGCGCAAGTCGTCAAGCGAGCGATGGATTTGATTCTGGTGATCGGTTCGATGCCATTCTGGTTGCCCGTAATGGCCGCGATCGGTGTGGCGATCAAGGTCATGGATCCTGGCCCCGTTTTTTACTGCCAATCGCGAGTGGGGCGTTATCGAAAACCATTCCAAGCCATGAAGTTTCGCAGCATGGTTTGCAACGCCGATGAGAAGTTGCGGGAGTACCTCGACACACGGCCGGAGATGAAAGCCGAGTGGGAAGCGACTCACAAATTGCGAAACGATCCACGGATCACATGGATCGGTGATTTCCTTCGCAAATCCAGCCTGGACGAGTTGCCGCAGCTTTGGAATGTGCTGCGTGGTGAGATGAGTCTGGTCGGCCCCCGGCCGATCATCGACTGCGGCAACTACGACCGGGAGTACATCCAGGAGCACCCCGAGGTGTTCGAGATGTACCAAATGGTCCGCCCCGGAATCACGGGGCTGTGGCAAGTCAGCGGCCGCAACGACACCTCGTACCAGCAGCGAATCCACTTCGATCGGTATTACCTCCACAACTGGTCCGTCACCGGAGACATCTTCATCCTCTGGCGAACCATCAAAACCGCCCTCTTTCGGGAGGGGGCGTGTTAAGAGAAACGAGAAACGAGAAACGAGAAATTGCCTCTCTCCCTTCCGAATTCTCGGCGAATCCGGCTACATCCAATTCGCCGCTCGCCGCTATCTAAAAAACAAAGGCCTCTCCCGTGTCCTACGAAGACCTTGACGTCTGGCGACGCTCGGCTCGGCTTTCGGCGACGCTCTATCAGCAAACGAAAGACTTGCGGGACTTTGGTTTTCGAGACCAGCTCACTCGGAGTGGACTTTCAGTCCCGTCCAACATCGCCGAGGGCTATGAGCGAGACAGCGACAAAGAGATTGCGAGATTCTTGACCTACGCCAAAGGTTCGGCTGGCGAACTCCGAACGCAGATCCTGATCGGAATCGAAGCCGGTTACATTGAAAAGCCCGACGGTCAACAATGGGCAGACGAAGCCCTGCAGCTCGGCCGAATACTGGGGGCATTGATTCAACGACACAAAAGAGAGTAGCGGTTAGAAAAAGTAGCGAGCGGCTAGTCGCGAGAAACTCGCCCCTCGCCCCTCGCCCCTCGCCCCTCGCCCCTCGCCCCTCGCCCCTCGCCCCTCGCCCCTCGCCCCTCGCAACTCGCAACTCGCAACTCGCAACTCGCAACTCGCAACTCGCAACTCGCAACTCGCAACTCGCAACTCGCAACTATGAAAAAAGCGCTCATCACCGGCGTGACCGGCCAAGACGGTTCCTACCTCGCGGAGCTGTTGCTGGAAAAAGGCTACGAAGTCCACGGGATCAAACGCCGCGCGTCCTCCTTCAACACACAGCGTGTCGATCACATTTACCAGTCGCCTCATGCCAAAGACGCTCGCTTCAAGCTGCACTACGGCGACCTGACCGACACCAGCAACCTGACCCGGATCATGCAAGAGGTCCAGCCCGACGAGGTGTACAACTTGGGGGCCCAATCCCACGTCGCGGTCTCGTTCGAATCCCCCGAGTACACCGCCGACGTCGACGGCTTGGGCACCTTGAGATTGCTGGAAGCGATCCGGTTCCTGGGGCTGGAGGAGAAGACCCGGTTCTATCAAGCCAGCACGTCGGAGTTGTTCGGTTTGGTGCAGGAGATCCCGCAAAAGGAAACCACGCCGTTTTACCCTCGCTCACCTTACGCGGCCGCGAAGATGTACGCGTACTGGATCACGGTCAACTACCGTGAGTCCTACGGGATGTATGCCTGCAACGGGATTTTGTTCAACCATGAGAGCCCCCGTCGCGGCGAAACGTTTGTGACCCGCAAGATCACTCGCGGGATGGCCAACATTGCTCAGGGCCTCGAGCCCTGCCTGTACCTCGGCAACATGGACGCGCTCAGGGATTGGGGCCACGCCAAGGACTACGTTCGAATGCAGTGGATGATGTTGCAGCAAGAGGTGGCCGAAGACTTTGTGATCGCGACTGGCAAGCAGATCACCGTCCGTGAATTCGTCCGCATGTCCGCGGAGCAAGCTGGGATGGAAGTCGAATTCAGTGGGGAGGGTGTCGACGAGATCGCCACCGTCACCAAGATCACTGATTCAGAAAAAGCCCCCGCGATCTCCGTGGGCGACATCATTGTCAAAGTCGACCCCCGCTACTTCCGTCCTGCCGAAGTCGAGACCCTGCTCGGCGATCCTGCCAAAGCGAAAGAAAAGCTCGGCTGGGAATGCGAGATCACCGTCGAAGAAATGTGTGCCGAAATGGTCGTAAGCGACCTCGACATCGCCCGGCGACATGCCTTGCTCAAGCAGCATGGGCACAGCGTTCATGTAGCGGCAGAGTAAAAAACTCAAGTCGTCTGGCCGATGGCAATGAAACAGGTCGCTAGAATGGATTTTCGAACCACTACATCAGGCGGCTGTCGGAGCCTGAGGTTCTGCTGTTGGGTATCCCATCTTCAGCCTAGGCGATTGCATGTGGACGCAAGTTAACACGCATGAGTCTCATGTGGATCACGTTGATGGAAACGCAGCCTCTGGGTTGCGGATCTCAGCCAAGGCCGCAGAGCCAAGTTCAAAACATCGGTCGCCCAGGGCAAGCATACGCTTTGCGTGCAACCACGCCTTTAACCGGAAAGAATAATGAGAGTGCTCGTTGAAAACTCAACGTGGAACAATATAGGTGATGGTTTCTATCAATTCAGTTTGTACTACATGCTCAAGAGCGTATTTGCTGACGCTGATATTGCTATGCTAGAGGGGCCGATCGAACGAGCTTTTCGCCCGCGGAATTTTAAAGACAACGCTTTTAAACTGAACCTGATACAGGAGGCCGATTTATTTGTCTTGTCCGGTCCCATTATGTCCGTATCTTTTATTGAGGAATATGGTGGGCTAATTAAAAAGATAATTGCAAGCGGAAAGAAGTACTGTCTTCTGAGTGTCCACGGAAACGGAAAGGCACAAAAGGAGAACCTGGATTTTCTGTCCAGGTACTCTCCGGTGGCTTTTTCATCCCGGGATCCCCAGACCTACGAACTGTATAAGGACTGTTGCGGGAAATCTCTGAACGGAGTTTGCGCTGCATCCCTGGTTTCCAAGACATGTCCAGTTGCAGATATCTGTGAGTCAGAGCGTTACGTCACCGTCAGTTTCTACGAAGCCTTTGAGCCTCCAATTGAGGCTGGTGAAGACGGGGCAATACATGCACCGCGGAAGCGTATTGAGAAAGAGCGTCACTGGAAATGGATGCGGCATCTTGAATGGATGCGAAGGTACCCATCGGATATAGATGGTGTGAAGATCATACGTCCTGTGCATGATATTGGCTATAAGTTTTCGCACCTCAATTTCGCGAAGCCAAATAGCTTTCTGTCCTACAATCCACTGTCGTATCTTTCGTTGTATAAGCAAACCGAGCTTACGGTTTCAAATAGAGTGCATGCTGTTTTGCCGACGCTTTCGTTTGGGAATCCTGCCGTGTACTATGGAACGACGGCAAGAAACGGAGTGTTTGAGCGTCTTGGCATCGACCTTCGCTATGGCTGTGAGATACGGGTTCCTCAAGCGACTCTCGATAAAGAGTTCTTTGTTATGACTCAATTCCTCGAAAGCTCGCTGGGAGAACATCTCTGATAGCATCTGAATTCGGAATTGCAGACTAATGAATCTGGTATACCCAAAATGACTCGCAAGCGGCGTTTGGCAGCGAATTTCAGCGTCGGAATGTATTCAAAGTCGCTGATTCTAGCGAGGCAATTAGCAATCGTGCCACTGTTTATCTCTGCTTGGGGTCCAGAGTACTTTGGAGAGTGGCTGCTTATTAGCAGTATCCCGAGTTTCTTGGCAATGTCAAACCTTGGTGTTGGGACATCTGCCGCTACTCGAGCAGTGCTCGCGCTCGGTGCTCAAAACTACCGCGAGGCAAACTCGCTTTGCTTAACTGCAATAGTGTTTATTGCGCTGTTCGGGGGGCCTCTTCTGCTAGCCGTGGCTTCTCTGGCTTTGCTGGGCTTTCAGTTCCCCGTTTCGAGCTTTGAGCTTCTTGGGGCCCCTTGGCCCGTGTTTCTAATTCTGCTCGGATCGGTTTTTCCCACGCAGCTCTGTGCGCCGCTTGAAGCGTATTGGATACATGGACAACGAGCGGCTGCTTCAAGCATGATACTCAGCACACAGGTGGCTGTGGAGCTTGTAGTTACTGCGGCGGTTGTTGCGTCAGGTGGGATGGCATTCGCGGTCTCGATCGGGATCCTGTTCTCAAAGCTATCTTGTCTAGTTCTCTATGCGGTCTTGTCGTTTAGCATGGTGAACCGGGGGGCGGGAGCGACTGTGTCGTTCGGTGTTTTGTCAAAGCTGCTCGTCTCGGGGATTGGTTTCCAGCTTAGTGCTGTTTGGCAAGCGATTTTGTTCCAGGGGACTCTGTGGGTAGCCGCGTTGACGCTTGGCACGACAGGTGCGGCTAAGTGGGGGACGTTGAGAACGCTATGCCGTACGGGAAACCAGGTGCTAACCCTAGTTAACCAGTCAATTGCACCAGAGCTACAAAACGCAATCGCCAAAGATGAGGTGGGATTAGCTCGTGAGCTGCATTCAGCTGGCGTCATGGTTTCCATTGTGCTGTCTGTTCCAATGGCCATTGCCTTGTCGCTCTTTGGGCCGATGGTTTATGAAGTTTGGACAAAGGGAATGTTTAGCGTCCCGCCATTTGCGTGGTGGCTGATGAGCCTGTCGCTCGTTCTCCACTCATTCTGGTGGACGAGTAGCGTTGTGCACAGAGCGTCTAATCGCCCCTGGAGGATAAACAGCCTTGGGGTTGCATCTGCTGCGTGTTCGGCGTTTTGTATGTACTACTTGAGTATGGCATTTGGTGTCTCGGGGCTCGCCACTGGGCTAGTCGTTTTTGAGTTGATTATGGCCGTTTTTGTACTGCAGAGTTCGCTTCGCATTCTTGGCGATACTCTTCAGCAGTTCTGCTGTCGGTGCACAGGAATTGCATCTTCTGCAATTCGCACAAGCAAGCTCCTGTCGCGTGGCAAGTCGTAAAGAGTGGTTTTGAGGTAGGTTACACAACACAATGGACAGTGCACTAAAGGCCGCACCCCTGCTGCTTCTTGTATCGCTAATCCTTTCGGATATGTACCTTGCATTGAAGGATCGGTGCCGAGTGTTTCAATTGCCGTTCTTGACATCGGCCACGGTCGCTGCGTTGATTCTCCCTACTCTGGCTGCGAATGTCACGACCAGTCTATATATGTCAGATGCAGAGTATCTTCGCTTCGTCTGTTTTATGCTGGTGTGTCTGGCCTTGGCCAGGCTAGGCTATGCTCTCGTCGTGCATGTCCCTCGCTCGCCCGGTAAATGCGAGCCAAGATTTCCTGGGCAACTCCTGGGCGTCTCTTTAGTCCCGCCAATGTGCCTTGCATTGCTCGCACAGTCTCAGATTAATCCCACAGAGTACGGAGATATCCGCGGTGGTTCCTTCGCGATTTTCTTGTTCGTCGCAAGGTTGCTTCGTCCTGTACAGGTCTTGGCCTTCTGTGGCTACGCGCTAACCAAAAGCAGGAACTGCCTGTTGGTTTTTGCGATCTGCCTGTCCGTTACAGCGCCGTTTATTTTAGTGTCTGGAAGACGCAGTGATACGTTGTTCTTGCCGCTGTCTGTCCTTGCGCCGCTTTGGGCACTCAACGGCGTGGTCGTGAGTCGAAAGCAGGTGATCTTGGGGGTCTTTTTCGTGGTGGCTGTGTTTTTTCTGCTTCCGGTGATGCGTGAATCCACTAAGAATTTCAGCTTTGAAGAGCTGTATTCGATAAGCTACTCTGAAGAGCTCTCTCGGGCTATTGAAGGCGACAGGACAAACGAAGTTATTGAAGTTGCAAAAGACATGGATGCTGTTGCCCGGACTGGCGAGTACTCGTATGGAGTGCGGTTTATAAATAAATTTACGTTTCAGTACGTCAGTTCGACAATCTTTGGTCAGGCCGTCAAAGATGCGTTTACGCTACCAGAGCCGAATATGGGCGAGGTGAGAAACCGAGCATCGAACTCCCAGTTAGCGTATTCGGAATCGAAGAACTACTTGGTGCGTTTTGGGTTTGGGCAGGCATTCCTCGCATTCGGCTGGTTAGGCGCTTTGTATTTTTTTGTGTTCGGAATTGCTTGCGGTAAGTTCTATAACTACTGTTTTATCGGGAACGACCCCAGGAGGCGGATGCTCTACTGCGTGCTGCTGCTCTTTATACCTTTTTCGGTTTACGATTCTATCTCGGGTGCAATTCCCATGATTTTGCCTTGGTGGGGGCTTTCCTATCTCTGCTTGTATTTCGTGCCGAAGTACTTGGCAAAGACTCGTGTTGCACGGAAGGGACGCAAGTTAGCTAGGTGTCCTGGTTCCGCTGTCTTGCCTGACGGTCGCTGATGAGCGCGAGGAGGGTTCTTCGAGGCTGACTTGCATGCGATCGTTCTTATTTGCTGCGAAGCACTTTTCTTGGTTCGGCTTTCCTGCTTCTCATCCGATTTGGCAGTGAATGCTTGTGAAAGCCGCCTCCGGGTTGCAGGAATTCGCCTGTGTTTTCAAGCGCAGGCGAGGAGACGCACTTTTTAGTGCGCATTGCTGCGTCATTTTTGCAGCTTCTGCTAGTTTTTGCTTCCGCCATGGCCGGCCCTGACGTCGGATCGTTTCGGAAGCTCATCATAGAGGCGATCTTTGCCGCGTAAAGAATTGTTCTCGGAGCATTTCGGGCAACCGAGCCGATGAACCGCCGCAGCGCCTGCCATCGAATCTTCACAGCCTCGCGGGGTTCAATCGATTAAAATTGTTTGGTGTTGTTCCATTTCGTTGTCCGGTTCACTGATCGGTTCTAGGGCGATCTCGTCGGCGATGATACGCTCGTCCATAATACTGAAATCGAAGTCTACTGGGTGCGTCCTCGCCGTGATGCCTGGTAGGGGGCCATTGGATTAAGGTTCGTTGTCTGGGGGCATTCGCGTGGCGTTCGAGGCGTTTAGGTCTTCTGCAGTACGGAGTTGGGGCAGACCTGTTAGGAGGCGTGTCTCGCTTCACCTTTCGTTAGCCGCCACGACCGGGAGCATCTGGGGCGGGCGAGTCGCTGAACCGAGTCATTGTGGCGGTTGCCGAGCATTGCTGATGGCGCTTCGCGTCAACGGGCTGGCTTTGCTGCGGCACAAGCATATCCACGGGCGGTCCGCCGGCGGCGTCAGGGACAGAGGATCCAAAGCGGGCTCGAGAAATGTTTAGTAGAGCCTTGGTTGTGTGCATGGTAGTGGTAGTAGTGAGGGCGGACGCAGCCTTTTGCGGCGGTCCTCGCGGCTCTTGCGGTAGCAAGAGAAAACAGTCAAGTAGGAGTCGTCTCCGGTGTTTATTTGGTTTTGCAGGATGGTTTCTTTATGACACGACAAGTTGATCTGGTTCAGTTGACGCCGCGACGGTCTTTTGATGTGGCAAAAGCATTTGACGAAACGGGGCAATTGAATGTAGTGTGTACAGATTTTGCTCTCGCATCAGAGTATGTTGCAAAGAAAATTCTTCCTTCTCGTGTTTCGGCTGAGAGGTATGTTTTGCGACTGAAGTCTGGCAGGGTGAAATGCAGGCGGAGTATCGGGCTAAGGTATAAAATCAGATTGAATTCTATCGAGGACTCGAAAAAGCACTTGTTACACCTGTGGGCAGCGGATGAATTGGCATCGTATTATCTCAGTGTTAGGGATCGCGGCCCACGTACGGCGAATGTAGTGTATTGCGTTGATACTGCGGCTAGGAAGTGTTTCGAAAATAGTGGCGATAAGCTCAAGGTACTCGAGCAGTGTGTGGCGCCTCGTGTAACGCAGTTTGAAGCGCTAGCCAAATATGGGAGCAAGGAAGAGCTGCAGTACTGGGGGAAGCACTACGAATCGCTAGCGAGAACCGAACAGGCTGAGTGGTCGTTGGCAGATGCGATTCTCTCACCATCGCAGTTTGTTACTGACGAACTTGTGCGACTCGGGGTGCCTAAAAGTAAAGTGGTGAAATTGCCATATTGGACACCTTTTTCGCCTTTGGCTGTTTTGCCTGAGAGAGATACGCAGGAGATAAAGGTTCTTTTTGTAGGGAATGACGCTTGTCGAAAAGGGTTGCGAGATCTTTTCGTTGTCGCCAATCGCTTACGAGAAGTGACAAATATGACGTTTGAGATCGTTGGTTCGGTTGTAAACGAGTTTAGACGTCTGCAACTCGAGTTCCCTGAGGCTCGGGTCACTTATGCCGGAATATTGTCGCACTCCCATCTGTCGGAAAAGCTCCGAGCGTCTCATGTGTTTTTTCTGCCAAGCTATATCGAAGGCTCTTCAGTCGCAACGTACGAAGCGATGTCCTTTGGCCTTGCTGTCGTCACGACCAGTGAAGCAGGAGCGGTTGTTTCCAATGGCAAGTCTGGGTACGAGTTTCAGGCAGGTGATTTGGACGGGTTTGAACGGGCATTGCGGAGGCTATCAGTTGACGCGGAGCATCGCGCATTTCTTTCGGCGAATGCCCTGGCAGCTATCAAGAAGTTTCAGTTTGAGGACTACTCGCAGTCACTGAGAGGTATTGTGGATGCGTTGTAGACGCAGGTTTTTGAGTTGCTTGTGTTCGCCAATGTCACGCGGGTCCGGGAGTTGATTCTATCAGGACTATCGCGACAATGTTCTCGATGTAGCGCTGTGGCCAGTTGTCGCTTTTTTGTTTGTTCGTGCGTTGTTAATTGTTTTAGGGCGTTGGCTGTTCGTTACGAGAAGTGCGTGCGGGCCGAAGGTGTCGCTTTCTATCGTGTGGTGATTGCTTATGGTGTTTAGATTGCTAGGTCGCGCACTTTCTGTTAGCAAAGATTGTGGACCTCTTGGGTGCATGGTTTGGGCGTTTTGGTTTGGAAGCGTTCAGGCTAAGTACTTGTTGTTGTTGTGTTATCACAAACTTCATTGGCGACTTAAGTTTAGTAAGATTGGGAAGGGTGTTAAGTTTGAGGGGGTAGTGCGTGTCGGTAGGCCGTGTGGCGAAATTAGAATAGGTGATCGTTCGCATATCGGTGTGGGGTGCTATATGCTTGCTAACAAGGGGGTGATTGAAATTGGGGATAATGTCGGTCTGAACGACTATTGTGTGATTACGAGTGTCCATTCAATTAGTGTTGGTAGAGATACGAGAATTGGTGAATTTGTTAGTATTCGAGATTACGATCATGCCTTTGAGGATCCTGCCATCCCCATACGAGAGCAGGGGTTTCTGGGTGCGCCTATCCATATAGGAACCGACGTTTGGATCGGTCGAGGTGTGATTGTTACAAAGGGGGTGTGTATCGGGGATGGGGCAGTGATCGGCGCGAATTCTGTAGTTACACGCGACGTCCCAGCTTTTAGTGTCGCAGTTGGCGCTCCTGCGAAGGTTGTGCGCAAACGTGGTGAAAAGTAGTCGTATGAAATATTGTTTTCTGTTGGAAAGTCTCGCTGTGAAAGCGGGGGGGCCTCCTCGTGTGGCAGCCGCGATCGCAAATCAGTTGGTTGAGCGTGGACATCAGCTCACGATTGCTTCGGTGCCAATTGATTCAGAAGCTGTTGCGTTGTCACCCGCCGTTGCGGTTGAGTATGTTTCTAAGGGTGCTGGCGTTCGTTCCGCGTTTGGAGCTAGTCGACGAATCCGGGAGTTGGCAAGGCAGGCTGATGTGATTGTCGTCAGTGGGATTTGGGGGGCGATTGACGGATTGGCATTGAGGCTGGCTGATGTTGAATCGGCGAAGCTTTATATTCGATCCTGCGGAATGCTCGAAGACTATATTTTAGCAAGGTCGCCGTGGAAGAAGCGGCTTGCGAGAGCTGGTTACGTCGATCGAAACCTGGGCCGCGCTGCGTCGATTTTAGCCAATACGGCTATCGAGCAAAAATATATCCAAGAAATGTATCCAAACGCTAATGTGAAAGTTGTGCCGAATGGTGTGGTGTTGCCTGGCGTCGAGCGGCTGGATCGAGATTCGGCCGGTTGCCAGCTAGGGATTGAGATTCCGCAAGGCGCACGATTGCTTTTGTACCTCGGGCGTATTGACCCCAAAAAGGGGCTCGATCGTCTTCTGCCACAGTTCTCTCGGCTCATTCAAAAGAATCCAGAGTGGCATTTGATTGTTGCAGGGGCATATAGCGACGCAGTGTACCGGGAGCGAATTGAAACACTTGCACGTGGAAGTGACGCGAATATTCATTTTTTAGGCGAGGTCAGCGGTGCTCGTAAAAATGCGTGCTTCCAGATTGCCGATGGGTTCGTTCTTCCGAGTCACAGCGAGGGGTTCCCAAACGCAGTTGTAGAAGCCCTGTCTTGGCAGGTGCCAGCAATTGTCACTCCCGGTTGTAACTTCCCCGAAGTGGCCGCGGAAAATGCCGGGCTTCAAACCACTTTGAAACCCGAGGAACTGTACCAGGCACTAGAAGACTTTTGCTTGCGTACTGATCTTGAACAGGCAGGGAAGGAGGCTAGACGCTTGGTGGAGAATCGTTTTACTTTGGAGCGAGTTGTCGATCAATATGAGGAACTTGGCGTCCGTTGAACGAGTTGTAGTCTCCAGGTCGCACAGCGGTTAGCGATTTCGGAAGAGATGACGGTTTGGGATTTCTCTATGGCGTCTGATGGTCTTCTATGCTTTGATTGTTGTGGAGCATGTGTTTTTATTGGTTTTCATTCTGTGTGAATTGTAGGGGCTTGGAATGGCTGCTGAGAGTTGTGATGAATAGTAAGGTTTTTAGCGAGGAGATACTCGTCACTGGTTGCGCCGGATTTAGTGGGGCCCGTGTGGCGAACCGCTATTTGGAGCGGGGCAGCATTGTCTGGATTGACAATCTCAACGGTTACTGCGATGTCGCTCTGGGATTTCACCGATTAGGATCATTGAGGCAGTCGAAGGGGGTCCGGTTCCGCTGCGTCGATATCGGGATCGGAATGCTGTTTCTGCCGTATTTCGGGAGCATAGGTTTGATGACATGTTGAATCTTGCTGCGCGTGCTGGCGTTCGCTATAGCATGGAGAATCCGTATGTGTACATTCAGGCAAACGCTACTGGTAATTTGGATTTGCTTGAAGAGGCTCGGTTGCAAGGAGCAGGGGAGTTTGTGCTTGCCTCCACTTCTTCGTTGAATTCAGGCCAGGCGATGCTGTTTTGGGAGTCATTGCCTGTTGCCTCGCGAATATCGCCCAGTGCGACGACGGAGAATGCCGCTGAGTCGATAGCCTGCACCTACCATCATTTGTGCGGAATCGATGTCTCTGTGGCGATGTGCTTTGCGGTGTACGGACCTGCTGGACGGTCAGGTATGAGCTATTTGCGATTTATCCATGCGATCGAGACTGGCACTCCTGTTGTCGTTTGCGGCGACGGTGAACGATCGCGTGACTTCACGTTTGTTGATGATATCGCCAGGGGGGGGGCGGTTCTTGCTGCCAAAAGGTTGGGCTATGGGATTGTTAATTTGGGTGGAGGAATTCGGCCGTTTTCCATTGGTCACGTAGTCAGAAGTCTTGAGGTGATGTTGGGTAAGAGTGCGGTCGTAGATTGTCAAGGTGCGCACGTTGCGGATATGAAGTCGACTTGGGCTAATGCAACCAATGCGAAAGCCTTGCTGGGCTGGGAGCCAACAGTTGGCCTGGAAGAGGGCTTGCAGCGATGTGTGGATTGGTATCGCGGCAACCGCAGTTGGTTGCAGAAACTGCCCGGTGTTTGTGGTGCAGTATGACACACGGAGTTTGCGGGAAGCCATGCTCTGAGTGCATTAGGAGAGCCAAATGATTCAGTCTGAAATTCTTGATGCTCAGTCTACGAGACCGCTAGAAGGAGGGCCGAGCTACTCTTTGTCCAACCGTGTGAAACGTGTGGTATGGATTGCAGCATGGAAAGTATTGGCCTCGTGGACTCCGCCCCCGATGCGTAAATATCGGGTTTGGCTTACTCGTCTCTTTGGTGGGGATATTGCGTGGGACGCCAATATCTACGCCAGTGCTAAGATTTGGTTGCCCTGTAACTTGAAGATGGAATCACGAAGTTGTCTGGGGCCGAGATCCAATTGCTATTGCATGGGGAATGTCACGCTGCGTGAGGGTGCCATTGTTTCCCAAGATGCGTCACTATGTGCGGCCAGTCACGACGTTGATGACCAGCATTTTCAGTTAACAGTGGCTCCGATTGAAATAGGACGTGGTGCATGGGTGGCGGCAGAAGCGTTCATCGGGCCGGGAGTAATTGTTGAAGCTGGCGCTGTCGTTGGCGCACGAGCGTGCTTGTTTAAAGACGCAGATGCGAACGGAATTTATGTTGGGAATCCTGCGAGAGAGATTCGGAAACGTCGTACCGGAACGGATGGAATGAATGCTTGATTTGACAATCGTGATTCCGGTAAAGAATGAAGCAGATTCCCTCGGCGATTGCCTGGATTCGATTGGGACGGACTTCGCTAGCCAGGTTGTTGTGGTGGATTCAGGCAGCACGGACGCAAGCTGCCAGATCGCGAATGACTGGGGGGCGGAGGTCGTTGGTTTTGTTTGGGACGGGAAGTTCCCGAAGAAGCGCAATTGGTATTTACGGGAGCATACGCCTGCTACTAAGTGGGTGCTGTTCTTGGACGCGGACGAACATCTCACGCCCGCCTTTAAGTCGGAGCTTTCCCAGACCTTGCCATCAACCTCGCACGTCGGGTTCTGGTTGCACTACACAATTTATTTTCTGGGGCGTGAACTCAAGCATGGTTACCCGCTGGACAAACTGGCGTTGTTTCAGGTCGGGGCGGGTGAGTACGAGCGGATCGAGGAAGACGGTTGGAGTCACTTGGACATGGAGATCCATGAACATCCAATTTTGGATGGCACGTTGGGGACTATTCGATCTAAGATCGATCACCGGGACTTTCGTCCGCTACACCACTATATTGCCAAGCACAACGAGTATTCTTCTTGGGAAGCAGCGCGGTTCCTAGTTCGGTCGGAGGAAGATCGTGCGTCGATGACGTGGAAACAAAAGCTGAAGTACAGAATGGTGACATCGCCACTCGCCGGGCCCGTCTATTTTGTCGGGGCCTATCTCTTTCTGCGTGGTTTTCTGGATGGCTCACGCGGGTTCGTGTTCGCGCTCTTGAAGATGTCTTATTTCACTCAGGTGTATTGTAAGATTCGGGAAGCACGCCAGGCAGCTGGGCCTGATTCCCATGGTGACGTCTAAGACGCGAAAAACACGAAAGGGGTCGCTCGTTTCTTGCTTGTGTTGTGTCCGGTTGTGCTGTTCCAGTCTGTTCGCACGCGGCACCTCGATCATTGTGGCTGCTTGTTCGTGTGTTTCGTGGTTGGATATACGTGATCGAAAAAGATGCCTGGCTGACACAGCGGGTTGTGACGAGGAATGCGCACCAGACGCTCCGTCGATTGCCAGTGCGTCGCTTGAGGTTGCCTCGTCCGAGCGGTTGGCAACGGTGGTGTAACCCGCATTTCTGCGTTGTTCTTTGTTGTTAATCTGTGAGTTCAAGGGACGGATGCCTCGCTCGATTCTCTGGTTTTGGTTGCTCGTAACGGGCTGATGGTCATTGGGAAATCTTGTTGCACGGTCTGAACTACGCGTCTGAGAAAATTGGGGTCGGACAACGCTACGGGGGTATGGTCGATACATTGGTTGAGGCGGGAGATCATTGCATTGTTGTGATCACGCGGTTGTTTTATCCGCAGTGACAGGATTAAGGAGTTAAGGCGACTGACAAGCATGAGTCGTTCACCGAAATATGCCTCTACGTTGCCTGTGTTTAGGCGGCATCTTGTGCGCCGTTATTGAATTGCGGCATGTTTCAAAGTCCACGGTCAACGACGCTGTTGCACTGGAGCCGACAGCAATGCGTTGGTCGTCGATTCGCTTGCAATGCGCTGCTGTACTAGGTTCGTGTTTTTGGTTGTTCTGCCAGGTCGTTATTGCGCTTCGCACTGTCCAACAGTCTGGTTCTTTAAGCAATGATCACAGCTGTCTTGGTTCGAAGTGTTTGCTAGGTTATGTTTTGTGTTGCCCTTGGTTATGGGAAGTCAAATGAAAAAGTCTATTCTAGTTACCGGTTCCTCTGGACTTATTGGTTCTGAGGTTTGTGTCCATTTTTCCGAGCTGGGTTATCAGATTCACGGAGTTGATAATAATCAAAGGGCGCAATTCTTCGGGCCGCAAGGAGACACTCGATGGAATCAACGCCGTTTGGAATCGAGTCTAAGCCTCTTTAGACATCACGAACTTGATATCCGTGATCGAGAGGGTGTGATCTGCTTGATGGAGTCGATCTCTCCCTCAGCGATCGTCCACACTGCCGCTCAGCCGTCTCACGATCGGGCGGCCGATATTCCGTTCGACGATTTCGATACGAATGCCGTTGGTACGCTGAATCTCCTCGAAGCCGCTCGGCGAGCATGCCCCGAAGCTCCGTTCGTTCATATGAGTACAAACAAAGTCTACGGCGATGCACCAAATCAAATTGCGATGGAAGAGTTGGAGACAAGATGGGACTATGCGGATCCCGAATTCGAAAAAGGGATCTCCGAAAGTTTTACGATTGATCAGTCGAAGCATTCGCTCTTCGGTGCGTCAAAGGTGGCTGCTGATGTAATGGTTCAAGAGTACGGCCGATATTTCAATATGCCAACTTGCTGTTTGCGAGGTGGTTGCCTCACGGGGCCCAATCACGCAGGTGTTGAGCTCCATGGTTTTCTGTCTTACCTCGTTAAGTGTAATTTAGAAGGAAAGGAGTACACCGTTTTTGGATACAAGGGAAAACAGGTCCGTGATAATATCCACTCGCTCGATGTCGCACGCTTTATTCACGCATTCGTCGATTCGCCTCGCCGCGGTGAGGTTTACAACATCGGGGGTGGTAAGGATAACAGTACGTCGATTCTAGAGGCTTTCGCACGCGTTGAGAATATTACGGGAAAACCTCAGAAGTACGCATACCAAGACGGGAATCGCATTGGAGATCACATCTGCTACTATTCCGATCTTAGCAAGATGCAAGCTCATTATCCGGGATGGGGAATCACGAAATCGTTGGACCAAACGATATCAGAAATCGTTGAGGCTTGGCATGCTCGAGCGAAACAAGGCTCCGCTCTGAAACCAGGTTCGGATCAATGAAGACAGTTGTTGCAAGCATCAATTTTTCGCCGGACCACGCTGGCATTGGCGTCTATAGCTCTGACTTCCCGCTTTTTCTAGAGGAGTCCGGAGACGAGGTTACAGTAGTCACAGGGTTTCCGTACTATCCAAGATGGCATAAACGAGAGGAAGACAAACGCAGACTCTTCGCGGCCGAATCGCATCACGGCGTACGTGTCCTGCGAGGATACCTTTATGTTCCCCAAGGCAAGTTAAATGCGGTCAGGCGGTTCTTGCACGAGGTTTCGTTCAGTGCTTTCGCATTCTTGAATTTTCTCCGCGCAGGTCGAGCAGATTCAGTCGTTGTCTTCACTCCACCTCTTTTTCTCGCTTTGGTCGCTGTTATTTTTAAATGGCTTTGGCGAGCGAAGTTGGTAATCAATGTCCAAGACTTGCCGCTGGATGCTGCGGTCGCCTTGGGAATGATGAAGCGTGGGTTTTTAGCCCGAGTCTTTGAAAGCTTAGAAGCTTGGACCTATCGCCGTGCGGATATGGTTTGTTCAATTTCGGACTCGATGGTGGCAACCATCGCGAGCAAGGGTGTTAAGCCAGAGCGTCTTTTCCTAGTGCCAAACTGGATTGATGCTCACGCTGCAGCACGTGGAGCCGAGGCTGGAAACTTCCTTCCTCGGTTCCCCGAGGCAGCGAATAAATTCACCGTTGCCTACGCTGGAAATATAGGTGTTAAACAAGGCGTCGATGTATTGATTCGCGTCGCGAAAAAGCTTGAAGCCGAGACAAATTTACATGTCTTTATGATTGGAGAGGGGGCCGATAAATCGAACTTGATGACTCAGGCAGCTGAACTCAACGTGAAAAACGTCACCTTTTTGCCATTCCTTGATCCCGCTGAGTATCAGTCGATGTTGTCAGATGTCGACGTGATTTTTGTCGCGCAACGTAGCGGTGCGGGAAATAATTTTTTTCCATCAAAGTTGTTGGGGCTAATGGCTCGATCGAAACCATTGCTCGTTGCCGCCGACCCGGAGTCGGAACTAGCAAGAGTTGTTGCAGATAGCGAGTGTGGATTGGTGAGCCCATACGATGACGTGTCATCAATTGCAGCTAGCATCCGGCAACTGATGTCGATGCGCGACTCTCTGGATGCAATGGGTAAGCGAGGTTTCGAGTCCGTTCTGCAATTTGATCGTGAGATCGTGCTCAGCAAGTGGCGAGCGGATATTCTGCGACTATGAACTAATCATCCGGCCGAGCGGAAACTGGTCGCATAGTAAACCGATTAACGCCACGCTTCGAATTCGTCGGCTATACGTCCAGTAGGTTCCAATTACGAGGTCGCGTCACTTCAGAGTTTGGCTTTGCGAATTAAAATTCCCTTTTGTTTAGTTCGGGATCGGGAAGTACTCGGGAGAAATGGTCGCGGAGCTTGCCGCCGCGGGGCACGAAGTCGTGGTCGTGACCACGCCGCCGTATTACCCACGCTGGAAAATCGGCGAAGGGTATTCGGGGTGGAGGTATACGAGAGAGCTGTCAGTCGGCAGTTGGCAGAGGAAAGGCAGTTGTCAGTTGGCAGAGGAGAGGGAGTTGTCAGTGGGCAGCGGGCAGTTGTCAGTGGGGGACGAAACGGCCCGTCACCGCTCTGGTTCTGACGACTTTCAACTGGATGCAGAAAACTCAAGCCCAAAGGGCGCCCCTGACGACTGCCAACTGACGACTGACGACTCACCGTCGTCACGCGATTCGCGTGTCGCGGTGATTCGGTGCCCTTTGTGGGTGCCGGCGAAGGTTTCGGGGCTGAAGCGTGTGATTCACTTGGCTTCCTTTGGATTGTCGAGTGTCCCGGTTGTGCTTTGGAAAGCCATCTCGTTCCGGCCGGAGGTGATTTTGACGGTCGAGCCCGCTGCGATGTGCATGCCGACGACGTGGATCGCGTCCCGTTTGTGCGGTGCGAAGTGCTGGTTGCATGTCCAGGACTTTGAGGTCGATGCGGCCTTTGAATTGGGGATCCTGAAACAACCGATTCTCAAACGGATGGTGCTGGCGGCGGAAGCCTTCTTGATGCGCCGCTTCGATCGTGTCAGCAGCATCTCGCCGAACATGCTGTTGAAGGTGGTCCAAAAAGGAGTGGATGAAAAACGGGTGGTCTCGTTCCCCAACTGGGTCGACTGCGACGCGATGAAACCACTGCTCTGGCCCGGCGAGGCGTCGGCGGACACGGCGGAAGAAGCCGTGCCGCTTGCTCAGCTTGCCAGCTCCAGCGAATCCCACCTTCACCCTCCCCGGCCCGAAACGGTCCGACCCTCCCAGGGAGAGGGTGATGAAAAGGCCTTGCTGACGCAGCGGGTGGTGACCGAGGACCAGCCATCCATGTCATCGGCTCGCGAGCGGATGGATGCGCTGCGTTCTGAATTCCAGATCCCGGCGGGCAAGATCGTGGCGCTCTACGCCGGGAACATCGGCGCCAAGCAGGGGCTGGAACTGATCGTGGAGGCCGCCCGGCACGCGTCCAGCGAGCTGCCGCTGCACTATGTGATCTGTGGAACGGGTGCCTCGCACGATTCCTTGGCGGAGGCCTGCGCGCCGCTCGCCAACGTGCAGATGTTGCCGGTCCAGCCCTTTGAGAAATTCAATGACTTGATGAACTGCGCCGACATTCATTTGTTGCCGCAGCGAGGCGGGGCAGCCGATTTGGTGATGCCGTCCAAGTTGACCGGGATGCTGGCGACGGGACGCCCCGTGGTGGCGTGTGCCAGCCCTGGCACCCAGATCGCCGACGTGGTGACAGGCCGAGGGCGGGTCGTGTTGCCCGACGATGGCGATGCGTTCCGGCAAGCGATTGAGTCACTGGCCGCTGATGAAACGACCCGCGTGCGGCTCGGCAAAGCCGCGCGGCAGTACGCAGTCGAGAACCTGAGTCAGGAAGCGATCCTGGGACAGTTCATGAGGGATTTGGGGGAGGCCATTGGCCATTGGCAGTAGGCAGTAGGCAGTAGGCAGTAGGCAGTAGGCAGTAGGCAGTAGGCAGTAGGCAGTAGGCAGTAGGCAGTAGGCAGTAGGCAGTAGGCAGTA